>JAOAPR010000028.1 GCA_025463005.1 Bryobacterales bacterium | reverse complement strand
TCGAAAACGATCACCTCCGCTGTCTGTCATATGGGCTGGCGGTTTCGAGCGGCTGGACCAAAGGCCGGATCACCGATCAGGACGCCGTAGCCGAATCCATTCGAGCCGCCGTAGCCGACGCCGAGCGGGGCGCGAAGGTCTCCGTCGAAGCGGCCACTCTCGGCCTGGGAGGACGTGCCATTCATGGCGCGCAGGGCCGCGGGCTGTACGAGTTCGGGCGCCCGCGCGAAATCGATCAGGATGATCTGGCTTACGCGGTCGAGCTCGGCTCGGACGTGGCGCTCGAGCGCGACCGGATGGTCCTGCACGTAGCTCCACAGGATTTTATTCTCGATGGGCGCGCCGGTTTCCGCCGGCCGACCAAAGGCGTGTGCTCGCGCCTGGAAGCCAACGTCCACCTGGTGACTGCCTCCGTGCAGGAGCATCAGGCGCTGATCGCGTCGGCCCACTTGGCCCATTTGCCTGTGGAAGAGACGGTCTTTGAGCCGATGGCCGCGGCCTACGCTTGCGTCGGGCCGGAGGAGCGCGCGCGCGGCGTTGCAATCGTCGACATCGGCCTGGAATCGAGTGGCCTGGTCGTATACGACGGCGAAAAACTGATTCTGGCCTCCAGTCTTCCGGTCACCGCCGATCACTTCACGCGCGATATCGCCTGGATGCTGAAGGTCTCCTATGAGGATGCCGAAAGCCTCAAACAGCAATACGGCTGCGCCATGCTGGGCCTGACCGCCGAGACGACGCTGATCGAGATTCCCTCGCCCGAAGGCCGTCCGCCGCGCGAGGCACATCGCAGCGAGCTGATCGACGTGCTGGAAGCCCGCGCCGACCAATTGTTCGGGTTCGTAAGAGCCGAAATCCAGCGCGCCGGCATGGATCGCTCTCTGCTCGAAGGCGTTCTGCTCACCGGCGGCGGCGCAATGCTGCCCGGCATGTGGGACATGGCGGAGAAAAAGCTCGACTGCACCGCTTGTTTGGGCCTGGCGAAAGGGATCGGAGATTGGCCGGAGGAATTGCGCAGCCCGGTGTGGGCCACCGCTGCCGGCCTGGCGATGTATTCGGCCAAGTTGAAGCTGCACCGGCCGCCGCCGCGGCGCAACCGGGGCCTCATGGGACTGGTGATGCGATGAGCGAGCCGCGCGCTAAGCGATCGGTGAAAGTAAAGGGGAAAGAATCCATGGCACTCGATGCATTGAAATTCGTGATTCAGGAAGAACCCGCGCCGCGGACGCGGATAAGGGTCTTCGGCGTGGGCGGAGGCGGCTCCAACGCCGTCGCGCGCATGCTGCATGAAGGGCTCGCCGGCGTGGAGTTCTGCGTCCTGAACACGGACGTGCAGGCGCTGGCCTCGTCCCCTGCGCCGAGCAAACTCGCCATCGGCTCGAAAATCACCAACGGTCTCGGCGCCGGATCCGACCCGTCCGTCGGGCGGCAGGCGGCCCTCGAAGACACCGAAAGAATCATCGATCTTCTGGAAGGCGCCGACATGGTGTTCGTCACCGCCGGACTGGGCGGCGGCACCGGCACGGGAGCCGCGCCGGTCGTGGCGTCGCTGGCGAAGGAACTGGGCGCGCTGACGGTCGCGGTGGTCACCAAGCCGTTCGCTTTCGAAGGATCCAAGCGACGCAAGCAAGCCGAGCAGGGTTTGTTGGAGCTGGGGGGCGTGGCCGACACGGTCATCGCCATTCCCAACGACCGTCTGCTGGACCAGGCGTCTTCGGACACCAGCATCTTCGACGGATTCCGCCTGGCCGACGACGTTCTGCGGCAGGCGGTGCAGGGCATCAGCGATATCATCACCACTCCCGGCCTGGTCAACCGCGATTTCTCCGATATCCGCAGCATCATGGTCGGCATGGGCTACGCGATGATGGGCACCGCTACGGCCAGCGGTCCCAATGCGGCTGCGGCGGCGGCGGAGAAAGCCATCGGCTGCCCGTTGCTCGATGAGGGCGGCGTGCGCGGCGCGCGCGGCGTGCTGGTAAATATCACCGGCTCCCGCAGCCTCGGCCTGCACGAAGTGAACAAAGCCTGCACCCTGATTCGCGACGCCGCCGGCAATGACGACGTCGAGATCAACTTCGGCGTGGTGCTGAATGAGGCCCTTGGCGATGAAGTGAAGGTCACCGTGATCGCCACCGGTTTCGAGCGCGCCGGTTTGCCGACCATCATTCGGCGCCCGCGGACCACGGAAGCGCCGGCGTTCGAGATCCGCAGCTCCGTGACCTCGGCTCCTGTGGCGCATCCCGAGCCTGTCCGCTCTGACTATCCGCTGGTAGAAGCTGCCGCCGAGGAACCCGCGCCTGTCGAGCTGGCGCCGGCGGAAGTCGAGCCCGAGCCGCAGGGCCATCACCAGCCCAAGCATGAGGAACCGCAGTTGGCCGCCGCTGCCCACGCCAACGGGACGGCCGAGCCACTGTTCGACGACCTGGATGTCCCGGCGATCCTGAAGCGCGACCGGCGCTTTGTTCAATAGCGAAAGAGCCCGGCCTACTGTTTCGACTGAGGCGCCTCCATCTGGCGCAACCGCCGTTTCAGGAAATCCGCTTCGATGCCATTCGTAGCCAGGCTGGCCGCTCGTTCGTAGGCCGCTGCAGCCTCACTGCAGCGATTCAGCCGCCGCAAGAGATCCGCCCTCGCGGCGTGAAACAAGTAGTACTGATCGAGCGCACCGGTGTGTCCGAGATTGTCAATTTGCTTCAAACCGTCCTCTATCCCCGCGCTCATCGCGACGGCGACCGCGTGGTTAAGCGCGATGACCGGCGACGGACTCACCTCCAGGAGTTTTTCGTAAAGCGCCGCGATCTGATGCCAATCGGTCTCCGCTGAATTCTTGGCCTGCACGTGCAAAGCTGCAATCGCCGCCTGCAATTGATAGGGCCCGACCGGGCCGAGCCTGAGAGCCCGTTCGACCAGCGTTACTCCCTCCGAAATCGCAGCTTGATCCCACAATGAACGGTCCTGTTCCTCCAATGTGACGAGTTCCCCATTCATCACGCGCGCATTCCGGCGCGAGTCTTGAAGCAGCATTAACGCTAAGAGGCCGACGTTTTCTCCTTCCTGCGGAAGCTGTTCGCACAGTACGCGGCCCAGACGAATCGCTTCCGCGCACAAATCGTTGCGAACCAGTTCGGTCCCGGAGGTGGCTGCATAGCCTTCATTGAAGATCAGGTATATGACGGCCTGCACTGCACCCAGGCGCTCCGGTAAGCGATTCGGCGGAGGCACCTCATAGGGAATTCGGGCCTCCTGGATTTTCCGTTTTGCGCGCACCAGGCGCTGCGCAAGCGTCGGCTCCGGCACAAGGAACGCCTTGGCAATCTCTGGCGTGCTCAATCCGCCGAGTGTCCGCAACGTCAGGGCAAGCTGAGCTTCCGGATTCAATGCCGGGTGGCAGCAGGTAAATATCAGGCGGAGACGGTCATCCGGGAAGTGCATGGAGGCTTCCTGAAAATCCGGCTCGGAAGACATACCAGCAGTTTCCGTTTCGTACAGCAGGGAATCCTGCTTGTCGCGCCGGGTTTGCTCCTTGCGGATGGCATCGATCAGTTTGTGATGCGCCGTGGCAGTGATCCAGGCTCCGGGATTCGCTGGCACTCCCTTCTCAGGCCAGGAAGCGAGCGCCGAGGCAAACGCTTCCTGCATCGCCTCCTCAGCGCGATCGAAGGAGCCGGAGACCCGGATCAAGCTCGCAATGATGCGCCCCGATTCCTGCCGGAAAACAGAGTCGGCAGTGGACCGGATATCAGCCATTCAAAGTGGCAGCGTGGCCTGCGATCGCCTCCGTTCCCGAGCGCGCCGGCATGCCAGGCAATGGGCGGACCTCGATGCAGCCTTCGCCTCCCCTGCACGCCGTTGGAATCTTCTCCGCCCATTCGATGGCTTCGTCCAAGTTCTTGCAATCGAGGATGTAGTAACCGGCCAGTTGCTCCTTCGTCTCGGCGAACGGTCCGTCTGTGATCAGCGATTTGCCGTTTTGCACTCGAACCGTGGTCGCGTTTGCGGTGGGACCCAACGGCTCTGCACCCTGCAGGACGCCCTTTCGGGTAGCCTCCTCAATCACCGCCCGGTGAGCGGCCTTGAGCTCTTCGGCTTGCTCACTCGTAAGACCGCTTTCCTTTTCCTTCGTGTAGACCAGCATCATGTAGCGCATTGCCCGGCTCCTTTTCGAATCATTGCACGCACAGCCTCCGTATGTCAGCTTGCGGGGAAATTGGGGTCCGATTTTACTTCGAGGATCTGGTTGGTATGGCGCTGGGTGTGCGCGGCCGCCGTGAGCAGCCATTGATAGCCATCCATGAACTCGAGCGCGCCTTTGGTGATGGCCTTGAGCGGCGGCGATTCCCGCATACGCTGACGAAGATCCGGAGTCGATTCGAGATATTCGACGATCCGTCCGTGATTCTTGAGCAGACGGTCGAATGCGACAGCGGGCTCCAATCGGCCCGACGGTTGAAGCGGAGATGGAAACGTGTTCAACCGATTGGGAAACTGGTACATAACGATCCCATCCACTGGTTTGTAGTCACGGTTGCCGGTAGACGGGGGCGCTTTGGCGAGTTGCTCCCAAATGGGTCCCAGTACGAGTTCCTGTATGGCGACCATGTGCTCGACAATTTCCAAAATCGACCACCGGTCAGCGGCCGGCTTGAACTTCCATTGCGTGTCAGTCAATCCTCTGGTAGCCCCAATCGCGTAGCAGCGGGTTTGCTCGAGGTAAACGCGGGCTTGCTCCAGGTCCGACGTGCCTGCGATCACTGGCTCTGTTCTTTCCAAAATATTCGTGTTCATGAGTTTCTCCCGTTCGTTTTCGGACTTCGTGACGCCTTGATTCAGGGCGTCCTTCATGGAAACGACGTGCGAGTCTTAAGGTATCGACACGGCCATCCAACTTTTTTTCGCCCCCGGGGCCGTGTGTGGTATCGATAGAGTCATGACCCACCTCACCCGGCGGCAGTTTGGAGGCCCGTTTGCAGGAATGGTCCTTCTCGGTACGCAGGCGCAACGCCTGTTCGGGGCATCTGCCTCCACCAACGCAATCGACCGGACGCTCCGCGAAGGGATCGAGCGCAGGAAAATCCCCTGCGTCGCCGCGATGGTCGCTTCGTCGGACAGGATCCTCTACAGCGGAGCGTTTGGAAAACGCGATTCGGCCTCCGGGATCGACGTCCGGCCCGACTCCATCTTCGCCATCGCCTCCATGACCAAGGCCCTCACCTCGGTCGCTGCTATGCAGCTGGTCGAGCGCGGGAAACTGAAGCTCGACGAGCCAGCGGCGAAGTATCTTCCGGAACTGGGGCAGATCCAAGTGCTCGAAGGGTTCGACCCCGCCGGAAAACCCGTGCTGCGCCCGGCGATGAAACCCATCACCTTGCGCCATCTGCTCACGCACACCTCCGGATTCGCGTATCCCACCTGGTCCGAGGAGATGTTCAAATACACGCAGACCGCGCCGATCCCGCCGGGTGCGGTGGCCCCGCTCGTGCCGCTGGTCTTCGAGCCGGGCACTCGCTGGCAGTACGGCTACAGCACGGATTGGACCGGGAGGCTGGTGGAAGCCGCCAGCGGCCTGACACTCGAGCAGTATTTCGACCGCAATATTCTTCAGCCGCTCGGTATGAACGACACGGGATTCAGCGTGCCCGCAGAAAAGTTCGACCGGCTGGTCAGCCGCTATCAACGGCAGCCTGACGGCTCCCTTCGGGAAACGCCGCGCACGCTTCCTCCCAAGCCGCGCGCGTTCAACGGGGGCGGGGGACTGTCTTCGACGGCGCCCGATTACATCCGTTTCATGCAGATGATCCTGCGCTACGGCCGGTCGGGTATCCGCGACGAGATTCTCACGGCGAAGTCGGTGGAGATGATGAGCGTCAATCAGATCGGCGGCCTGGGCGCCGGACGCTTGAAGACCTTCCTGCCCAACACGTCGAGTGACGTGGATCTGCATCCCGGCGTTGTCGACAAATGGGGCCTGGGTTTCCTGATCAACACGGTTGGGTATCCGGGCGGCCGCTCGGCAGGCAGCCTGGCGTGGGCCGGAGTGTACAACACGTTTTACTGGATCGATCCGCCGCGCGGGATCTGCGGCGTGATCATGATGCAGTTCCTGCCGTTCGTGGATAAAGAAGCGGTCGGGCTGCTAGGCGACTTCGAACGAGCTGTTTACGCGAATCTTTAATTCGCGTTTATTCGCGTTTATTTGCGGCTAAATGTAGCACCACGCTTCTCCGCTGCGGCTCCGACCGGTGTTCGAACACGTAAATTCCCTGCCAGGTCCCCAGAGCCATCCGCCCTCCGATTACGGGAATCGACAGACTCGTTTGCGTGAGCGCGGCACGGATGTGCGCGGGCATGTCGTCGGGACCTTCGGTATCATGCCGATACCGGGGATCATTCTCAGGTACCAGGCGCTCGAAGAAATCCGCCAAATCGAGCGTGACATCCGGGTCGGCATTCTCCTGAATCACCAGCGACGCCGAGGTGTGCTGGATAAATAACGTCAGCATGCCGGTTTCCGCTTTAGTGGACGCCACCCACGTGGCGACTTCGCGAGTGCACGGGTACAGACCCTTGCCGCGGGTGCGGATTTCCATGCGATGCGTGTGCTGCACTACTCGACGGTAACGCTCTTGGCCAGGTTGCGCGGCTGGTCCACATCGCATCCCCGCCGGACGGCAATATGATACGCCAGCAACTGCAGCGGCACAACCTCGAGAATCGGCAGCAGCAGCTCGTGCGTGGTGGCGATCGGAATCACGTGGTCGGCCGTTTTGGTCACTTCATCGTCGCCTTCGCACGCCACCGCGATCACCTTGCCCTCGCGCGCTTTCACTTCCTGGATGTTCGAGAGCGTCTTCTCGTACAGCAGGCGGCTCCCTTCATCGGAGAAATCCCGCGTGGCCAGCACCACCGTGGGGAGATTCTCATCGATCAGCGCGTTGGGACCGTGTTTCATCTCACCGGCCGGGTACCCTTCGGCATGGATGTAGGAGATTTCTTTCAGCTTCAGCGCGCCTTCGAGAGCGATGGGGAAGTGGATGCCGCGTCCCAGGTACAGGAAATCCGAGGAGCGGAACAGGGATTTGGCCAGATCGTCGTAGATATGGTCGCGGCGCAGGATTTCTTCCATCTGGCCCGGCAGGTGCACCAGCCGCTCCACCAGATGGCGAGAGGTTTCTTCACTCAGGACCTCGCGCTGCTGGCCCAGATACATCGCCAGCAGAAACAGGGCCGTCAACTGACAGGTGAACGCCTTGGTGGACGCCACGCCGATTTCGGGACCCGCGTGGGTGATGAGCGTTCCGGAGGCCTCGCGCGTGATCATGGATCCGACCACATTGCAGATGGCCAGCGTCTTCGAGCCCTTGTGCTTGGCCTCGCGCTGGGCCGCCAGTGTGTCGGCGGTTTCGCCCGATTGCGAAATCACCACCGTAAGCGTGTCGCGGCCCACCAGCGGATCACGGTAGCGGAATTCGCTGCCGTAATCGACCTCTACCGGCACTCGCGCCAGCCGCTCGATCATGAACTTGCCTGCCAATGCGGCATGCCAGCTGGTTCCGCAGGCCACGATGCGCACCTGGCGGAAATCCTTGAACTCGCGCGCGGAGATGTCCATCTCGTCCAGGAAAATCCGTCCGGATTCCTGGCCTACCCGGCCCAATGTTGTATCGCGGACGGCGCGCGGCTGCTCATAGATTTCCTTGAGCATGAAATGCTTGTAGCCGCCCTTTTCCGCCATGATGGGGTCCCACAGGATGTGCGAGACCTGGCGTTTCACGGGGCGCCCGCTGAAATCGGTGAGATGCACGCCGTCGCGGGTAAGCACGGCCATGTCACCGTCGGCCAGGAAGAACATATCGCGCGTGTAGCCCAGGATCGCGGGCACATCCGAGGCGACGAAATACTCGCCGTCGCCCAGGCCCACCACTACCGGCGGCCCGGAGCGTGCGGCCACGATCTTGTTGGGATCTTTCCGCGAAATCACGCTCAGTGCGAACACGCCGGTCAACTGCCGCACGGCGTCGCGAACGGCATTTTCCAGGTTCCCGTCGAAATGCTTTTCCACTAAATGCGCGATCACTTCCGTGTCAGTCTCGGTGACGAAGCGGTGACCCTCCTCCATCAGTTGCTGCTTGAGGGTCAGGTAGTTCTCCACGATGCCGTTATGCACCACCACGATGTCGCCGTGGCAATCGCGATGCGGATGGGCATTCTCTTCGGTGGGCCGTCCGTGAGTCGCCCAGCGCGTGTGACCGATGCCATAGGAGCCTTCCACGGGATTCAACCGCAGGGCTTCTTCCAGGTTGCGCAGCTTGCCCGACGCGCGCCGCACTCCCAGACAGTTGCCTTTTTCCAGCACCGCGATCCCAGCCGAGTCGTAACCGCGGTATTCCAGCCGCTTCAGCCCGTCCAGAATGATCGGGACGGCCTTCTGGTCTCCGATGTAGCCAACTATTCCGCACATGTCATGTCCTGTTCAAATCAGTCGAGGATCTCCACCCGGTAGTCTTCCATGACGGGGTTCGCTAGCACGTCGCGTGCCACCTGATCCATTTCCTGCTGCGCCTGCTCTTTGGCGGTTCCCGCCTGGATTTCGATGTCGAAAAACTTGCCCTGGCGAACTGCCGTGATCGTTTTGTGTCCCAACCCGTTCAGCGCGCTCTGGATAGTTTGGCCCTGAGGGTCGAGCACGGTGGACTTATAAGAGACGTAAACCCGAGCTTTCATAACTATAAAACCATTGTAGTGGGTTATCATGCATTCTAAGGGAGAACTTTATAGTCCAAGGTTGGGTACTTGCGTCTTCTAGTACTGGGAACGCCACACTGCTGGCGACGGCGAAGACCCGTCTCCTGATTGATGCCGGACTGAGCCGTAAGGAGACGTTCGAGCGCCTTGAACGGATCGGCATTTCCCCTCAGTCGCTCACGGCCATTCTCATCACGCACGAGCACAGCGACCATGTGGCGGGACTCCCGGTGCTGGCCAAACCGCGCGACGGTGTTCAGATTCCCGTGTATGTCTCGCGATTCACCGCGCCGGCTATTCCCTGGGGCGACTGCGTTCCGAATCTTGAATTGTTCCAGGCCGGAGCAAGCTTCACCATCGGAGATTTCGATATCACCAGCTTCACCATTCCTCATGACGCGGTGGATCCGGTGGCGTTTTCATTTCGGGCCGAGGGCATCAAGATCTCCATCGCCACCGATCTCGGGTATCTGCCGGATTCGGTCCGCGTCCAGTTGCGCGGCTCGGATGCGCTGCTGCTCGAATCGAATCACGACTTGAACATGCTGAAGGTGGGACCGTACCCGTGGTCGGTGAAACAGCGGGTCATGGGGCGTATGGGCCATTTGTCGAACGATGCCGCGTCCACGTTCGTGCGCGATGATCTGGATACCAGCACCTCGACCCTCATCCTGGGGCACCTGAGCGAGCACAACAACCATCCTGAGTTGGTTCGGCAGGCTGCGTTGAGCGCTTTAGACGGCCGCAGTCTGTTTACGAAATTGCTCATCGCCGAACCCGGCCAGTTGTTAGAGGCATTCTGTTATTAGTAGGGGCGAGGCATGCCTCGCCCGCCCACTTCCCATGATTCCTAGATACACGCGGCCCGAAATGGGCCGGATCTTCAGCGATCAGAACAAATACGATCAATGGCTGGCAGTGGAATTGGCCGCTGCCGAGGCTTTGGCCGAGTCCGGAGAAGTGCCGGTGGAAGCAGCTCGGGCGCTGCGGGCCCATGCCGGATTCGACATCGCCCGCATCGACGCGATCGAGCGCGAGACCAAGCATGACGTGATCGCTTTCACTACCGCTGTCGCCGAGAAAATGGCGGCAGCCGGAAACGCCGACGCTTCCCGCTGGCTGCATTTCGGGCTCACGTCGAACGACGTCGTAGATACGGCTCAGGCGCTGATGCTGAAGCAGGCCTCCAAGATCCTTATTGAAGGCACCCGGGCTCTGGCGGAGATTCTCAAACGCCGGGCCTACGAGTTCAAGAGCACGGTCCAGATCGGACGGACCCACGGCGTCCATGCCGAGCCGATTACGTTCGGTTTGAAGCTGGCCCTGTGGTACGACGAAGTGACGCGCGGCGCGTCTCGCCTGGAAGCCGCAGCCGAAGACTTGCGCGTGGGAAAAATCTCCGGCGCGGTCGGGACGTTCGGGCATATCGGACCGGAAGCTGAAGAACGGATCTGCGCGCGGCTGGGATTGAAGCCGGCTGCCATCTCCTCGCAGGTGATCGCGCGCGACCGTCATGCTGCCTGGGTCTGTTCGCTGGCGTTGATCGCCGCGACGCTCGAGAAAATCGCGCTCGAAGTCCGCCACCTGCAGCGGACCGAAGTGCGGGAAGCCGAGGAACCCTTCAGCGCGGGCCAGAAGGGATCGTCGGCCATGCCCCACAAGCGCAATCCGGTGGTTTCAGAGCAGATCTGCGGGCTGGCGCGCGTCGTGCGTTCGAATGCCCAGGCGGCGCTCGAGAATATCGCCCTGTGGCATGAGCGGGATATCTCCCACTCTTCGGTGGAGCGTGTGATTCTTGCTGATTCCGCGATCCTTACCGATTACCTGCTCGCCAAAACCCGCTGGTTGGTGGACGGTATGCGCGTCTACCCGGAACGCATGCTCCGTAACCTCGAATCGACCCAAGGATTGATTTTCTCGGGGCAGTTATTGCTGGATTTGGCTGCGGCCGGGATGCTTCGTGAGCGGGCTTATAAGCTGGTGCAAACACACGCCATGCGGGCATGGGAGGGCGGGGGAAGCTTCCGCGCGGCCGTCGAATCCGATAAGGAAGTCCTTTCATTTCTTACGATTGAAAAGATCCGGGCGGCCTTTTCGGTGGACCGCCAGCTAACCCACGTAGACCGCATCTTCCGTCAGGTTTTCCGCCAAGGCTCTCAGAATTAATAACTTACGTAAAACCAGCGTAGTACTAAGAAAATCTCCGGATTCGAAATCGAGCTTCTGAGGTAAACTGTAGATGGCCAACGGATGAATCCTGCTTTCCATATATCAGAGTACGAGTTAGCGCGGGTCCTGCTCGTGGACGACGATCCCACCGCCAGACTTACTCTTAAGACCGTACTAGAAGCCGGCGGCTACAAGGTAAATGTTGCCGCGAGCGCCGCGGAAGCGGTCGGTAAGCTGGATGAAGGCGAATATGAGCTGGTCTTGAGCGATCTGCAAATGGAATCGCCCGAGGCGGGCTTGAAGGTGCTGGCGCACGCGCGGATGATGGAATACAAACCCGCTACGGCTCTGATCACCTCTTATCAGGACTCCCATCCTGATCCGGCACGCCACCAGAAGTCGATGCTCATCAAACCGGAAGACATTCCTGGATTGCTGGGCAAGATCGCCGATCTGATTGCGGAACGCGCCAGCCGCCGGATGCGGCGCGAGCTGCGCCTGGCCGGCGTATAGCGCCACCGTTCTCCCTGTACTGCTCTAGCGCCTAGCCCAAGCCGGCGATTTCGCGCTCCAATTCATCCAGCGCCCCGGCGAAGAAGTGGTCCTGGGCATCCACCAGGATCAGTTTCTTTGGCTCGGGCAACGACGCCACCAGTGGCTCGAGTTCCGAGACGGGGCCATACTGGTCGCGGGTGCTTTGGACGAAGATGCGCGGCACCGTGCACTCTTCGAGCGCAGATCGGTCTTTGTAGTGGCTGGGGAATCCGACCGCGATCACCCGGCGTGCGCCCACGCCCTCACATCCCAGGCGCAGTGCGACTCGGGAGCCGAACGAGAAACCCGCCAGCGTGAACGGCAGACCGGGATAGCGCCCGCGCAGATAGGCCAGCGCGGCGCGGGCGTCTTCCAGCTCGCCTTCGCCACGATCATATTCGCCCTCGCTCAGATTTACGCCGCGATAGTTAAACCGCAGCACCACCGCTCCCGTACTCCGCAGCCCGCGCGCGATACGGTAGACCACCTTGTTGTGCATGGTTCCGCCATGCTGAGGATGCGGATGGCACACCAGGGCGGCTTCCCTGGGCGCGTCGTCAGGCTCCTCCAGCAGCGCTTCCAGGCGTCCTGCCGGCCCATCCAGAAACAGTGATTCGATGCGCCGGGCCATCTCAGCATGCACAGGGCCGGCGCAACTCGCCAAATGGTGAGTATGCGTGCCCTGTCCCGCTGCGCCAAGCTCCGTTGTGCATGCGCGATCTTTAATTGGTCCGGTAGTTTATGAACTGCATGTCGATCCCGAGATCGGTGTCGCGTAGCAGTTGCATCACTTCCTGCAACGTGTCGCGATCCTTGCCGGCGATCCGCACGAAGTCCCCTTGAATCGACGCCTGGACCTTCTTCTTGCTTTCCTTTATGATCCGCACGATCTCGCGCGCCTTCTCGATAGGAATGCCCTGTTGCAGGGTGATCTCCTGGCGCACGGTGGATCCGGCGGCCGGCGTGATGGTCCCGTAGACCAATCCCTTCAGCGGAACCTTGCGCTTCACCAGCTTCTGCTCCAGGATCTCGGTTACCGCCTTGAGCTTGTACTCATCCTGGCTCTGCAGGAAAATCTTGTTGTCCTTTTCCTGCAGCTCGATATTCGAATGCGAGTTCTTCAGGTCGTAGCGCTGCAGGAGTTCCTTCAGCGCCTGCTGAACCGCATTGCTCACTTCCGGCAGCTCTATTTTCGATACGACGTCAAAACTGTTGTCAGGCATTTGGGTTGGGCGGGTGTCGAGACCCGCGGAGGCTCGTGAGAATCTCTAGTGACCTAAGGCTACCAAAACCTTCTCGGTAATTTCACGCACCAGGTTGGGGAGCGCCGCGTCCAGAGCGAGGGTAATGGCGGCCTGGATCCGCTCGGGATCGGGAGGAGCCGGCCGAGCGGCAGCCGGCAGATCCGACACTGCCGCGTCTGAAACCGGTGCAGGCGGAGCAGCGGCCATGGCTTCAGCAAACAGCCCGCGCGCCAGTTTCGCCTCGTGTACCAACGAGCGGATGGTTCCGATCACCAGGGACGCTTCGAACGGCTTGCGCAACACCGCGTCACAGCCCGCTGCGTGGGCTTCCTCTTCGTTCAGGGACTCGAGCTGTCCGGCTGTAAGAATCACGCGCACGTGCCGGTGGAACTTTTTGATGTAGCGGCACAGATCCAGGCCCCCGGAGCCGGGAAGAAACGCGTCCGCGATCACCAGGTCGGGATCGCCCTCGGCGAGGCAGGCAAGCGCGCCGGCCTCGTCCGCTACGCTCGAGACTTCGAAGCCTTCCTCACGCAGAATGCGCTCACCCATCCGCTGGGCGTGCGGGCTGTCGTCCGCCAGCAGGATGGTGCTCATTCCAGTTCAGGCATCTGCCTAGGGCTTGGGTTTAGCGGGCTGGGGCGGCTGCTGGCGCGCGTCCGGACTATTCTCCAACGCTGTGGGATCCGTAACCGGCGCCACAGTAACATCTCCCTGGAATCCCGCCTGCGAGCCCGGAACCGGTACTGTGACCGGAACACTCTGCTTGGGCGGATTCATCTGCGGCGTGCCGGATTTCGCGGCCGTGCTCATATCCGGATTCTGCCGCATAAAGCCGGTGAGCCGGCGGAACATGCCTGGATTCGTCCGATTTTCTTTTTCAAACCGCATGCGCGCCTCGGCCGCGGCGTCGGAAGGTGGAATGGGAAGTTCCAGCGTCTTCAGTCGCGACTTGGCCTGCTCGGCAAAATCGCTCAGCGGATAGTCGCGGACTAGACGAGTATAGGTATCGCCGGCCTGCTGCCGGAAACGCGGCCCCAGGCGGGTGTAGGAGTCGCCTTCGAGCCACAGAGCTTCATCCGCGCGGCTATACAGCGGATACTGATCCGCCACGCCGCCCAGCCGGTTTGCCGCCGATGCGAAGCTTCCGCGGCGATGATAGAAATCGCCCACCCGCATTTCGCTGTCCGCCAGGACTTCCTGGGTGTTGCGCAGGAGCTGCTCCACTTCCGGAGCGAACTTGGAGTTGGGGAATTGGATCAGGACCTGGCGGCACTCCTGCTCGGCCCGCAGCGCCTCGTTGGGATCGCGATCGGGCTTATCCATCTGCTTGTAGTGGATCATGCAGAGCTTTTCCTGCGATTCGGCCGCTTCCGGCATGGTCGGATAGAACAGGATGAAGTCTTTGTACTCGGCTTCCGCCTGAGCCCTTCCGCGCGCGCCGCCTTCGCGATACCACGCGTCGGCGATGGCCAGCTTGGCTTTCGCCAGATACTCGCTCGATTCGTAGGTGTTGATCAGCGTGTTGAGGGTGATGCGGGCGATCTCGTAGCGGCCTTTCTCCAGGTCCGTCACCGCCTTGTCGAACAGGATCTTATCGGGCTGCTGGGTCTGCGCCGTGATCGGGTTTTCGTATTTCTTGTGTTTGAAGCCGCAGGAACTCAGGGCGATGGTCGCCGCCAGCGGCAACGCAATCTTCAAGCAGGATTTTGAAAAACGCATCAGAACCTCTATTTACTAAACTCGAATGGCCGTTGCGTCGTGGGCGATCCGGCGCATTTCCTCGAATGCGGCCGGTGGGTTCACAGTGTGAAAAATAGACGACCCGGCCACCACCCACTCCACACCTGCATCTATAATCTTGCCAAGGTTTTCCTTGTTCACGCCACCGTCGATCTCGATGGGGAAATGCAATCCGCGTTCCTTGCGCCGGGAGACGAGCTGCTGGACCTTGTGCAACGCATTGGGAATGAACTGCTGGCCGCCGAAGCCTGGATTCACGCTCATCACCAGTACGTAGTCGGCCACGTCCAGAACCTCGTCCAGCATGGCGACCGGGGTGCCTGGATTGATGACGACACCGGCCTTGGCTCCCTCGCTGCGGATCATGCGGAGCGTCCGGTCCAGGTGCGTGCAAGCTTCCTGATGTACGGAAATCTGGTCGGCCCCGGCCTCGATGAACACCGGCGCGTACTTGTCGGGATCCTCGATCATGAGGTGAACGTCCAGCACTGCCCGGGTCGACTTTCTCAGCGATTCGACTACCGGCGGCCCGATAGTGAGATTGGGTACGAAATGGCCGTCCATGATGTCCACATGAAGCATGCGGCAGCCAGCCGTCTCCAGCGCAGCAATTTGCTCGCCCAGACGCGCAAAATCAGCCGAAAGAATCGATGGCAGAATCTCAACCATGAGCCATCCAGACTCATGTTATCACGGCAGCGAAAAATCCATCTCCGGGGTCCCGACCGGGCATTCGGAGGTGCGTGGCAGCCACCGGCAGACCCGCCATCACATGGGCAATGACGTCTTCGTTCTCTTCCCGCTCCAGCGAGCACGTGGCGTAGACCAGCTTTCCGCCCGGCTTCAGGTTTGGGAGCGCCTGCCGGAGGATATCGCGCTGCAGGTTGGTGAACCGCGGGAGGTCCTGGGGACGGAGCCGCCACTTGATCTCGGGATTGCGCGCCAGAGTTCCGGTTCCCGAGCAGGGCGCGTCCACCAGAATTCGATCGAACTTCGCGGCAAAAGGCAGCGCCGTTGAGGCGTCCAGGACCACGCGTTGAGCCTCTGCCGGAACCTCCGCCAGCCGCCGCAGGTACCGGTCGCCGGCGATCACCCTCGCGCCGAGCGCCAGAATCTGGGCGGTCTTATTTCCGGGCGCGGCGCAGAGATCGAGCACGGTCATTCCCGGCTGGATTTCGAGCAGCGGGACAATTGACTGCGCTCCGGGATCCTGCTGGCGGCCTGTGGCGGGGTTGATCGCGGCTTCCGGTTGTTCGAGAGCTGCGCGTGCGGTCCGTTCCGCGGCCGGTTGACCATATTGGTGCTGCCAGCGCTCGAGCATCCAGGCGGGGACGCTGAGTTCGGTCGCGCGGTCCGGCCATGCTACGGGCGCGC
Source organism: Bryobacterales bacterium (assembly GCA_025463005.1). Lineage (GTDB taxonomy): Bacteria > Acidobacteriota > Terriglobia > Bryobacterales > Bryobacteraceae > Palsa-187. The sequence continues at coordinate 65,653 of JAOAPR010000028.1, read as the reverse complement.
GATTCACTTTACGCAGCACCGCGTTGACGAACCCGGCGGCGGAGCGCTTGTGAGCGCGCTTGACCAGTTCGACGCTTTCGGCCACCGCGGCGTGCGACGGGATCCGGTCCAGATAGCGCAGCTGGAAGATGCCCATGCGAAGCGCAATTCGGACCTCTTCGTCGAGCTTGGGCTGTTTTCGACCGGAGAAGAATTCGATGAGGTAATCGAGCTGGGCTTGATACCGGAGGCAGCCGAGGACGATGCTTTCGGCCAGAGCGAGGTCGCGCTGGTCGGCCGATTCGCGACGGAGCAGGTCGGTAGCGTATCCGCCGCCGTGGACGCGAACGAGTACGCGGAAGGCAATTTCGCGGGCGGGGGACACTCTTTTAAGTATGGCGGCTAAGGGGAGTGCTCACCTAACCGGGACGAACCTCTGCACCCGCTCGCCCGCGAATACCTCACCTGTATAGATGTTGCCTTTCGAGTCGACGGCGATCATGTGCAGCCCGAAGAACTGGCCCCCGTTTTCGCCCATGCTTCCCATCTGGCCCACCACTTTGCCGTCCTCGCGGTTGAGGAACCAGATGTGGTTGTTCGTGAGATCGGAAATATACAAGAGCCGCTGCTGCTTGTCGGGCGAAAACATCACCCCGCCGGTGGAACCGCCCACACCCGTCATGGGGGCCAGGATAAATTCCTTCACGAACTTGCCTTGCTTGGTGGTGACATGGATGCGGTTCGCATTCCGATCCGCGGCGTAGACCAACCCATCGTTCGATATGTTCAATGTGAGGTGGCCCCTGAACTCCTTGGGCATGGATCCGCCGGGAGTGTAGGCGCGGTCTGCATCATTGGTGCTTATTTCCGAGAGTGCGTGTCCATACGCTCCCCAGCCTCGCTTGAACTTAAACGTGTCCAAATCAAACACCATCACGCGCCCGCCCAGGTAACTGTCGGCGGCGTAAAGTTCGCGCGCCGGTTCGTCGAGGCGGATCTCTTCGAGCCCTCCCACGATCATCGGCGTCGTCGGAGGGTACTTGGCGCGAAACGCTGCTATCGCCGCCTCGCGAGTAGGATTGGCCGAGGGCCCCCGTCCTCCAGGCGGCGTGAGAAATCCTGCGACGGGCCCGGCGCTTCCGCGGCCTGGAACGTGTTTGGGAACAGTTGGTTCGACAGCGCCTGCGGTTCCACCGGTCTCGGTTTCGGGTGCGCGAGGCACCTCGGCGACAACTTTGCCGGTCTTCGGATCGTACTTGCGAACGGTGTTTTGCCCGATGTAGACGAATCCTTTGCTGTCGACCGCCATACCGTGCCCTTGCGGCGCGTCGAAGGAACCGATCACGTTACCGTTTTTATCAATGTGGATCATCGATGGCGGCCGGACGCAGCAATCGGCAAGCGGAGGAGTCAGCTCGGCCTCGAGCTCGATATCGGTCAGATCGTTGGGACGATTCAGTACCCAGACGTTGTCATCCTTATCGACAGCCAACCCCGTGACGCCTCCCAGCTTCCACTTGTTGGGGAGGGGTTTGGGCCACTCCGGATCGAACTTGAACTTTGGCGCGGTCTGGTCCTGCGCTCCCAGCGACACAAAAAAGACCAACAGCCATAAGCCCAATTTGCTATTTCGGTTCATGAATGAACCTCCTCATATCGCCTAACCCTTCCCCAAGATCATATGCCAGCGCATCACTGAGCGGTTCGCGGCGGGCGCGATTGCTTTCCGCCGCAGCGGGTGATGTAATCTCCTGTTATGAAAACGTACCTTGCCGCCGTGCTGGCGATGATCGCCGGCGCCGCCTCAGCTCAGAACCTCAACAAATTCGTCATTTCGGATGAAGCTGCCAAGAAAACTCTGATCAAGAACGAGATCTCCGCCGATGCTGCGGCGAAGATCACGCAAGCCTGCGTGGATTTCGCCATCAAGAACAACATGGCCGTTAGCGTCTTCATCCTCAGCCCTACCGGACAGATCGTGCACGCGCATCGCATGGACGGCCAGGTCCCGATCAACACTGAGACGGCGCTGCTGAAAGCCCAGAGCGTTCTGTACACGCGCGACTCAACACATGCGCGGGCCAATCAGGTCGCGAATAATGTGTCGCTGCAACTGCGGTGGGACAAGCTGCCGGTGTTTCCGGTTTCGGGAGGGCTGCCGATCGTGGTCGACGGTCAGATGATCGGGGCTATTGGCGTGGGCGGCGGGAATCGTGACGAGGACTGCGCGTACACCGCGCTCACCACGGTGATCGGGCCCCAGCCGCCGCTTGCGGGCGGGCCCTCGGCACCTCCTTTAGCGACGCAAACGAAGTAAAAGGCGAAATGAGGACCTTGCTCCTTGTGGTGGCTCCGGCGGTGCTCTCCGCGCAATGGTTGCACTATCCGACCGCCGGTGTTCCCAAGACCAGGGACGGAAAGCCAAACCTGACCGCGCCCGCTCCGCGGACCACCGACGGCAAGCCGGATCTCTCGGGCATCTGGCAACCGGTCAGCCGGAATCGGGGCCCCGAAAGTCTGGAGGGGCAAGCTCAACGGGCGACGCAGTTCTGGGACATTGGCCTGGGACTCCCTGGCGGCCTGCCGTATCAGCCGTGGGCACTGGAAGTCCGGAACAAGCGCATGGCGAATTTCAGCCACGATAATCCGGACGTGCGCTGTCTCCCTCTAGGCATCCTGCAAATGCAGACCCATCCGATGATCCGGAGGATCATGCAAGCGCCCGGATTCATCGCCATTCTGCACGAACGCGACATGGAGTATCGGCAAATCTTTACCGACGGCCGCGCGCTGCCTCGCGATCCGAATCCATCGTGGAACGGATACTCGTCGGGAAGGTGGGAAGGCGATACGTTGGTCATCGAGACCAATGGCTTCCGCAATGATCTGTGGGCCGATTACAACGGCAGCCCGCTGACAGAGGCGGCCAAAATAACCGAACGCTTCCGCCGGTTAAATTACGGGAATATGGAAGTCGAGGTCACCGTGGAGGACCTGAAGGCGTACACAAAACCGTGGACCGTGACCCTGAATCAAAGCCTCGTGCTGGACACGGACATTCTCGAGTACGTCTGCGCGGAAAACGAAAAGGATACCGCCCACATGGTGGGCAAATAGCCCAGGGCAGCTACTTCTTGACGTGTTTTTCGAGCATCTGACGGCGCACCACGGCGCCGTACACGTTGCCGTCCGCATCGACGCCCACGCCTTCAGCGCCGCTGTGCTCAACGGTGGTCGACTCCATATCTTCGATGAAATAATCGATCTTGCCGGTCTTGGCGCTGCCAATGCGAATGCCCTTTTTCCACCCGGGCTGATCCGGGCCGAACGATTCAGAGTCGGCCACGTACATCGTGTCGTCTTTCATGATGAGAATGCCGCTGGGCCGACCCCACTGCTTCCATGTCTCCAGATACTTGCCGTCCTGATCGAAAATCTGGATGCGGTTGTTCCCCCGGTCGCCTACGAATAGACGCCCGCGGGAATCGATCGCGATGGTGTGCGGGTTGAAGAACTCGCCCGGGCCCGATCCGTGCTTGCCCCAGGACTTGAGAAATTTTCCGGTCTTGTCGAATTTCGATACGCGGTCATTCCCGGTGGTACCGCCGGAATGCCCTTCGGTAACGAAAACGTCGCCGTTGGGAGCCACTACGACATCGGTCGGCTCATCGAACTCACCTGGCGCGGCCGATACCACGCCCGCCTTGCCGAGCGTCAGCAGCACCTTTCCTTCGGGCGAGAACTTGAACACCTGGTGACCCTTGCCGTCCTTGACCTGCGAATCGGTGATCCACAGGTTCCCTTGCGCATCGACGGCCGCGCCGTGCGGGAAGACGAACATGTTTTCGCCCCATGCCTTGAGGAGTTTGCCGGATTTGTCGAATTTGAGGATCGGCGGCTCGGGCCGTCCGGCGCAGGAGTTGTCCTTACAGCGATGGATCACATAAATGCTGCCGTCCGGCGAGACTTCGACTGCTGTTACCGCTGCCCACGGCACGCCTCCGGGAGGCTTGCCCCAATCCCGCACCGTGCGATACGGATTGGGCAGATCGTTGATCGGCTGCGGTTCGGGCTGAGCGTACGCGGCCCCTCCCGCGATCGCCACCAATAAGGGTAATGTGATTCGATTCATAGATTCTCTACTTCCTCCCCTGTACGTCGTCGATCATCATACTCCGCCGCTGAGCGCGATACAATCGACGGTCGGAGGACTGCTGATGCGCACCGTCCTGTTTGCCGTTCTGGCAATCCCGGCCTTCGCGGCCGAACTTCCCACCATCGCCGTCACTGGCGGACAGATCCACGGCAGCGCTCTCGAGAAGGGCGGGGCAGTGTTTAAAGGTGTTCCGTTCGCCCAGGCTCCTATGGGCGATCTGCGCTGGCGCGAGCCCGCTCCGGTCAAGGCCTGGACTGGGGTGCGCGAGGCGACCTCCTTCGGCGCGCCCTGCGCCCAGAATGCCGGCGGCCGCATGCAGGAGAACAGCAGCGAAGACTGCCTGTTCCTGAATGTGTGGACTCCGGAATGGCCCGCCGGAACCCGGAAGCCGGTGATGGTGTGGTTTCATGGCGGCGGCAACTACGCTGGAACGGCTTCAGGGAATAACTTCGATGGCGAAAGCCTCGCGCGCCGCGGAGTGGTGCTGGTCACCGCGAACTACCGGCTCACCGTATTCGGCTTCTTCGCGCATCCCGAGCTGACGAAAGAATCGCCGCACCATGCCTCCGGCAATTACGGTCTGATGGACCAGATTGCGGCGCTCAAATGGGTGCGCGACAACATTGCCAAGTTTGGCGGCGATCCAGCGAATGTCACGATCTTCGGCCAATCGGCCGGAGCCGTGGATGTAAACGTTCTGATGACCTCGCCGCAGGCCAAAGGTCTGTTTCACAAAGTGATCGCTGAGAGCGGAACCGTTACCAGGGTTCCAGACGACGCCACCATGCGGATGACCGGGCTGGGCGCATTGATGGCCCCGCGCAGCGGCGATACCTATTCGGATGCACTCACTCTGGCGGAGGCGGAAAAGGCCGGTGAAAAGCTCCTTCCCGGATCTCTTAAAGAATTGCGAACGCTGCCTGCCGCCGATCTCCTTAAAGCCACGGCCGCGCCCCGCATGAGCATCGGCCCGGCAAATGGCGTGATCGTCGATGGCTGGATTTTCCCCAAGCCGCCGGCGCAAGTCTTTGCGACGGGTCAGGAATTCCGCGTGCCACTGCTCATCGGCAATAACTCCCGCGAGCGGACACCGCAGGTTACGCCTGAGGAACTGAGCAACGCCGTGAATGCAATGTACGGACCGTTCGCCTCTCGCGCCCTCGCACTCTATAGAGCATCGGCGCCGGATCCGTTGTACGGAAGCTCGGAGGCGCAGTGGGTGGTCGACACGATGTACCGTTGTCCGGTGGTCGTGCAATTGGTGTGGCACGCGGCAGCGGGAAACGCCGGCTACGAATACCAGTTCGACCGCGCCGCGCCGGGCAGGGAAGCCGCGGGTGCGACGCACGGGGCGGAAGTCGCCTACGTCTTCGGCAACCTGGGAGCGAATTACCTCGCGCCTGACCGCGAAATTTCCTCGGCCATGCAGCAGTATTGGACCAACTTCGCGAAGAGCGGCGATCCCAACGGCACGGGCCTTGCCAAATGGCCAAAATTTGATGCCGCCGCGCGCGGGTTTATCGAGTTCACCGACAGCGGACCCGTGGCGCGTGAAGGACTGCGGCGGCCTTTCTGCGACCTTTACGTCGACAATATCAAACGCCTCATGCCCCGCGAGACGCCGCGCTAGCGACCGTGACGCCAGCGGTGTATACTGGCTCACCGACGGCCACGTAGAAAAAAGGAGCTTACGCCAATGAAATATTCCCGCAGAGATTTGAGCTTATTGCTGCCGGCCCTGGCAGCGGCTGCAACCGCGTCCGCGCAGTCGGGCGCCAAGCAGCAAACGAAGGCGGCCGCGGCGGCTGAACCCGCCCCCGGCGTGGAAAAGCTCCCGGTCATGAAGACGCAGGCGTTCCTGCATAAGGACGTCCCGGTCACCGAGAACGGTCAGAACAAGTCGCGCAGGATGTTCACCGCCAAGACGCACACTGGCTTCAAAATCGAGTCGCACACCAGCGATATCGCACCGGGCGAAGTGAATCATCCGCCGCATCAGCATCTGCGCGAAGAGATGATGCTGGTCCGCCTGGGAACCATGGAGTTGACGATTAGCGGCAAGCCCTACCGGCTGGGTCCTGGCGACGTGGGCGTGATTGGTTCCAACGAAATCCACAACGCGAAGAACGTGGGAACCACGCGCGCCGAATATTTCATCGTCAACATCGGTCGGGACGACATCTGAGCCCGAGGGGGACAGCCAGCCCGTTTCCGCGATGTGTAGGTGAAGAGAACTGTGGATGTGAGCCGCGGAAACAGATAGGCAGTCTCCCAAGCTCAGCTTCGCTTCAGGCGTACCCGAAAGTAAACGGTGAGACCCCACGGATGGTCGCCGTAGGCCGGCCGGATGGCAGTGGGGATCACGTAACCCGTCACATTTGCGCCGATGCCCGTTTCCAGATTCGACTTGGTCGTCAGATCGCGCGTATATCCCGCGGTGATTGCTTTGATACGGAACGCGTCGAGCTGATCGGGAAATAATTCATCCTTATCCGCCACTTCGAAGCGCCCCGTTATAAAATCCTTTCCCGTCGCGGGAAATAGGGTCTCGAGCAGCCACGCGTTGGTGTCGCGATTGGTCGCGGTCTTATGATTCCGCCCCCAAATGGCGCTCGTCGACCAGGCTTCTCCGCTGGGTCTGGCACGCGTGTAATGGATCGACGCCGTGGTCCGAACCACGTCGCCTGCCTCCAGTGGTTCGGGTTTGGTCAGCCGTCCGGCGGAAAACTGGGCGGTCCAGTTCTTCGAAGGAAATACCGACACGCGCCCCGAATAGGAATCCATCCCGCCCCAGTCAATGTTCCAGCGGTTCTCATTCGGCTCGGCGCCGTGGAAACCGCTCGCTTCCAGCCGAATCCATCGATATTTGACGCCCACAGTGGCCACGTTGCTCGCGATATGCGTCGAGTCCTCCCAATGGTGGCCTATCGGAGCTTGCGGTAGCTCGAATGCGGAAGCCCGATGCGGGAACGCGACAGGCCCCAGCGCCGGATCGCCGACACCTGCGTAATAGAAGTGCAGCAGCGTGTACTCTCCCACGGGCCGCACATAATGCGCGCCCAATCCCATGACGAAATCGTGGGGATGCTGCGCGTCCGTCAAGAAGCGTCCGTAAGCTGTCTCGCCGGTCTGGAACAGCAGAGGATAACTGCGATTCGTAACGGTAGCCGGCTCCAGACTCAGCATCGCATCGAACATGATTTTTCCATTGCCCAGCGAGTGCTGCGCCGACGCCATCCCCCAATTGGTGGAGTACAGCTTGTCGCCACCGCGCGGCCCGCTCTGCTGCGTGTCCACCAGGAAGGCTTGGCCCATGTACATCAAAGTCCACGAGCCTTTGCGCTGCATCATCATCGGCATGGGCCAGGCGAGCGGATTCAGGCTGGTGCCGGAGCTCAGACTCATCAGGTACGTCGCGGGGGAAAGCTCTGGATCCCTGTCCGTTTCCTGCGCTGCGGCAGTCGCGCACAACACGACTGCAAATATAAGACGACCCTTCATAACACCTCTCCCGAAAATCTAAATCAGGCAGATAAAACGGGAGAGATCAGAGTCGAAGGATGCTGAAAGACACTAGGGCGCGGTCAGGTGGCGGGGTCTCTGGTGCAACGAGCTCCCAGGCAATCTCCGACGGAGCCGGAGTTTCGGCCGCGTACATCACCAGGGCGACAAGCTGGTCCGCCGCGTTTTGCGTGTACGCGACCAACTGAGAGTGTTTGCAAGGCTCGGGGGCGGAGTGCTGGTGACAGGGCGGAGTCTTCTGCTGGGTTTGCGCCATGCAGTCCGCGACACACTGGGTGCTGGCTCCGAGCAGAGCCAGTACGAACATGACCGCCACGAGCTTCCTCACACCCCTAGTGTAGCCAGTTAAGATGAAAGATCAATGATCACGCTCCGGCACGACTGGACCATCCAGGAAATTGAAGCGATCTATACCGCGCCGCTGTCCGATCTGGTTTTCCGCGCCGCGGATGTCCATCGCGCTCATCATCGCCCTGACGAAGTGCAGGGATGCATGCTGCTCAGCATCAAAACCGGCGGGTGTCCCGAGGATTGCGCCTATTGCCCACAATCGGCGCGATACGACACCGAAATCGATCGCCAGGATCTGATGAACGTCGATGAGACGCTGGCTGCCGCCGGTCGTGCTCGCGATCAGGGAGCCACGCGGTTCTGCATGGGTGCTGCCTGGCGCGACGTCCCCAAGGATGGGCGATTCGATCGTATTCTTGAAATGGTGAAAGGCGTCCGCGCGCTCGGTATGGAAGCGTGCTGCACGCTCGGCATGCTGACGCAGGAACAAGCCGATGCACTTGCCGAAGCGGGCCTGAGTGCTTACAACCACAACCTCGACACCTCGCCTGAATTCTATGGCAGCATTATCACCACCCGCACCTACCAGGAGCGCCTGGATACGCTGGCGCGCGTGCGCCGGGCGGGGGTTACGGTCTGTAGTGGCGGCATCATCGGCATGGGCGAGGATCGCACGGCGCGGTACGGTTTACTGCGGCAACTGGCGGTGCTTGATCCGCATCCGGAAAGCGTTCCCATCAACATGCTGGTTCCGGTGGAGGGCACACCTCTTGGAAACCGTCCGCCCGAGGACTCTTTAGAGCTAGTGAGGATGATCGCCACCGCGCGTATTCTGATGCCGAAATCGATGGTGAGGCTCAGCGCCGGACGGCTGGCACTTTCAGACGAGGCGCAGGCGTTGTGCTTCCTGGCCGGAGCCAACTCCGTGTTTCTGGGCGAAAAGCTCTTGACCACGCCCAATCCTGAATCGGACGCGGACCATCGCCTCTTCGAGAAGCTCGGAGTAAAGCTGGTTGGAGCAAAACCGGTTGGAGCAGAGCCGCGTGCGACCGCTTGAGCAGCGTTTACGCGCTCATCTTGCCGAGGTCGAGCGCGACGGCCTGTTGCGCACCCGCCGGTCTCCACGCGGAATAGATCTGTCTTCGAACGATTATCTTGGGCTGGCCGCACATCCTCTTATAAAGGAACGCATGGCCGCCGCGGTTTGTGCGATGGGCGCGGGCAGCACCGGATCGCGGCTCCTGCGTGGTGAGCGCGAATGCTTCACGGCGCTGGAAAATCGCTTCGCCGAATTCAAGGGAACCGAACGGTCGCTCTACTTTTCGAGCGGCTACTTGGCAAACCTGGCCGTACTGACCACGTTTCCTGAAGCGGGCGACACGATTTTCTCCGACGAGCGCAACCACGCGAGCCTGATCGACGGCGCGCGACTCTCTAAAGCCGAGCGCGTCGTGTTTCCCCATTTTTGCCCAGGTGCAGTGCCGGAGAGCGCCTTTTTGGTGACCGAGTCAGTGTTCAGTATGGATGGCGATCTCACGCCGCTGGCCGAATACACGAAATCCGGGGCGGCCTTGATCGTCGATGAAGCGCATGCTGTGGGACTGTACGGCGAACGAGGCTCGGGACTGATTGAACATGCCGGCATCGGAGACGCTGTGTTCGTTTCCGTCAACCCCGCGGGCAAAGCGCTCGGCGTCGCGGGCGCGTTCGTCGCCGGACCGGCGTGGGCCCTCGAATATCTGGAGCAGCGCGCCCGCCCGTTCATTTTTTCGACTGCGGCGCCGCCCGCCGTAGCCGCCGCGCTCGACGCCAGCCTCGATCTGATCGCGGCGGAGCCGGAGCGTCGCGAGCGGGTCCGTTCTCTTGCCCGGTACCTGCGCGAGCGGCTCACGGAGGCGGGCATTGCGGTACCGTCTTGTGATTCGCCGATTATTCCCCTCATCATTGGCGAAAATGACCGGGCCGTTGCCGTTGCCGCAGCTTTGCAGGAGGCTGGTTTCGACGTGCGAGCGATCCGGCCGCCCACTGTTCCGCCGGGAACGGCTCGGCTGCGCGTATCGGTAAACGTTGGCCTCTCGGAAGAAATCCTCGACCGGTTCGTGGAAAAACTGTGCGCGGTCTTTTCGTAACGGGGACCGACACCGGCGTCGGCAAGACCGTGCTTTCGGCCGCGCTTATGCTGCGTTACCCGGATGCCTGCTATTGGAAGCCGATCCAAACCGGCCCCGATGATGACACTGCCGAAGTCCGTCGCCTATCGGGGGGCCGGGTGCTCGATGAAGGTATCCGATTACCCGATCCGGTGTCTCCTCATCTTGCCGCGCGACGCGCCCATACAAGCATTGACCTTCGGTCCCTGCTTCCGGGCGGCGAAAATGACGGAGCGGTCTACATCGTCGAAGGCGCCGGCGGTGTTCTGGTTCCCATCAATGATTCCCAAACCATGGCCGACCTGATGATCCTGCTGGGCCTGCCCGTTATCGTCGCGGCCTGCACGACGCTCGGCACGATCAATCACACCGTGCTCACGATCGAGGCGCTACGCGCGCGGTCGCTCACAATAGCTGGCGTGGTGATGATCGGTGAGGCCAATCCGGACAACCGAGCCGCCATTGAATGCTATGGACGCGTTCGTGTGATCGCCGAGATGCCACGCTTCGACCCGCTCAGATCGAAGAGCTTACGAGCATGGGCCGATACTCTCCCCGGAGACCTCATCGCGTGAACCTCGCTGATCGCGACCGCGCCGTTCTCTGGCATCCCTACACGCAGATGCTTACAGCGCCCTTGCCGATTCCCATCGTGCGCGCGGAGGGCGTCTGGCTCTACACCGAGGACGGCCGCCGGATCCTCGACGGCATTTCCTCCTGGTGGGTGAACATTCACGGCCACTCGCATCCCAAGCTCAACGCGGCGCTCGCTGCACAGGCCCGCGAGCTGGAACACGTGGTTTTCGCGGGATGCACGCACCGCCCGGCTGTCGAACTAGCGGAGCGGCTTCTCGAAATTCTTCCGCAGGGTCTTGCGCGCGTCTTTTATTCCGACAACGGGTCGACCGCCGTCGAGGTCGCCCTTAAGCTCGCCATCCAGTACTGGCGCAACCTGGGGGAGCCGAACCGCAGGGCGTTCATCACGCTTAACAACGCCTATCATGGCGACACCGTAGGAGCGATGTCCGCCAGCGAAGATTCGGTGTTCACCCGAGCCTTTTCGACGCTGATGTTTCGAGTCGACCGCGTACGGACCCTCTTGGACATGGAGGAACGGCTCAACAACGCGGCCGGTTCCGTCGCTGCGGTCCTGATTGAGCCCATGCTCCAGGGCGCCGGCGGCATGATCGTCTGGCCGGCAGAATTCGTCGCGGGCGTCCGCCGTCTGTGCGACCGCTACAACACCCTGCTGATCGCCGATGAAGTGCTCACAGGCTTCGGCCGCACCGGAAGAATGTTCGCCTGCGAGCATGCCGCGATCACGCCCGACATTATCTGCCTGTCGAAAGCTCTCACTGCCGGATACCTGCCGCTCGGAGTGACTGCCACGACCAGCGCGGTCTATGACGCGTTCTCGAGCGACGATCGGGCCAAGACTTTTTTTCACGGCCACTCCTATACGGCCAACCCGCTGGCGTGCGCCGTCGGGGTCGCGAGTCTCGACCTGTTTCGCGGGGGAAATGTTCTGGCCAACGTCGCGCGTCTGGAGCAGCAGCTTCGCGACGGATTCGAACCCTTGCGAGCACTTGGAGATGTGCGCGTGATCGGCGGTGTGGCGGCCCTGGAGCTCGTATCAGATAAGCCCGGGTACCTCGACCAGATCGGCCCCCGGCTGGCCGCCGCTTTCCTCGAACGCGGCCTGCTGCTGCGACCGCTGGGCAACGTGGTTTACTTCATGCCGCCGTATTGCATTACGGAATCGGAAGCCGCGTGGGCTATCGAACAGATCGCCGCGGTCCTTTGCTGAACGCCCCTCCCGGCTTGTGGTAAGATCCACTGTTTGCGGCCTCGCACAGGAGAGTTTTCCCGTGAAGGTATACGAAACAAATGACATTCGCAATGTAGCTCTGGTAGGTCACGGGCACTCAGGAAAAACGTCGCTGGTAGCCGGCGCTTTGTTCGCCAGCAGTGCCACCAGCCGCCTGACGCGCGTGGATGAAGGCAATACCATCACCGATTTCGACGACGACGAAATCGCGCGCAAAATAACCATCTCCAGCACCGTCGCGGCCGCCGAGTGGAACAGGAAAAAGATCAACCTGATCGACACTCCCGGCTTCAACATGTTTATCAACGACACCAAAGCTTCCCTGGCCGCGGCCGACGCGGTCCTGGTGGCGGTGGACGGCGTCGCGGGTGTCGAAGTCCAGACCGAGAAGGTGTGGAGCTTTGGCGACGAGTTCAATCTTCCACGCGCTATCGTGATCAATAAGCTCGACCGTGAGCGCTCCAGTTTCGAGCGCACGCTCGAAAACGTCCAGGCGGTGTTCGGCCGCACCGCAGTGCCGATCCATTTGCCCATCGGCTCGGAGCGCGAGTTCAAGGGCGTCGTCGACCTGATCCGTATGAAGGCCTACATTTACACGCGAGACGGCGACGGCAAGGGAAGGGAAAGTGAAATCCCGGCCGACGTCGCGGAAGCGGCCCAGAAGGCTCATGAAGGTCTGATCGAAATGGTTGCCGAGGGCAATGACAAATTACTCGAAGAGTACTTTGACAAAGGCACGCTTCCGCCGGAGGATATCAGCGAGGGTCTTCGGGACGCTGTGCGCCAGATGCGCATGTTCCCGGTGCTGGTCGCCTCGGGTCTGCATAACATCGGGACCGATCTGGTCCTGAATTTCGTGCTGGATAATTTTCCCGGGCCCGCCGACCGGGGCCCCTGGAAAGGCACGCTCAACGGCAAGGAAATCGAGCGAGCCGAGAAGGATTCCGAGCCTGTCTCGGCATTCGTCTTCAAGACGGTGGCTGATCCGTTTGCCGGACGCGTATCGTACTTCAAGGTTGTGTCGGGCGTGGTCAAGAACGACGCCAATCTGATGAACGTTCGCAGCAGCGCTGTCGAGCGTCTTTCGCATATTGGCGCGCTTTTCGGCAAGACGATTCAGCCAGTGCCGGAGCTGCATGCGGGCGATATCGGCGGCGTTGCCAAACTCAAGGAAACACTTACCGGGGACACCCTGGACGACAAGGCTTCGCCGATCGCTTATCCGCCTGTAAAGCTACCCGAGCCGTCAATTGCGTACGCTATATCCGCCAAGACCCGGAATGACGAAGATCGCATGGGTCACGCGGTCCACAAAATTTTGGAGGAGGATCAGGCTCTGCGGTTCTACCGCGATCCGCAGACCAAGGAGTTTCTGCTCGCCGGAAGCGGCCAACAACACGTGGAAGTCATCGTCAGCCGCCTGAAAAAGCGCTACGGCGTGGATGTGGAGCTGCACGCGCCGAAGATCCCCTATCGCGAAACCATCCGCGGTAGGGCCGATGTGCAGGGTCGCCACAAGAAGCAGACCGGCGGGCACGGACAGTTCGGCGACTGCTGGATCCGCATGGAACCGCTTCCACGCGGCGAAAAGTTCTCGTTCGAAAATGAGGTGTTCGGCGGCGCGATCCCCAGAAACTTCATCCCAGCAATCGAGAAGGGCATCGTGGAGGCCGCGGAGAAAGGCTATCTCGCTGGGTTTCCCGTGGTGGACATCAAAGTGATTGTATACGATGGCTCTTATCACGACGTCGATTCTTCCGAAATGTCGTTCAAGCTCGCCGCCAGGAAGGCTTTTAAGGCGGCAATGGAGCAGGCTAAACCGACGCTGCTCGAGCCGATTATGAACGTGGAAGTACAGGCTCCCGTCGAATACGCAGGCGACCTGATGGGTGACATGAACGGACGTCGCGGCCGCATCGCCGGCATGGACACGAAAGGCGGCACGCAAATCATTCGAGCCCAGGTTCCCATGGCGGAGATGCTCAGCTACCAAAACGATCTAACTTCCATGACTCAGGGCCGTGCGTCGTTTTCCATGGAGTTTTCGCATTACGATTTCGTGCCGCAGATGCAGGCCGAAAAAGTGATCGCCGCCGCCAGAGCCGCCAGGACCGGCGAAGAAGAAGAGGAAGAATAAAGGTCTCCAGACCTGCGGCGGGCTTCAGCCCGCCAACTTTAAATAAAGCGTGTTCGAAAAACCTGCTCCCGCCGACCATCCGATTCTCGATCTGCTCGCCCGCCGCTGGAGCACGCGCTCGTTCGCGGATCGTCCCGTAGACCGCGAAATGGTGGCAAGCCTCTTCGAAGCCGCGCGCTGGGCGCCTTCGAGCGGTAACGGGCAGCCCTGGAGTTTCCTCGTCGCGACGAAAGACAATCCCGCCGAGCACGAACGCATGGCGAGCGTTCTGGTGCCGGGCAATGCGTGGGCGCACAAAGCTCCGGTGCTCGCGCTCTCTGTGGCAGCGCTCGATCGCGGCGATAAGACTAATCGCCACGCCTACCACGACGTCGGCCTCGCGACCGAGAATCTGGTGATCCAGGCTCACTCTATGGGGCTGGCCATCCACATGATGGCGGGATTCAATGTAGACATGGCTCGCGAGGTCTTCGAGATCCCCGTGCGTCACGACCCTGTGACGATGATCGCAATCGGCTATCCGGGCCACCCCGACTCGCTTCCTGAGGACCTTCGCAAGAAAGACCTGGCCCCGCGCCAGCGCAAGCTGATACGTGAATTCGTCTTCACCGGAAAGTTCGGCCAGCCAGCGGCGTTAGAATAGCGTCAGAGGATGCCGTGGAAAAAAGAAAAATCGGCTCGCTAGAGGTTTCCCTGGCCGGGCTGGGATGCAACAACTTCGGCTGGCGTATTGACGCGGATGCCACTGCAGCCGTGGTCAACGCCGCGCTCGAATCCGAGATCAATTTTTTCGACACCGCCGATGTGTACGGTAAGGGTCAAAGCGAAGAATACCTGGGGCGCGCGCTAAAGGGCCGCCGCGACAAGGTCCTCATCGCGACCAAGTTCGGTATGAAGATGGGCGAGGGTAAGGAAGGCGGCAAGCCCGCCTATGTGCGCGAGGCCTGCGAAGCGAGCCTGCGCCGCCTGGGGACCGACCGCATCGACCTGTATCAGATGCACCAGCCTGATCCCTCGACGCCCATTGCCGACACGTTGGGCGCGCTGGATGAGCTGGTGAAGGCGGGCAAGGTGCGCGAGATCGGCTGCTCGAATTTTTCCGCACAGCAGCTTCGCGAGGCGCATGCGGCGGCGCGGCCGGGTGCGGCTCGTTTCGTGAGTGTCCAGAATCACTACAACCTGCTGCATCGCGAGCCGGAAGCCGAGGTCTTGCCCGAGTGCGAGCGTTTGGGAATTGCATTTCTGCCGTATTTTCCGCTCGCGAATGGGCTGCTGACGGGAAAGTATCGGAAAGGCAAGCCGTTTCCAGAGTCCAGCCGCGCCGCGGATGGTTTCGGTCCCAAAGTATTCACCGAGGAAAATCTTGCGCTGGTAGAAGAGCTGGCCCGCTTCGCCGAATCGCGCGGCCACACGCTGCTCGAACTCGCGATGTCCTGGCTGGCAGCGAAACGAGTGATCGCTTCGGTCATCGCAGGCGCCAAGACGCCGGAGCAGGTGAAGACTAATGCCCGCGCGGTTTCGTGGCGCTTGACCGATGCCGATTTAGCTGAAGTGGAAGGGATCCTGGCATCCGCCCATGTCTCGCACTGATAAATAACTGAATACGAGACATGGATAAATAAGAGAATGGACGAACAGGAATTCAAGAACCGTGCCGAACAGGCGCTAGACGACCTCTACCGCCGACTTTCGGCCAGTGCCGAGGATTACGATTTCGAGGTCGATTTCAACGCAGGCGCGCTGGGTATCGAGTTCGAGACGCCTCCGGGCAAGTTCGTCGTAAGCCCCAACTCGCCGGTGCGACAAATATGGGTCTCGGCGCATTCGAAAAGCTTCAAGCTGGATTGGGATCAGACTCGCAGTGCATTCGTGCTCCCCGGCTCAGGGCAGACGCTTGCGCAGCTTATCGGCGACGCGGTCGGGAAACAGCTCGGGGAAGAAGTCGCCCTGTAGGACATGGCGGGCGTTTACATTTCATATCCTTTTTGCGCGCAGAAGTGCACCTACTGCAACTTCGCCTCGGGCGTCTTTCCTCGCGACCTTGAACCGGGCTATCTCGATGCCCTCCGGACCGAACTCCGCAACACCGAGTGGCCGTGGACGCCTGAGACGGTATATCTGGGCGGAGGCACGCCCAGCCTGATCGATTCCGAAGCGCTTTCAACCCTTTTGTCCGAGATCCCCGCAGGCACGTGGCAGGAAGCGACGATGGAGGCCGCGCCGGGGGGAATTACGCCCGAAAAGGCCAGGGCATGGCGTCGGGCCGGCATCAATCGCGTGAGCCTGGGCGTTCAATCGTTCAATACGCGCGAGCTCGCTCGTACCGGTCGCAAGCACACGGCGGAGATCGTCGAACGCGAGATCGCCGCGCTCCGCGCCGCGGGCATCGACAACTTCAACATTGATTTGATCGCCGGCCTTCCCGGCCAGACGCTCGAAAGCTGGAATCATTCTCTCGAATGGGTGGAGCGCATCCAGGCTCCGCACGTTTCGGTGTATATGCTCGAGATCGATGAAGACAGCCGATTGGGAGCGGAAATCATCGCTTTCGGCCAGCGCTACGGCGCGCCGGACATACCCTCAGACGATCTCATTGCCGACTTTTATGAGATCGCGATCGACCGCCTGGCGCGCGCCGGCATCGCGCGTTACGAGATTTCGAACTTTGCCCGTCCGGGGTTCGAATCGCGCCACAATCTGAAATATTGGCGTCGCGAGCCGTACTTAGGCTTCGGCGCGGACGCTCATTCGTTTGACGGTCGGTGGCGCTGGCAGAATCCGGAGTCTCTTGAGGATTATCTGTGCGCCTCGCGCTCCAAACCGGCGCGGACGCCTGCGGATCCCACGGCCGAACATTTCTTTCTCGGCCTTCGCCTTAGCGAAGGGATCGAAGGCGACTGGCACCCTTTCCAGTCCGCGATCGAACGCTTCATTGAGGATGGACTCCTTGAAATCCATGGCAACGCTTTGCGACTAACGTCACGCGGCGTATTGCTTTCGAACGAAGTTTTCGCCGAATTCGTGGGCGAGCCCGTCTCATGAGTGACCTTCGCGTGATCGACCTTCGTAGCGATACTGTGACCCGCCCGACGCCCGCGATGCGGCGCGCCATGGCCGAGGCCGAAGTCGGCGACGACGTTTACGGCGAAGATCCCACCGTCCGTCGGCTGGAAGAGCGCGTAGCCGAAATGCTCGGTAAGGAAGCATCGCTGTTTCTGCCCTCCGGCACCATGGGCAACACCATCGGCATCAAGCTGCACACCCGTCACGGCGAGGAGGTGGTCTGCGATCATCGCGCGCACATCCTGGATTGGGAGATGTCGATGACCGCGTGGTTCTCCGGCTGTCTGGCCCGTCCGGTCCCCACCGAAGACGGTGTCCTGCGCTGGTCCGATATCGAACCGGTCATCCGGCCGCGCACGGGATTCCCTGCGCCCACGGCGATGGTCAATATCGAGCATCCGCACAATATGGGCGGCGGGACTCTATATCCCATCGAAGGCATCGAAGCGATTTGCGATCGCGCGCATGAGCGCGGCCTCAAAGTTCACATGGACGGCGCGCGCCTGTTCAATGCCGTTGCTGCATCGGGCGAAACGGCGGCGCGGATCGTCGCAAGAACCGATACGGTCATGTTTTGCCTGTCGAAGGGCCTGGGAGCGCCGGTGGGGTCGATGCTCGCGGGCGACGCCGCCACCATGGCGGAGGCACGCCTCTACCGCAAGCGCCTGGGAGGCGGGATGCGACAGGCCGGCATCCTGGCTGCGGCTGGACTGGTGGCGCTGGAGGACTCCCCAGGCCATCTGCCGGAAGATCATGCGAACGCGAAGCTGATGGCGGAGCGCATTGGGCTCGACCCCGCCAAAATTCAGACCAACATCGTGATTTTCGATATCGCCAGGACGGGCCTGGCTCCGGCCGAGTTTCTCGCGCGGCTCAAGTCGTGCGGAGTTCTGGCTGGCGCAGTGGGTGGATCCCGTATCCGCCTGGTGACGCACTACGATGTCTCCCGCGAGGACTGCCTACGCGCGGCCGGCGCCATCGCGTCGCTGCTCGAAATCAGGCCTCCGGCTTGACATCCTGGCTCAGGCCCAACAAAATGAGCCAATGCGACTTACTCGTGCTCTGGCTCAAATTCTCGCCCTAATTCTCTCGCTCACTCTGTTCGGCGCAGTTTTCATGATCGCCCAGGACCCGCCCGCTGCCGGCAAAGGCAAAGCGGCAAAAAAGGGTCCCCCCGGGGCGAACCATCCTGAAAGGATCCAGGTCCTGATCCTTACCGGACAGAATCCGCACGATTGGAAAGGGACCACGCCGTTGTTGCGCAAGGCCCTGGAAGACACCGAGAAGTTTGAAGTCCGCGTGGTGGAAGAGTTTCGTGGCGGCGGCCCCGAGATTCTGGCGCCCTACCAATTAGTCATCGTGAACTATTACGACGGGAATGCCAAAAATCGCTGGGGGGAACGCGCCGAGACCGGGTTGGCCGACTTCGTCCGCTCCGGCAAGGGGCTGGTCCTGTATCATCTGTCGCTGGGCGCCTTCGACGGCTGGACCGACTACGAGAAGATGTCAGGCGGGAACTGGCGGCAGAATCAAGGGCACCACTCCGCCGCTCACGATTACGCCCTGGACATCAAGGACTCCGAGCACCCGATCATGAGGGGGCTGAAATCGCCGCTGATGATCCAGAAGGATGAATTGTTCGCCAATCTGCGGTGGCAGCCGGAGGGGAGCTATCACGTCCTGGCGACCGCCTACGACGACCACTCGCTCTATGGGGCTCGCGATACGCAGACCAAGGTCGGGGCGGGCACCAATGA
Organism: Bryobacterales bacterium; assembly: GCA_025463005.1. Classification (GTDB taxonomy): domain Bacteria; phylum Acidobacteriota; class Terriglobia; order Bryobacterales; family Bryobacteraceae; genus Palsa-187. The sequence continues at coordinate 46,770 of JAOAPR010000028.1, read as the reverse complement.
GCCGATTCTGTGGACCACCGAGTTCGGCCAGGGACGGGTTTTTGTGACGGCGCTAGGCCATGATCCCGTGAACACGGAGACCCCGGAGTTCAAAACAATCCTGGTGCGTGGCGCCGAATGGGCGGCCACGGGCAAGGTCACCACAGCGATTCCGCCGGAGCTCGCTAAGTAATCCGCTAGAACCTGATTCTGGCGACCAGTTGGCCGGTCCGGACATTGCCGCTGATGCCGGCCGTTTGCTCAAAGCCAAAGCCCGAGGCGTACGTCGCGCCCGTCTGGCAGGCGCCGGTGGGGCCTGTCGTGCCCGACACGAAGCAAGTCGGCGATGTAAGCGGATTGTTCGGAATCCCCGCGGCTGTTGCACTGGGAGCGGGGTTGGGAAGACGCGTGCGATTGAAGGCGTTGACAAACTCGGCCCGAATGCTGAGGCTGAATCTTTCTTTGAACGTGAACTGGCGTCCCACGGTGATGTTCTCTGCAGGCTGCCGCTGCTGCCGGTAGTCGTTGTAATACGCCGTGGAAGTCCCCCATGTCCCAGGAGCCGGATCGGACCAAGCGGCGGGATTCAGTACCAGAGTCTTGGTCGGATCGAAGCAGTGACAGTTCAGATCCTGGGTAAACAGCGGTACTCCCGGGTTGCGATTCATGAACGTTCCACGGAACAACTGCGATGCCAACAGGTTCTGCGATGTCGGGACGTTGAGAGGTATTCCGCTGGCGTAAGTCATAATTGAGCCGATCTGCCAATCCCCGATTATGTACTTCAGGATTTTGTTGGGGCCCCACTTCGGCACCGTATAGTTGAACGCGATATTGCTGACCAGCGGGCGCGAGTAGGCCGAAATGTACTTGTTTTGAGCCCGATTGAAAATGTCATTCTCTTGTGCTGCCACTCCGAACGGACCGGCGCTGTCACTTTCGACGCCGTTGGTGAGCTCCTGCGCGTAGGTAAAGTTATAGGTGAAATCGATGCCATGCGAGAATCGCTTGGTCACTTTCAGTTGCAGTGAGTTGTACCAGGTGTCCCCCAACGGCGCCCACTGGGCCGCCAGGCCGGAGTTAAACTGCGGGAACGGCCGCAGCGACTGAGCCACCGTTTGAGTGGTGGGGAAACCTGCGAAGGGCAGTTTGTTTTGGAACCGGCCGGCTGCCGCGCTGCCGATTGTGGCCGCCAGGATGTCCCGGTCTGCCTTCTGGGTGATATCCAGCCCGACGGCTGCCAGGTCCTGCGGCCTGAGGACGTTGTAGTTGATCGGCGTCGCGGTCGGATACCACATCCCGCGATTTCCTACGTAGCTGGCATCCACCACCAGATCCTTGAAGATTTCGCGCTGCACCCCGATGCTCCATTGATAGGATCGGCTGGGCCGCCCGGCGTTCTGATCGATTACCGACGTAGGACCTCCTCCGACTCCGCCGCCTACTGGAAAGTAACCGGCACTGAAGTTGGGGTACGCAATCTGCGACAAGGTCAGCGGAACGCCTGTTCCTAGCGTCATGAAACCCTGGCCGAAGCCGTTCGAATTGAAGATATTGTTGGATGTGACGGAACGCGTGGCGATGTTGTTATTGGCCGTGCCGTTATAGATGAGCCCTGCTCCTCCGCGGACCACAGTTTTCGGAGTCACCTGATAGGCGAAGCCCAGCCGCGGCCCGAACGCCCACGGATAGTTGTGCGCGAAGCTGCAACCGCAAGTGGCCTCATAAATGACCGCACCGGAATGGCCCCCGGCGTTCGGATTCGGCGTAGTGGCAGAGAAACTTCCGTATGTGCCGTACTGTTCTCTTTGATAGGTCGAGAAGTCATATCGCAATCCGTACTCCAGGGTAAATTTGCGGGTGACTTTCCAACTGTCCTGCACAAAGAAACCCAACGAATGTTTGCCGAGTTTAGCCACCGCCGGCCGCGAGAAGTTTCCGTTGTCGACGATTCCCAGCAGGAAACTGGCGTATGGAAGACCGACCGTTCCGCCGGAGCCTGCGGGGCCAGCCGCATTCAGGTAGGGAAGACCTGTTTCGTTCTGGCTGAAATTATACAGACCATTGGTTCGCTGGATGTTGTAATTGGGGTAGCCCTCGACGCGCAATTCTCCGCCAGCTTTGTAGCTGTGGCTGTCTTTAATCCAGGTCACGCTTGCCACCGCTGTGGTCTTCTGTTCCAGCGTTTTCTGGCTCCCTTGGAATCCAGTGGGACCTATGGCAATCATGCCGCCCGTGTTGTTGGGCCCTAACAGGGTGCTGGTGGTCCCGGTTGGTCCCGAAAAATTCGGGAAGCCGTGCGGCTCAAAGGGACCCTTCAGTCCCAGCTCCTTGGTGACGTCGTAATTCGTGAGCAGCGAAGGCATGTTGAGCACGCTCTGCTGGTAGCCCATGCCCAAATGCAGCAGCATGGTCGGCGTGAGGCTGTGATCGTAATTCAGCCGGTAGTTGACGGTGTCGAAATAGGTTGCGGCGAAGGTCGTAACGGGCGAAGGGAGGCCTTCCGCCGTGGTGTTGGTGCCGCTCGGCGTCGACGAGTGGGTCCAGCCCCAGAATCCGCTGATCTTCATTTTGGAGTTCAGGGAGTGATCGATTTTGATTGAAGGTACCCAGGCCTCTTGCTTGGTTGTGAACGGGTTGATGTAGTTGTTGATCAACTGAGTGGCGTTCGGTCCCTGCGGCAGCGGGACTAGTTTTTGAATGGCGAGAGCTACAGGATCGAGTTGCGCCGCCGGAATCACGTTGCCGACGAACGGATCTCGGATCAATCGCCCGTCCGTTGCGGACACGGGCCGCTGGGAACGCGGATCGTAAATCGAATTTTGGATGATGGGCCGGTTGAGCGGATCGACTCCCAGACTCTTGTTGCCGGTCGCCAAGGCGGCTGCGTTGAAATTACCGGCGCGATAATCCGCCGTGGGAACGGTGGGGATGGGATTGGGGCTGACAGTGAGAGTGGTGTTCGGGCTCGATTCGTAGTTGAAAAAGAAAAACGTCTTGTCGCGGCCGTTGTAGATCTTGGGAATCCAGATGGGTCCCCCGACGGTCCCGCCGTAGTCGCTTCTCCGCGATTTTCCCTTAGAGTGGGAGTAAGCGCCGGAGGAGTTCAACGCTTCATTCGCCAGGTACTCATATACGGTTCCATGGAACTGGTTGGTGCCCGACTTCATGGTGAGGTTGAACACAGCGCCGGACGTCTGGCCAAACTCGGCGGCGTAGTTGCTCGTCTGAACGGCGATCTCCTGGATCGCATCCACGCTCGGCTGCGCAAACGAAAAGCTGCTCATGCCCAGGCTGTAAGTTGCATCCAGGCCATCCACCCGGACCTGCTCGGAGTTGACGGGCGTGCCGCTGATGCGAAGCGTGCTCCCGCTGACCACATTAGTGCCCGGCAGCAATTGCGACACGGTGAGCGGATTCCGGACCGCGCCGATGGTGCCCACCGGCAGATCGTTCAAGCGGGTGGAAGTGACGTTATGACTCACGTCGCCGGTCTCTGTTTTCAGCAGCGCCGCGACTTCGGTCACGGTCACGGACTCGGCGTTTGAGCCTATTTCGAGGGTCACATCAATGCGTAACGTTTGCAGCGCCTGAACGGTGAGCCCCGTCCGGATGTACTTCTTGAATCCTGGTACGTTTACGGTGATCTCATACGTGCCGGCCGGAAGCTGCTGGAGCGTGTAGTTCCCCGTGGCAGTGCTCGCCGCCTGCGAGACGACGCCGGTTTCTGCGTTCTTGGCTTCGACCGGAGCGTTCGCAACCACTGCTCCCGCAGGGTCCGAAACCACGCCCGTGATTGAGCCGCGGTCGCTCTGAGCAAACGCAGTCAGGCTAAATACGAATAGACAGACTGCTGCTGTGCGTAACCTCATCGACCCACCCCCTGAGAAAATAGCTTGGCAAACAATCTTGACGCTGTCGAGCGCCGTTGTCAAGGGCCGCTCACCGTACCCTCGAAGTATGGCATCGGATCGCACTTCGCTCCAAACCTGAGGGTCACGTCCGCGATGGAATCTGGACTAACGGATCGGGTCTGGGAAATCGGCGATCTACTGGCGTAGAATAAGGCGAAGGCGAAACCGAAGCCCGGCAAGAAGCCTGCCTGATTCATGAACAACATAAACACACAGTGGGCCATTGCCTTGTTGGTGGTGTTCCTGGTGATATTCGGACGACGACGAAGAAAGAAACATGACTGCTGACGAAAAGGACTGGGCTTCTCGCTGATTTGTCCGAGATCTTCAACACTAGGCCCGCTCCATTACTGTCGTGGCTCTGATCCGAGCCGCGAGAGTTATCGAGCGGTTGCCACTCACGCGGAGACAACGTGGAGTTGCGGCTTGCTTTCCCGAGCCAGGAACAGGTACGCCCCAATGCCGATGATCAGGAATACCCAAATCGTCTGCATGGGAGCCGTATAGCCGCCGGTGACCTGCTTCAGCCATCCTGTGATGATCGGCGCGACGATGCCCGCCAGGTTGAGCGCGGTGTTCTGGATTCCGGCCACCCGCCCCGGAGCCACGCCCGGCAGCAGCGTCTGCGTGATCGCCCAATAATTCGCGGTTGCCAGACCCAATCCTGTCATCGAGAAGATGGCGAAGAAGACCGCGACACCGGTCGATTCCGACATGGCTCCGAAAACCTCGGTCGAAGCCGCCAGTAATCCGGCGATGGTGAACCAGCGCCGCGTATTCACCGCACTCGCGCCGCGGCGGATGAACCAGTCGGCGGCGGCCCCCGCCAGGATAGCTACAATCCCTGTTCCGGCGAAGCTGAACATCGTATAAATGCTCATGGAGCTTAGGGAAAGGTTGCGGCTCTCGACCAGATAGGCCGGCATCCAGGTGAGCGAGAAAAAGAGGAAATAGTTGTAGCAGAAAGTGCCGATCAGCGTGGCCCACATCGCGCGGGTTCGGAACAGCGCGCCGAACGAAGGCGGCGGATCACCTTGCGTAACAGCCTTAAGCCGCGGATTACCCGGTTTATCGTCTTGTGCCAGCAACATCCACGGGATCACCCACACCAGGCCGCCGAGGCCCAGCAGGAAGAACATGGTCCGCCAGCCATAGCCGAGTATCAACCAGGTCGCAAGAGGAGAAGCGATGGCCGGCCCCCATTTGCTCCCCGATACGAAGATTCCCGTTGCGAACCCGCGCTGCCGCTCGTCTATGTGCTTCGCAAGCCACGCCAAGCCGGCCGGAAACAGCGTCGACTCCGCCACGCCCAGCATCAACCGCAGCGCGACCAATTCCCAAAACGCTCCTGCCACTGCCGTGGCGGCAGCCACCATGCACCACAACACGAAGCTGATCGCCAGTGGCCGCTTGACGCCGAAGCGATCCACCAGCAAGCCTGCCGGGATCTGCATGACGGTGTAGCTCCAGAAAAAGACCGAGTTCAGGACGCCGCGGCCGGTGTCACTCAGCGCGAAGAATTGCTTGAACTCGGCGGACGCCAGGGCGATCGCCAAGTTGGTGCGATCAATGTAGGCGATGATCACGCCCAAGCCGAGCAGCGTGACTAGGGACCACTTTCGCACCTAGGGAAGTATAGTGTTACCTTGCTGAGACCCGCAAGTTTCGCGTCAGTCGCCTGTTGCGACCGGTTCGGGCTCGCGGACCCGCGTGCGCGGCTTCCGGTGACGCCCCAGCTTGGCCTGGAGAGCCGCCATGTAGGTGTAAAACACCGGCGTGAGATACAGGGTCACCAACTGCGAAAACATCAGCCCGCCGACCACCGCCAGGCCCAGCGGCTGCCGAGCTTCGCCTCCGGCGCCATAGCCCAGAGCGATGGGTACTGCGCCGAACAGCGCCGCCATGGTGGTCATCATAATGGGGCGGAAGCGGATCAGGCAGCCCTGGTAGATGGCTTTGATGGGCGGTAGGCCCTGACTGCGCTCGGCGTCCAGCGCGAAATCGATCTGCATGATGGCGTTCTTTTCCACGATGCCAATCAGCATAATCAGGCCCACGAAGGCGTAGATGTTGAGATCCATGTGGAACAGGTACAGCGTCGCCAGAGCGCCGCATCCGGCAGAGGGCAAACCCGACAGAATCGTCAGCGGGTGAATGTAGCTCTCGTACAGAATGCCCAGCACGATGTAGACGACGAAGATCGCCACCAGCAGCAGGATCCAGGTATTGCCGAGCTGTCCTTGAAACGCCTTGGCTGCGCCCTGCCACGCGGTTCCCACTCCGGACGGGACGTTGTCCGCCGCGATCGCGTTAATCTTTTCGAACACATTGCCCAGCGATGCGCCCGGCGCCAGGTTGAACGAAACCGTTGCCGCGGATAACTGCCCGTAATGGTTAACCGATTGGGGGCCCACCTCTTGCCGCACATTTGCCAGCGCATCCAGCGGAATCAGATTGCCTTCCGGATGCTGGGCGCTGCCCGGCGCTTTGAAGTACAGCAGAGAGAGCGCTCGCGGATCGGATTGGAACTCGGGTTTCAGTTCCAGCAGGACTTTGTATTGATTGGATGAGCCATAGATGGTCGATACCCAGCGTGGCCCGTAGGCGTCATAAAAGGCGTTTTCGATCTGGCTGGTGTTCACCTGCATCGACGCGGCTTTGTCGCGATCGATATCGATGTTGATCTGCGGGCTGGTGATGGCCACAGTCGTGGTGACGTCGACCACGCCCGGCACTTCGTTCACCAGTCTTTCCAGCTTCTGCGCGGTCGCGTAGAGTTCGGCTTTATCGGGCGATTGGAGCGAAAGCTGGTACAGGCTCTTGGTCACCTGTCCGCCGATTCGCACCGTGGGCGGATTCTGCAAGTAGACGCGCATGCCGGGCAGAGTTTCGAGCTGCGGCCGCAGTTCGGTGATGATCGCGTCGACCAATTGCGTGCGCTCGGAGCGCGGCTTGAGCCGCACCACTAGCTGGCCGTAGTTCGGACCGCCCAGGGTGTTCGAGGAGGCGCCGCCCACAGACGACACGAACGCGGCCACGTTGGGATTCTTGCGAACGATATCCGCGACTTCCTTCTGATACTCCACCATCTGGTAGTAGGAGGTGCCCTGCGCCGCCTCTGTGATTACCGAAAGCTGGTCGGTATCCTGGTCGGGAATGAAACCCTTCGGAACCTTGATAAAGAGGTATACGGTCCCGGCCAGCACCAGAACGAACACCGCCATGGTCGCGGGGCGGAAGCGCAGGACCACCTGAAGGGTCTGGTCATAGATGCGCAACATCCACTCGAAGAACGCTTCGGTCGCGCGGTAGAAGATGGAATGGTGTCCATGCGGCTTTACGCGCAGGAAGCGGCTGCACAACATCGGCGTCAGCGTCACGGACACGATGCCCGAGATCAGAATTGCGACGCAGATGGTGACCGAAAATTCGCGGAACAGGCGTCCCAGAATCCCGCCCATGAACAGCACGGGGATGAACACCGCGGTGAGCGAGAGCGTCATGGAAACGATGGTGAATCCGATTTCGCTCGATCCCGTCAGGGCTGCGGTGAGCGGTTTTTCGCCCATTTCCATGTGGCGGAAAATGTTCTCGAGCATCACGATGGCGTCGTCCACCACGAACCCCACCGAGAGGATCAGGGCCATCATCGACAGGTTGTCGAGGCTGTAGTTCAGCAGGTACATCACGGCGAACGTGCCGACAATCGAGAACGGCAGAGCCAGGCTGGGAATCACCGTCGCGGACACGTTGCGAAGGAACAGGAAGATGACGCCGATCACCAGGCCGAGCGTCAGCAGCATGGTCAGCTCGACGTCCAGGTAGGATTCGCGGATGGTCTGCGACCGGTCATACAGAATATCCATGTGCACCGAGGGTGGCAGCTCGGCCTGGAACACGGGCAGCAGGTTCTTGACGGTATCGGTGACCGCGATCGTGTTGGTGCCCGGCTGCCGCTGTATGGCGAGCACGATGGCGCGCTGCTGGTCCTCCGGCGTATAGAACCACGAGCCGGTCTTGTCGTCTTCCACGCTATCGAGCAGCGTCCCGAGCTCCTGCAGCCGCACCGGCGTGCCCCTGCGATAGGCCACCACCAGGGACTTATATTCTTCCGCCTTAGTGAGCTGGCCGGACGTCTGGAGCGTAAAGGCGCGCTGCGGCCCGGTGATCTGACCGGTGGGAAGGTTCACGTTCCAGGCGCGCAGGGCGGCCTCCACTTCGTTGATGCCGATGTTGTGGGAAGCCAGCGCGTGCGGATCCATCTGGACGTGAACCGCGTACTTTTGCGCGCCCAGCACCTGCACCTGCGCGACTCCGGTGACCTGCGAAACGCGTTGCGCGATCCGCGTTTCCGCGAACTCGTCCAGGGTCCAGAGCGGCACCTGCTTGGAGGTGAGCGCCAGATAAAGAATCGGCTGATCCGCGGGATTGACCTTGGTGAAGGTGGGCGGCGTCGGCATGCCCTGCGGCAACTGCCGCGATCCCTGGGTGATGGCCGACTGGACATCGATCGCGGCCCCGTCCATGCTGCGGTTGAGATCGAACTCCAGCGTAATCTGCGTTGAGCCCAGCGAGTTGATGGAAGTCATCGACTCGATTCCCGCGATGGTCGAGAACTGGTTTTCGAGCGGCGTAGCGACCGAGGACGCCATCGTGTCCGGGCTCGCGCCTGGCAGCGTCGCGGTCACCTGCAATGTGGGGAAATCCACGTTGGGCAAATCGCTGACCGCCAGTTTCTGATAAGCAACTGTACCGAACAGAGCGATGGCGCCCATCAGGAGGCTGGTTGCGATGGGGCGCTGAATGAATGGCTGCGAGAGATTCATCGCGTTAAGTCTTCTGCCGCACTTGGTGGAACCTCAATCAGAAAACCCAGGCGCGATTTCCGGAGTTGACGCGATCGCGACCGGGCGCACTCTCCGGCGGTTGGCTACGCGAGCCATGTAGGTGTACACCACCGGGGTCAAATACAGCGTCATGACCTGCGACACCGCCAGCCCGCCAAGCACAGTTAAACCGAGCGGGCGGCGGGCTTCGCCTCCAGCCCCTACGCCCAATGCCACCGGGATCGCACCCAGCATGGCGGCAGCCGTGGTCATCATGATCGGCCGGAATCGGATGAGGCAGCCCTGATAAATCGCTTCGGCCGAGGTCGCTCCGGCCCGCTCGGCTTGCAGAGCAAAGTCCACCTGCATAATCGCATTTTTCTTCACGATGCCGACCAGGATAATCAGCCCGACAAACGAGTATATATTCAACTCGCCCTTGAACACGTACAGTGTCAGTAGAGCCCCCAGGCAGGCCGAGGGAAGTCCGGAAAGAATCGTGAGAGGATGAATGTAGCTCTCATAGAGCACGCCGAGGACGATGTAGACCACCAACACGGCCACCAGGAACAAAGTGCTGAGGTTGCTGAGCGAATCTTGAAACGCTTGAGCGTTGCCGGAGAAGCGCGCCGATATGGTCGCGGGGAGCGTCTTCTTCGCAATATCTTTGAGTTCATCCACCACGCTTCCGAGCGAGATCCCGGGCTTGAGATTGAAGGAAACAGTCACTGCGGGGAGCTGCCCGGCGTGCGAGATACTCTGCGGTCCCACGTCTTCCTTTACTTTGGCCAGTGAATCGAGCGGCACCAGTACGCCGGTGTTGGTCTTGAAATAGATCTTCGAAAGGTAATCGGAGAAGGCCTGATACTTCTTTTCGATCTCCATTACCACGCGATATTGAGCTTTCGGCGAGTAAATGATAGAGGCGTTTCGGGGGCCGTAGGCGCCATATAAGGCGTTTTGAATGTCGCTGGGGTTGAGCCCATACAAGGCCGCGCGTTCGCGGTCGATCTCGACATTGATGCGGGGGCTTTTGTACTCGAGGTCGGTGTTGACGTCCTGCACCTCGGGCACCTTGCGAATCTCTTTTTCGAGAATCCCGGCCTGCTCGTACAGTTCGTCAGTGTCCGGACCTTGCAGTGTGAAATCGTAGTTGCTGCGGGAATTGAAACCGCCCCCGCCGATACGCAACGGCGGCTGAATGTTGATGTAAACGTTAAATCCCGGGAGGTTGATGACTTTCGGGCGCAATCGTTCGCCGATCTGCTGCGCGGTCACCTGTCCTTTGCGCTGCCAGCGCGGCTTCAGCATGACGAAGAAGCGGGCGTTGTTGGCGTTCCCACCGTTGCCGCCCGCATTGGTCATGAAGGTTTCAACGTCAGGATCCTGTTTCACGATCTCGGCGATCTTCGCCTGGTACTCCACCATTTTGTAGAACGAGGTGCCCTGCGCCGCCTGGACGTTCACCTGCATCTGATCGTTATCGCCGTCCGGAATGAATCCCTTGGGAACTTTCTGGTAGAGGTACCAGGTGGCCCCGAGTACAGCGAAAAAGAGCACGCCCATCACGGTGCGATGGCGCAGAACGCCGCGCAGGGTCCAGTCGTAAAAGCGCAGCAGACCCTGGAAAACCCGATCGGTGGAGCGGTATATGGCCCCGTGCTTCTGATTCCGGTCGCGCAACAGCCGGCTGCACAGCATGGGCGACAGCGTGATGGAGACCACGCCGGAAATCAGGATCGCGGCGCAGATGGTCACGGCGAATTCCCGGAACATGCGCCCCAGCATCCCGCTCATGAACAGAATCGGGATGAATACGGCGGCCAGCGAAACGGTCATCGAAAGAATAGTGAAGCCGATTTCCTGCGATCCCTTGAACGCCGCGGCCATGGGACTCAGGCCGCTCTCGATGTGGCGCACAATGTTCTCGAGCATCACGATAGCGTCGTCGACCACGAACGAGACCGAAAGAATCAGCGCCATCATCGACAGCGTATTCAGGCTAAAGCCCAGCAGCGCCATCACCGCCAGCGTGCCCATCAGCGAGAAGGGCAAAGCCAGGGCCGGAATGAGTGTGGCGCGCCCGCTGCGCAGAAACACAAAGATCACGGCCACTACCAGGACCAGCGTGCTCGCAAGCGTTCGCTGGATGTCGGTGAACGAATCGCGGATAGTCTTCGAGCGATCCCCGCGAGTGGTGAAATGCACGGACGGCGGCAACTGCGCCTGGAAGGAAGGAAACAGCGCCTTGACGGTGTCGGCCACCTCGATGGTGTTCGCGCCGGGCTGCTTCATGATTTGCATGTTGATGGCGCGTTCGACGCGTCCCTGGCTGTACATCCAGGCGGCGTTCAGCTCGTTCTCAACGCTATCCACCACGTTGGCGACTTCGCCCAGCCGCACCGGCGCTCCATTGCGCCAGGCCACCACTACCTGCGCGAAGCCGGCCGCGTCGCTCAGCTCGCCGTTGGTTTTCAGCGTGAACGCCTGGCGCGATCCATTCATCGTCCCGGTGGGTGAGTTAGGATTCCAGTTGTTGATCGCATCGCTTACTTCATTGATGCCGATCTTCTTGGCCGCCAGCTTATCCGGATCGAGTTGGACCCGGACCGCGTACTTGGTCGCGCCCCCCACCTGCACCTGTGAGACGCCGTTGATCATCGAAATGCGCGGCGCGATCATGGTCTCGGCGTAATCGTCGAGCTGCCACATGGGCACCGCATCGGACGTCAGCATGATGTAAAAGATGGGCTGGTCCGAGGGGTTTTGCTTCTTGAAGGATGGCGGCGCAGGCATGCCCGCAGGCAGCAGAGGCATTGCCGCGGCAATGGCTGTCTGCACATCCACCGACGCGCCGTCGATATCGCGGCTGATGTCAAACTGCAGGGTGATCTGGCTTTGGCCGTTGGAGCTTTGCGACCGCATCGAATCGACGCCGGAGATGGTAGTGAACTGGCGCTCGAGCACAGTGGCCACCGAGGAAGCCATGGTGTTCGGATCGGCGCCCGGCAGGCTGGCCTGCACCTGGATGGTCGGCATGTCCACGTTGGGCATGTCGCTCACCGGCAGGCTGCGGTAGGCTACGACACCAAATAGCGCGATAGCAGCCATCAGCAGGCTGGTGGCGATCGGCCGCCGGATGAAAACTTCCGAGAAGTTCACGCGCTCTCCCTGGGCTGCATACGGAAACGACCGCTTAGGGCGACGATCGCTGGCGGCCTTCTCCGGTCTGCTGATCCCGGATCTGCACTCGCGATCCCGGCTGCAAACGAAGCTGGCCTTCGGTCACAACGGTTTCTCCGCCTTGAAGTCCCTCATCGATCACCATATCCTGATCGATGCGCGGACCCGTCTTGACCGGTCGCACCGACACGGCGCGATCTTCACCGACGACATACACGTAGGTTCCGTCCTGGCCGGTCTGGACGGCTTGATTGGGAACGACCACCGCGTTGTTGCGCATGGTCAGGCGCAGCCCGACGTTGACAAACTGTCCGGGCCATAACTTGTGGTCCTTATTCGGGAAGGTGCCCTTCAGCTTGATCGTGCCCGTGGAGGTGTCCACGGAATTGTCGATGAAGGTCAGCAGGCCTTGCTCGACATCTCCGGTGCCATCCTGGGCGCGGGCAGTCACCGTCAGCTTGTTGTTTTCCGAATACCGCTTCACGTCGCCCAGCCGGGCTTCCGGGACGGCAAAGGTCACATAGATCGGTTCCACCGCATAGATGGTGGCAAGGTCGGTGGTGTTGGCCGTAACGATGTTGCCGGCCTTCTGCAATATGTTGCCGCTGCGGCCATCGATAGTAGCCTCCACCGTGGTGTAGCCGAGCTGAATGTTCAGGTTGTTGATGGCCGATTGATCCGCTGCTATCTGCGCTTCCGCGCTGCTGATCGCCGCGCGGTCAGCTTCCAGGATCTGCGCCTGCGCCGCGGCGGCGCTCTTCAACTGCTCTCCCTGTTCCTTGGCGAAAACCCCTTCGGTGACCCCTTTTTGGTAACGTTCGGCCTGATCCCGGGCGTAATTCGCGTTGGCTGTATCGCGTGCCAGGGTTGCCTCAGCCTGCTTCAACAGCGCGCTGCTCTTTGCCAGGTTTGCCTTTGCCGAATTCATCTGGCCTTCCAGCGGCTTGGGATCGATGACGAACAACAGGTCGTCTTTCTTGACGTAGTCGCCTTCCTTGAAACGCACGTCGGTCAGCATGCCGCCGGTTTGTGCCCGGATGCTTACAACGGAATAGGCTTCTACGTTGCCGACTACCTGAACGTCCACCGGGACGTTCTTCAACGTGACCTTGGCGACTTCCACCGGGACCGGCCCGCCGCCCCCGGCATTCTTGCCTTTGCCTTTCCCCTTGCCTTTGCCGGTGTCCGCGACGTCGGCCGGGCCAGCTCCACAACTGGAAAGCACGCAGCTAGAGAGCAGAATTGCGGCGATCAAAACGCCGATAAATCTCGAAGGCTGTAAACAGATAGATTTCACGCAGTTCTCAGTATACTGCCCGCACATGGATGACGTACTGGTAATATGGCAGGGTCTCTTTCTTACATACACGGGCGTCGCTCGGGGCGCACAGGTTACCGAAGTGTAGATAAACAAGATACCTGCAATTCGGATACTGCCGTTCGGGAACACCACAGACATGTGGTGTTAAACCTCTCCAGCCACACTGTGGAATACTGAATCAAAACCCCTTAGTGAAGAGCTTGATTATTTGTCCAAGAGCTTGATTATCGCCATAGACGGACCAGGCGGGTCCGGCAAAAGTACCGTAGCGCGTTCGGTTGCCCGACGCCTGGGATTCACCTATATCGACTCCGGAGCCATGTACCGGGCGGTGGCCTTGTGGGCCCTGCGTCTCGGCATGGACCTGGACGATCTGCATCGTCTGGAACAGCTCGCCCGGGAAGCCCACATCGAGCTGCCGGGCGACCGGGTGGTGCTGAACGGGGAGGACGTAACGGCTCAGATCCGGGATCCGCAGGTCAGCGAAGCCGCTTCCCGGGTCGCCGCACAGCCGGCCGTACGGCGCGCCCTGCGCGAAGAACAACGCCGTATCGGTGCGGCCGGTCCGTCCGTAATGGAAGGCCGGGATATTGGGACGGTCGTATTTCCCGACGCGCAGGTGAAGATCTTCCTCGACGCGCAACCTGAACAGCGCGCGAGACGGCGGGCCTCTGAATTGGGCGCCCCGGTGGACGATGTGGCCCGCGATCTGGAGACCCGCGATCAGCGGGACCGTAATCGTGCGGAAGCGCCGCTCACCCAGGCCCCCGATGCCGAATATCTGGACACCACGCATCTCACTCCCGCTCAGGCGGAAGAAGCCGTGCTGAAGCTGGTTCGCGAGCGCACGTCGAATGGAAAGGATCACAAGTAGAAGGCTGTGAGAGTGATGAGCGACCTCCTGGTAATGAAATTCGGCGGCACGAGCATGGGTTCGGCCGAGCGCATCCGCGTCGCGGCCCGTCTGATCACGGAGCAGAGCGCCCGGCGTCCGGTGGTAGTGGTGGTCTCGGCCATGTCGAAAGTCACCGATCTGCTGCTCGATTCCTTGCGCAAGGCCGAGGCGGGAGATCAGGCTGATCTCGACACCAATCTGGAAATGCTCTCGGCGCGGCATCGCGAATGCTGCTGCGGGCTGCTTCCCGAATCCCGGCAGAGGGAAGCGATCAACGGCGTGGAAGCCCTGATCGCCGAATTCGCGCGCATCGCCAAAGGCGTGATGATGCTGGGCGAGCGTCCGCCTCGTTCGGTCGATGAAGCCGTAGCCGTGGGGGAACGCTTATCGGCCTACCTGATGGCCGGACACATGGAATCGGAGGGCATGCCGGCTGTAGCGGTGAACGCCGCCGAAGTCATCGCAACCGACGCCGTGTTCGGCAACGCCACGCCTCTGATGGATGCGACGCGTACTCGCGCCGCGGCGGTGCTGCGACCGCTACTCGACCAGCACAAGGTGCCGGTGGTCACCGGATTCAACGGATCCACGCTCGACGGACGTCCGACCACGCTGGGGCGCGGCGGATCGGATTTTTCGGCGTCTATTCTGGCTGCCGTTCTCGACGCCGCGGAGCTATGGATCTGGACCGACGTGGATGGCATCATGAGCGGGGATCCACGTCTGGTTTCCGACGCACGGGTTCTTCCGGAGATCACCTACGCGGAAGCCGCCGAGCTGGCTTACAACGGAGCGAAGGTCCTGCATCCCCGCACGCTGGCGCCGCTGGCCCAGCGGGGAATCCCGGTGTGGAGCAAAAACAGCTTCGCGCCGGAAAAACCGGGCACCCGTATCCTTCCAAGTGTGGATGCGGGACACGGCCCGCACGCGGTCACCTCAATGACCGACGTCGCGCTGGTTTCGATGGAGCCCGCCAGCTCGGTTGTCAGCGGGACGAGAGTGATGGCGCGGGCGCTGGATGGGCTGGCTCGGGCGAACGTCGAGATCCTGGCGTTCACCAGCTCCAGCTATCGGCAGAGCTTCTGCTTCCTGGTTCGCCAGTCGGAGCTGGAGCGCGCCCGTGAGTTTCTGGAGGAAGACCTGGCCCTGGAGCTGGTCCATGGCTACCTTAAACCGATCGAAGTGGATGCTGATGTCGCCCTGATCGCGGTGGTGGGCGAGGGCATGCGGGGTACGCCGGGGCTCGCAGGCCGGATCTTCACGGCAATCTCCCGGCACGACATCAACATCATCGCGATCGCCCAGGGATCGAGCGAGCTGACCATCGCCATCGTGGTCCGCCGCGGGGGCCTGGAGCTGGCGGTGCGAGCCATCCACGGGGAGTTCTGAAATAGGGACAGCCTAGGAACTTCTGCGAGTCAGGCACGCCGGTACTTTCGATGGCCGCCGTTTATTGGAGGCTGAAATGGGGACTGCCTACGAATTTCCGTGACCGCGACACTGAAAAAACCGGAATCGGAGGGCGCGGAATTTTCGCGGGCTGTCCCCATTCCGCCCACAGGTAGACGCCTTCCGAGCCGCGAGAGTTAATTGTTCGTGATCACCTGGCAGCCCTGCCCGGTTGGTGCGCGGCGTCCTTTTCGTTTTCGTAGCAGATGTGCTCGAAAACATCGGTGTCCGGCATAAGCTGCTCGACGAAATTGATCGTGACCGGCTTGGTGAAGGTTTTCGGATCGGTGATCGTCGCGGTCACTTCCATGTGGCCGAAATCGCGCCGGTGAAAGCGCTCCTCGACGAGCATCTCCTCGCTGTGCCCGGTGCCGCGCGCGTCCAGCCAGCTCATATCGTTAAATCCCATGGTGTCGATCACCAGGGTGTCCCCTTCCCATCGGCCCACCGAATACCCCAACCAGGTCGGCGACGGGTCGGCAGGATGCTTCCGTCCATCGGTAAAGATCTGGCGGAAGATGGTCTCCACTTCGTAAAGAAACAGGATTTCGCCCGGCGTCTGAATGATCTTGAATGGCTCCGGCAACAGATCAGCATGGGGCACGCCATCGGGCAGGCAGCGCAGATTGGGGCCGACCACGTCCGGCTGGCCGTGCAGGCGGATCAGCTCTCGACCTGCGGGTGTAAGCGGCTCCTCACCGGCCTTGAAATCGGACAGGACGTTGCGGAAGTACTTCGAATTGGGGGATTCGCCCAATCCGTACAGGCCCGGTCCACGGGGCTCAGCCTCAGCCTGCCAGATTCCCGAAAGGTCGGGCTTCCCGTTCACGCGAGGAACCGGCCCCGTCATATTCACCTTGCCATCGGGCGTGCGCGGGGCGCCGGGAGTCGGTTGGTTGTGCCACTGGGCTTGCGCGCACAAGCAAGCTCCAATAAAAGCTATTCCAATCCAGGTGTGACCAGGCATACAGGTGATTAAACCACAAGCTGCCGCCGTTTACTTTAGTCCCGATCTTTATAGTGAACAACGTCACTAGACTTCAAACAAACAGCAACTTACGATAGAAGCTGCCGCCCGCGCCGAATGAAATGTGTAAGTCCCGAATTCCTCAAAGAGTGGTCGCGTTGGCCTTGTTCAGCGCAATCCTCATCGCGGGGCAGATGAACACGGGGGAAATCGCCGGCATCGTACAGGACGCCCTGGGAGGAGCTCTGCCTGGTGCGACCGTGGTGGCCGAGCTGGCCCACACCGGGCAAAAATTCACGACCGTTTCCAACAGCGCCGGCCAGTACCTATTCGCCCAGCTTCCCATCGGCCGGTACTCCTTGAAAGTCACGGCCCAGAGTTTCAAACAAGCCGTCTTGTCCAATGTAGAAGTGCATGTCGGCGATTCCCTTCGCCACGACTTTACCGTCCAGATCGGCGATGCGAATGAAACCGTGGTGGTGGAGGCCAACACTGGCGCCGTCCAGCCGGAATCCGCCGAAATCAAGGACGTAATCCAGAGCCGTCAGATCGTCAATTTGCCTCTGAAGAGCAGGCAGTTTCTGGACCTGGCGATGCTAAGCGAGGGAGTAGTTCGTCCCCCCGGCGGAACTCGTGGCGACGCGATGCAGCAAGCCGGAAACCTTGTGAGTGTGCTGGGACAGCGCAGCGGGCACAACCTGTACCTGATCGATGGCGCGACCGTAACCGACGAGCACTTCAACAACATGGTGATTGCTCCTTCCATCGAATCCATAAGCGAGTTCAACATCCAGAAGACTTCGTATGCTCCCGAGTTCGGAGGCAAGTCCGGAGCGGTGATCAATGTCGTCACTAAGTCTGGATCGAACGAGCTTCATGGCAGCCTGTTCGAGTTCGTGCGCAACGACATTTTTGATGCGAAGAATTTTTTCGACTCGCAACAGGCGCCGATCCCTCCTTTCCGCCAGAACCAGTTCGGCGGAAGCCTGGGCGGACCGGTGGCCCGGAATCGAACGTTCTTTTTCGCTGCCTATGAAGGCCAGCGAGTCCGGAAATCACTCACGCGAACGTTCTCCGTACCTACCGATGCGATGCGGATCGGCGACTTTACGGGGTTGCCGGCGGTTTACGATCCGGACAATACCGCTGGAGGCGCCCGCCAGCCTTTTTCCGGAAACCGCATCCCGCTTGCGCGCCTGGATTCCGTGTCCACGGCTCTGCTGGCGAATATTCCACACGCCAACTTGCCGGGAATCGCCCAGAACCTTCTCGCGGCGGAGATCCAGCGGACCAACAGCAATAATTTCAGCGTGAAGCTGGATCACCAGTTTTCCATGCACGACACGGCATATGTGCGTTTTTCGCTGTTCGATGCGCGCCAGTTCGATCCGTTTGGATCGGGAGTGTTGCAGGAGAGTCTATTGCCCGGATTCGGCCGCAGCCTGAGCACCCACGCCCTCAACGGCGTGGCCGGATGGACGCACGTTTTCTCGCCTGAATTCCTGAACGAGGCGCGGTTTGCATTTCTGACCGTCGCCGGCGGGCAGACCAGTCCCAATGCAGGAAATCCGTTCGCAGCCAAGGTCGGCCTGCAAGGCGTAACGACGAACCCGCTGGATATGGGTTTTCCGCAAGTGTCCTTCGGCGGACAGTTCACCACTGTGGGTGATCCGGCGCTTTTTACGTTTCGCGACAACCGCGATTTCGAATTCTTCGACAACGTCAACTTTCACTGGCGGGCGCATACTGTCAGGTTCGGTGCGTACCTGATGCACTACGACTTGCGGCCGGTGAATCCCAACGGAGCCCGGGGGATCTTTTCGTTTACGCCGAGATTCACGTCGTCGGCGGCCGGCTTGGGCGACGGGAACGCTTTCGCCGACTTCCTGCTGGGCGATCCGACCACCGCGCAAGTGGGCCTGGGACGCGCCGCGATGGACGCTAACGCCAATTGGGGGCATTTCTACGTTCAGGACAGCTGGCAGGTGACGCGCAACCTGAAGCTCGATGCCGGCCTTCGATATGAATACAACCGGAACATGACGGATGCGCGCAACCAGATGGCAGCGATTGACCCCGAGATTCCCGGGGGCCGTTTCGTGATCGCGAGCGATGTGTCGGGAACGATTTCCCCGGCGGCGAACGCTTTGCTGCCGCTTCTGCCCATTCCCTACGCGACATCCGCCGCAGCGGGGTGGAACAACAGTCTGCTCACAACAAAACCCTTGCGCCTGGCTCCGCGTGGCGGCTTCGCCTGGACCCTGCCGGGACATGCGAATACGGTGCTGCGCGGAGGCTTCGGTATTTACCCCAATCAAGCCGCGTACAGCATCGTGACGGCCTTCGCCCAGAATCTGCCCTTCTTCGTTACGAAGACGGTGAATTCGAATGCGGCGGATCCGCCCAGTTTCAAACTTGGAAATGCGCTGGTCGCCACCGGCCTCGGAACAGTGGGCGGCAACAACCTGAATCACGATTTCAAGATCGAATATAACGAAGTCTGGAATCTCAATCTGGAGCGCGAGCTCACTCGAGGTTCGATGCTGTCGTTGGCCTATATCGGGTCGCGCACCGTACATGCCGACAGTTCGACCGTCCTCAATGTGCCGCTGCCCGGACCCGGCGATATTGGCGCACGCCGTCCGATTCCGCAGCTAAGCCAGTTCAACACTATTCGATGGGATGGATGGGCTAGCTATCACGCGTTCGCCCTAGGCATCAAGCGGCGTGTGAGCCGGGGGCTGACGTTCGACGCGAACTGGACCTGGTCTCACTCCATCGACGACGCATCCGATCCGGGAGCCACGCTCAATGAAACGAATCTGCCGCAGGATGTGCGCAATATGGCGGCGGAGAAAGCGTCCTCGAGTTTCGATCACCGGCATCGAGCAGTGATCAGCGCGGTCTATCAGATTCCCGCTCCGGCGAAAAATCCATGGGTAGAAGCGGTACTGGGCCAATGGCAGGCGGGAGGCTACTTCACGGCGCAATCGGGAGCGCCGTTCACCATCAATATCGCCAGCGATCAGGCCAATATCGGCGCAGGCCCCGCCCAGCGCCCCAACGTCTCGGCAGCGTCGAACAACGGTTCACATACGCCCGAGCAATGGTTCGACACGTCAGTGTATTCGTTGCCCGCGCTCTATATTTTCGGCAATGCCCCGCGCAATGGCGTCATCGGCCCGGGTCTGGAAGAATTCGATTTGTCGCTGCAGAAGGATATCGTGTTGAAAGAACCCGCCCGGCTTCAGTTCCGAGCGGAGGTCTACAATCTGTTCAACCATCCGAACTTCAATATTCCCAACCGGATCGCGTTCACGCCAAACTTCGGCCGCATCTCGAGCGCGCAGGATTCACGCCAGCTCCAGTTTGCATTGAAGCTGGTCTATTGAGCTTGACGCTGACCGACTCGCCAAGGGCGGTTAGACTTGCGCATATGCTGCGATATACTGAAGGTTAGCTCGCCCTAAAACAGGCGGTTTCCTGCGCGCATACGGCCACGCGCCAGCATCTGGAGATATCACTATGTTCGATCTGTTCCGCAGCTCCGATAAGGTTAAGAAATACATTCTGGGCGGATTGCTGACCCTGGTCGCGCTGTCCATGGTCACCTACCTGATCCCCAATTACAGTATGGGGACCACCACCACGAACAATCCGGTGCTGGCGGATATCGGCGGCCACAAGATCACCGCCCTGGAGGCGCAGCAGCTCTTCCAGAAGTACAGCGCCGGACGCATCCCGCCGGATCTCATGGAGGTCTATCTGCCGCAATTCGTGGAGACCATGATTACGCAGCGCGCGGCTCTCTATGAAGCCAACCGCCTGGGCATTACGGCCAGTGACGATGAGGCTCGGGCAAGTCTGGTGGCCAACTATCCGCAGTTTTTTCCCAATGGCACGCTCTCATCTCTTGACCAGTTCGACGCAGCCCTGAAGCAGCAGGGAATCACGCTTCAGGATGTGGTGGACGAAGCCAAGGATCAAGTAATCATGCGCAAGCTGCAGAGCGCCGTCCTGGGCAGCGTGGTGGTGACGCCCAAGGACATCGAGGACGAATTCCGCAAGAAGTACGAACGCGCCAGGATCCAGTACATCGCGTTTCCTCCCGCCAAGTTTCGCGATCAAGCCAAGCCCACCGAAGAGGAAATGCGCAAGTACTACGAATCGTCGAAGGCGAACTTTGCCCAACCGGAGAAGCTGGCTTACCAGGTGGTGGTGCTCGACCAGGATAAAGTCGCGGCCATGATCAACGTGACCGAGGAGCAGCTTCGCGCGGCCTATTCTAACGCTCTGGATAACTTCCGCATGCCGGAGCGCGTGCATGCCCGTCACATTCTGCTGAAGACCGAAGGAAAATCCGACGCCGAGAAGAAAGTCCTGCAGGCCAAAGCGGAAGATTTGCTGAAACAGCTTAAGAACGGCGCCGATTTCGCGGATCTCGCCAAGAAGAATTCCCAGGACAGCACCGCCGAACAAGGTGGCGATCTGGGTTGGTTCGTCCGCAACCAGATGGTTCCCGAGTTCGACAACGTGGCCTTCACGCTGAAGCCGAAGGAACTGAGCGGTGTCGTGACCACGCAGTTCGGCTATCACATCATCCAAGTGACCGAAAAGGAACCCGCGAAGCTGAAGTCGTTCGAGGAAGTGAAGGATGAGCTGACCAAGGAAGTGCGCGCTCAAGCCGTCACCGACAAAATGCAGACACTCGGCGATGAGCTGCACGCCGCGCTGGTCAAGTCGCCCAAAACCGCCGCTGAAGTGGCCAAGAAATACGGCGCGGAAGTCATCGTCATGCCTTCGGCATCGGCCGGCGAAGCCATCCCGACACTGGGCGTGAATCCGGAAATCGACAGCACGCTGGTTTCGATGAAGCCGGATGAGGTGTCGCCGGTTCTGGTTCTGCCCAACAACCGCATGGCGGTGCTGGTTCTGAACAGCCGCACTCCCGGCCGGCCGGCCGAGTTCAGCGAGGTCCAGGCGCAAATCAGGGACAAACTGGTGAACGATAAATCGGCTCAGATGGCCGCGGATTCCGCCAAAGAGGCGGCGGAACGTCTGAAAAAAGGCGAGGACATCAACAAGATCGCCAAGTCGATGCAGCTCGACGTGACCACCTCCAGCATGTTCGGACGCGCCGATTCGATCGACGGTCTCGGACCGGCCGCCTCGCTGGAAGAAACATTCACTGCGCCAGTTGGCGCGGTGTTGGGTCCCCTGGTGATCCAGACGCGAAATGTGGTCGCCAAAGTGACGGAAAAAGCCGAAGCCGATCTGGCGGCCCTGCCGGTGGAGCACGATGCCCTGCTCGCGCAGATCAAACAGAAAAAAGCTCAGGACCGCAATGCGCTGCTGATGGACGGCATCCTCGCGAAGCTGACCAGCGAGGGTAAGGTGGTCGTGAACCAAAAAGAGATCCAGAACATGATCGCCACGCTGCGCCAGAAGTAGCGCGCTCTCGCCAGATGGTCCACTTTCTGGTCGAGGTTTGGCGGAGCCTCACTGACCCCGACCGCCTGATTCAACTTCTATCCCAGGTGATCACGGGATGGTGGGGATACCTGCTATTGGGCGGTATCGTTTTCGCTGAAACCGGACTGCTCATCGGGCTGTTCCTGCCAGGCGATTCACTGCTATTCACGGTAGGCGTGGTCGCGGGAGCGGGCAAACTCGATATCGTTCAAATCTGCGCCCTGCTGGTGTTTTTCTCGATCCTGGGAGATCAGAACGGTTATCTGCTGGGCCGCCGCACCGGGCCGCGCATCTTCACGCGCCCGGATTCGCTGCTGTTCAAGCAGGAATACATCATCCGCACTCGACAGTTCTACGAGAAGCACGGCGGCAAGACACTGATCTACGCCAAGTTCGTTCCCATCGTACGCACCTTCGCGCCGTTCATGGCAGGCGTGGGACGCATGCAATACACGCGATTTCTCTTTTTCAACGTGATCGGTGGGCTGGGCTGGGTGTTGTCGATGACCCTGGCAGGCTATTATCTGGGGTCGATCCCGGTTATCCGCGGGAACTTCGAAAAAGTGGTCCTCGGGATCGTGTTCATCAGTGTGGCTCCGCTGGCGCTGCAATTTTTCAGGGCGCGCCGCGCAGCTTCCTGAGCGCAGTCTGGATAGCGGGATCGCGCTTGAGTTCAATCTCATCGCCGCGCGCAACGCCGAACTTCAGAGTCAAAATCTCCTGCTGCAAGCGGCTGGCGATCCAATCGCTATGGCTCAGCCAGTCCGTGACTGACGGCTGGATCGATCGCTCGGATAAAAAGACCTTGAGCTCATCGAGCATGGCCGGGGTGACTTCGCCATCCTCGCTGACGCTGTGCGTGCGCAAGAATTCCCCTGCGAAGCTGGTGAGCGATCCAGTGGCATCGAGCACGACCTGAAGGCGGGATTGTTGCGCGGGATATACGATCTGATCCGGCTGGATCCCGCCACCGCCGGGCAGCGATCGGCCTGCGTCGGAGCGGAACGGTCCCCGGGCGACTACTGTCGCGGCGCCCAGTTGACCGCTCGCCAGCGGCTTCTGAATCGATCGGCCGCTGGGCGTGTAGTAAAACGCGGTGGTGAGCGCCAGGCCGCTGGAGGCCGACAGCGGGAAAACCTGCTGGACTAAACCCTTTCCGAAGCTCGGCTCGCCCAGCACGATGGCGCGATCGTGATCCTGTAGCGCGCCGGTCACGATCTCAGAAGCGCTCGCGCTCTTACTGTTGATGAGAATCACCACCGGAAGAGTGTAGGGCGTCGAATCCTTGGGAACGGCCACCTCCTCGGGCTTGGTGGTGCGGCCCCGGATGCTAAAGATGACCTGATCCGGCGAGAGAAACAGCGCAGCGGTTTCAGCCGCCGTTTGCACGGCTCCGCCCGGATTGTCGCGCAGGTCGATAATCAGGCCCTTCAGGTACTCACCGCCCAGTTTCTCGATGGTCTGTTTTACCAGCCGCCCGGTGGGCTCCTCGAAGCTGGTGATGCGCAGGTGCCCGATTCCAGGTGCGACCATGTACGCGCGGTCCACGGTTGGCGCGTCGAGCAGCGCGGGCGACATCACCATCTGCACGGGCCGTTCGCTGCCCGGCTTGCGAACGTCGAGCGTCGCGTCGTGCTGGCGTGCTTCGCCTAATAGCTGCGTGAGCTGGTCGACGTCCAGGTAGCGGATGGGGATGGTGTTGATGGCAAGAATCTCGTCGCCGGCAGACAGGCCGGCCTTGGCGGAGGGCGAGCCTTCGAGTGTCTGCAGTACGATGAGTCGGCCCGGCAGCAGACTTACCACGGTGCCGAATCCTTTGCGCTCGCTCGCCTGCATCTGCTTGAGCTGTTCGAACTGATCGGGATCGAAGAACACCGAATGCGGATCGAGCGTGCGCAGCATGCCGGGAATCGCGCCCTGATATATGGCCGCATCGGCAGGAATGGGATCGGCGGACTCGCTTTCCACGGCTGCGTATACACTGATGATTTTCTTCAGCTCGCGTTCCAGTTGCGCGGGGTCATCCGCCGCCAATAATGGCCGCAAACAAACGCAAATGAGCGCGAATCTCCTCATCTTTCAAAACGCGTGGCTTCGCGGCTCCGATGACGCTCGAGCGCGAGCTCGATCAAGCGGTCCAAAAGCTCGGTAAACGGCACGCCCGCCGCTTCCCACATCTTCGGATACATGCTGATGGAGGTGAAGCCGGGGATGGTATTGATCTCGTTGATGTAGAGCTTCCCGGAGGCGTTTTCCATAAGGAAATCGACACGCGCCATGCCTTCGCACTCGACAGCCTGATAGCCTGCTACGGCGAGCTGCTGGATTTCCGCGGTCTGCTCGGGCGCGAGCGGGGCGGGCACGATGAGTTTGGCCGCATCGAGCAGGTACTTGTCTTCGTAGTCGTAAAATTCGCGCGACGGGATTACCTCGCACGGGACGGCCGCCAGCGGTTGCTCGCTGCCCAGCACGGAACATTCGAACTCGCGGCCCGTGATGCCGCGCTCCACCAAAATCTTGCGGTCGTACTGGCCGGCGAGCTCCAACGCAGCCTCCAGCTCCGCGCAGTTTTTCACTTTGGAGATGCCGACGGAGGAGCCCAGGTTAGCCGGCTTGACGAACATCGGGAAGGGAAGCCGGCGGCAAATATCTTCGGCGTTGTAGTGGCCCCGGGTGACGGTGAAGTACTCGACTACGGGAAGCCCGCGCTCGATTAACAGACGCTTGGTCACCTCTTTATCCATCGATACGGCAGATGCCAGCACGCCCGCGCCCACATAAGGGAGATCGGCCAGCTCCAGCAGCCCCTGTACGGTTCCGTCTTCGCCGAACGTTCCGTGGAGCACGGGAAACACGACGTCGATTCCGAGATTGCCACCAGGCTCGGGCGAAATCGGATGGGGCTTCCAGCGACCCTCGGGAGTGATGAAGATGCGCTGGACATCGTACTTGGCCGGGTTCAGGCCCGCGATGATCGATTCCGCCGAGCGTAGCGAGATTTCATGCTCGCCGCTCCGTCCTCCGTATAGCACTGCCACGCGCAAGAGCATCCTAGAGAATCCTTTTTCCCAAAGCCGACATTATTAGTTCAACGCCCAGGATCGCCGTCCGGTTCGCGACATCCATCACCGGATTCAGCTCCACCATTTCAAGCGACGTCATCGAGCCGCTGTCGCAGACAATTTCCATGGCCAGGTGCGCCTCGCGATACGTGATGCCGCCGTGTATCGGGGTGCCCACGCCGGGCGCTTCCGACGGATCTACCGCATCCAGATCGAAGGACAAGTGAAAACCGGAGGTGCCCGACGAGACCGCCTGAATCGCCTCCTGTATCACGGTACGCATGCCGCGCTCGTCGATATCGCGCATCGTAAACGGATGCACGCCCGCGCCGCGAACATTGAGACGCTCGATGTCGTCCACGCTGCGCAGTCCCACAATGGCGACATTCTCGGGATCGACCATGGGTACATGGCAGGCGATGCCAGTGAGCTCGGCCGGGCCGAGACCGATGACACACGCCAGCGGCATGCCGTGCACATTTCCGGACGGGCTCGATTCGGGAGTGTTCATGTCGGCGTGTGCGTCGATCCACAACAGCCCGAGTTTCCGGCCGGTTTTGTGGAGATGACGCGACATGCCCGCGACGGTTCCGACGGCCGCGGAATGATCGCCGCCCAGCACCAGCGGGACCTGTCCCTGATCGGCGGCGCGCTCGACCATTTCCGCCAGGCGCGCGCACGTATGAGCGATCTGCGGAAGATAGCGCGCGTTGGTGGGACCGGTCGGCAGGCTTTCCGGCTGGTCCACCACCACGTTGCCCAAGTCCTCGGTGTGGTAACCGAGGTCGGCGAGTTTCTGATTGAGACCGGCGACGCGAAGGGCTGAAGGGCCCATGTCCACGCCGCGGCGTCCCGCACCCAGATCCATGGGCGCGCCGATGACGGCGATGTGCGACTGACGCATGCGAAAAGAACTACTTAATGATTATCGCCTTTGAGCTCGAAACTGATCAGGTGAATTTCCCCGTCGCCCACGTTTTCGATGCTGTGCGGCGGCAGGCAATCGAGCCAGGCGGCCGGAGGCAGCGGCGTCGCAAGAGTCCGGCTGTCGAACAGGATCTTGCCGTCGCCGTCGCGGCGGATGAAATGGCTGAAGCGGACGGTGTTGTAGACGGCGGGCCAGCGGTGCGTGTGGACCGGTACGGTATCGCCTACCGGGATGCGCGTATCCAGCACGCGCACCTGTTCATTTTCGAATACCAGGCGGTGATGCCGGGGCGCGGCGATGACGGCGTCCAGTTCGGGCGGCCAGGGCCAGGGTTTCATGATTAGAGAAGCCGCGTGAATTCGTCGACGGAGAGACCTGCTTCCCGAATCAGGGTCCTGAGCGTTCCCTTGGCAAGCTCCTTATGATTGGGAATCGACAGGCGCCTGTGTGGCGGATCCGCGCGCCTGACGATAATGTGGCTTCCGTGTTGCTCGTCAAATTCGTATCCCACTCTTCGAAATGCGCGAACAGCGTCGCTGCCGGATATTACCGGCAGTTTCACCGATTGGTAACCTCAATGACTTCCTCTTCAATGCCAGGCGGCACAGGATCGCCATGTTTGAGGAGGCTTTTCAGGTAGCCTTCGATAGCTTCGCGGATGTTCGCGGTCGCCTCCGAGCGAGTTTGGCCTTGCGAGACGCAGCCCGGCAAGGTTGGGCAGGTGGCCACAAACATTCCGTCTTCGTCCTGTTCCAGGTAAACCCGGTATTTCATCGACTTGTATTTTAGCAGGCTTCGTTTTCTAGGAAGGTAGGAGCAGTAACCTTTACAGCGGCGTTGAGTTGCTTTCGTGAACACGCTTCGCGAAGTGGGTGTGTCGGAACGCAAATCCGGCTTGGTCGATGACCAGTCTAGATGATCTGAGACCGTCAGGATTACGCTCCGGGCAGGGTCGATGCTGATTATGTCCACGACCCCAGAGTCATCAATGGCCACTAGACTAGGCTAGCAAGCTAGGGCCGCGTGCGATACAACATCCTCGGGAACGCGGTGGTTTCGCGGACGTGCTCCAGGCCGCACATCCACGCCACGAACCGCTCGACCCCCATGCCGAATCCGGCGTGCGGAACGCTGCCGTACTTGCGCAGATCCACGTACCACTCGAACGCCTCGCGCGGCAGTTTGTGCTCCTCGAGGCGCTTGAGCAGCAGATCCAGGTCGTGAATGCGCTGGCCGCCTCCGATGATCTCGCCGTAACCTTCGGGTGCGATGAAGTCGACGCCCAGAGCGACATCGGGGCGATCGGCAGCCAACTGAAAATAGAATGCCTTGACCGCTGCCGGATAGCGGTCGATCATCACTGGCCGATCCAGATCCTCGGTGATTAACGTCTCGTCGGCATTGCCCAAATCGCTGCCCCACTCAATCTCGCTGCCCCGGGATTTGAGTTTTTCGACGGCCTCATCGTAAGTCATGCGATGAAACGGAGCCTGCACGGCTTCAAGCTTCGAGACGTCGCGCTCCAGCACCTTCAAATCCTCCCGACGACGATCGAGAACGCGGCCGATAACGTGTAACACCAGCTCCTCGCCGACGCGTTTGACGTCTTCGAGATCGGCGTAGGCCATTTCCGGCTCCACCATCCAGAACTCAGTCAAGTGCCGGCGCGTTTTCGATTTTTCCGCGCGAAACACCGGGCCGAAACAGTAAGTCTTGCCGAACGCCGCGGCGGTAGCTTCGCCGTAGAGCTGGCCGGATTGCGCCAGATAAACCTTCTCGTCTTCGAAGTAATCTACCTCGAACAGCGTGGTGGTGCCTTCGCACGCAGCGGGCGTAAAGATCGGAGTATCGACGAGGATGAAGCCGTGGGAATCGAAATAATCGCGAATCGCCTTGATCACTTCGTGGCGAACCAGCAGCGCCGCGTGCTGGCGTCGGCTGCGCAGCCACAGATGGCGATGGTCCATCAGAAAATCGATGCCGTGGTCTTTGGGAGTAATGGGATAGGGATTGGACTCGGGCACGCGCTGCACGATCTGCGCGCCTTCCAGGTCCAGCTCGAAGCCGCCGGGGGCTCGCGCTTCGGCGCGAATCTTGCCGCGGACGATCAGGGACGATTCCTGAGTCAGATCCTTGAGTGATTCAAACAATTCTTCCGGCAGCGCCGATTTGACCGCGACGCATTGCATGATACCCGAGCCGTCGCGCACCTGCGGGAAACAGATTTTGCCGCCGCGGCGAAGGTTATAGAGCCATCCGGCAATTTCGACAGTCTCTCCAACATGCTTCCCGGCGTCGGCAATGGTGATTCTCTCAGGACTCATGCGGAGATTTCAATCCTTCCAGATAGTCAAACGTGGCCCGCACCGATTCTAGCGGGTTGGGCATGTCGGCGACCTCGCGCAGCTCAAGCAGCAATGGATACTGGTCGGGCGCCGACCGCAACAGATCCATGGTGCGGGCCCAATCGACAGTTCCGCCGGATGCGCTGTTCGGAAACAGGTGCGAATCATCGGAGCCGTTGTTATCGTGTACATGAGTCGAGCGGATCAGCGGCTTCAGAAGACGATACTCGCTCTCGACGCTGCCGCGCATGTGGGCGTGACCCACGTCGAAGCACACATTCAACTTCAAATGGGTCGCGCCCAGGAACCTCAGCAGCCCGTCGGCGTTAGCGAGCTCGTTGGGCGTGTTCTCCAGCAACACTTCCACGCCGCGCTGCCGGGCGAACAAATTAATTTCCTCCAGCGCCGAAAACGCAGAATCGGTTTTGCGCTCGTCGGAATCCTCGCCGCTGACACCCAGGTGCTGGATCAAGTAGCGGAACGGAACCGTCTCAGCGATCTCCACTGCGCGCTTGATTTCGTCCACAATTTCGAGCCGCTTGGATTTCACGGGCTCCGTAATGGTGATGATGGAATTCGGTCCTGACCGGCCCCACACTTCGTCCGTGTACATGGGCGAGTGCAGGGAGTGAACCTTCAGGTCGGCGTCACGGAACCAGTGTCCGAGCTCAGAAATCTGTGCCTTGTTGCGATAGTCCAGATGCTGGCGGGTGCAGAAGATCTCGACCAGGGGGATGCCCGTGTGGGAGATCCGATCCAGCCATACCGCGGTCAGGCGGTGATTCGCGAACAGGTGTGTGGAGAGGGCGCGCGTCATCTGTCAGTATCCGGCCTCAGTATCCGGCAGCCTTGCCCGATGCGCGTCCGTCCGAGCCGCCCTGGAGCCACCCGCCGCTGTTGACGATGGCTTCGACGCGCGCCAGCACTAAACCGGGCGAATGGTCGATTTCATAGCCGCGCGATTTGACCAGCGCGACCGTGTCGGGAGAAATCCCAGGCTCCAGGTACAGTTTATCCGGCTGCCATTGATGATGAATACGGGGCGCATCCACAGCATCCTGAACGTTCATGCCGAAATCGACCACGTTGAGGATTACTTGCAGCACCGCGGAGATGATCCGGCCGCCGCCGGGGGCACCCACGGCCATAAAGAATTTGCCATCGCGCGTCAGGATTGTGGGCGTCATAGCAGACAGGGGCCGTTTGCCCGGTTGAATGGCGTTCGCTTCGCCTTGGATCAGGCCGAACGCGTTCGGTGAGCCTGGCTTTGAGGTGAAATCGTCCATTTCGTCGTTAAGGAGGAAACCGAGACCGGGAACCGTGATGCCGTTGCCGTAGCCTTCGTTAAGTGTGAAGGTTACCGCCACTGCATTACCCTGCGCATCGACGACGTTGTAGTGCGTGGTCTCGCCGCCCTCGCGACCCGCGGGCTGGCCCGGCAGTATCTGCGAGCTCGGTGTAGCGCGGTTTGGATCGATGCTGTCCCTGCGGCGCTTGATGTAGGCGGGGTCCAGCAGCCCTTTCAGTGGCAGTTTGGCAAAGTCTGGATCGCCGAGATACTGGCTGCGATCGGCGTAGTAGCGGCGCATTACTTCCGCCAGGTATTGAATTTCGGCGGCAGAACCCTGTCCGGATTTCTGATAGCCGGAACCCTCCAGCATCCCCAGCATTTGCAGGATCCCGATGCCACCGGAACTCGGCGGAGGCGCGGCGATAATCCCGTATCCTCGAAAGGAGCCGGTCAGCGGCGCGCGCTCGACTGCGGCGTAGTTCTTGAGATCGGACAGAGTGATGAGCCCGCCGTTGCGGGCCATCGCTTCGGCAAGTTTCTGAGCCGTCTCGCCTTCATAGAATTCCTTCACGCCGTTTTGGGCAATGCGGTTGAGCGTCCGGGCGAGCTCCGGCTGCACCAAAGTTTCGCCGGCTTCCCAGTAGGCTCCGTTCTTCTGGAAAATACGTTTGGAATCCGGATTTTGCGATAAATTGCGGGCGCCCTTGAGCGATTCCGCTAAGGCGTAGCTGACCGGAAATCCATTCTCCGCCAGATTTCGAGCTGGTCCAATGAGGTCGGCCCATTTGCGGCTGCCGTATTTCCGATGAGCCAGTTCGAATCCGCGCACGGTGCCCGGGACGCCAGCGGATTTCCAGCCGTCCAAGCTTTCGCGCGTAGGTTTGCCGGAAGCATCCAAGTACATGTTGCGCGAGGCTTTCTCGGGAGCGCGCTCGCGGAAGTCGATGAAGGTCGAACGGCCGTCGGCGAAGCGGATCAGCATGAATCCGCCGCCGCCCAGGTTCCCGGCATAGGGATGGGTCACGGCAAGGGCGAATCCCACTGCAATAGCGGCGTCCACGGCGTTGCCGCCGTCCCGGAGGACCTGGACGCCTGCGTCGGTTGCCAAGGGCTCCTGCGCGCCCACCATGGCGTGGCGGGCACGAACTGGTTCACGCGCGTCTGCCAATACTCCTATTAAACCTAAGGCGACGAGCGGCCACCGCATGAATCCGATTTTAGCGAATCGAAGATCATCCTATGTTTCCTACTAGAATTGAGGAGATGTCTCGGACGGACATTCGACGTTACGAACGCATTCCTTGTACGCTGGCGGTTCGGCTGGCCTGGACGCATACGGACGGGGGCGATCGATACGCTCGGGGCAAATGCCGGGATATCTCACTGGCCGGACTGCGGGTGGAGATAATCGAAACCATCCCGGCGCAGAGCTATGTGAGCCTTCGGGTCGAGAAGGTGGATGTGGCGGGTTCAGCACGCGTGCGGTATATACGCCGGAGCGGTGTGGGCAATGTCATCGGACTGGAACTGAGCCAAAAGGTTCGCCAGCAGTTGCTGGACGCGCTGCGGGAGACGCCTTCCGGCTCATAACAATTTCCAATCAGTCCCATCAAAAGAATCGAACGCCAAAGCGGGTGGAAGTCACTATACTAGTGAGGTTTACGCCACGGTGCGTAGTGACGCAAAGGAGCGCCATGAGGAACCCGTCTTTCCCCAGGCTTCGCGCTTTTAATAGCGCGGCAGCACGGTCTGCTGATTCTGATACTGATTCGTTAAGGGGCGCCCGCGCGCCTCGATCATTCACCCAATGGATAGGATGCCTACAGTTTCTGATGCTCCTGGTGCTGTCAGCCGGAGTTTCGCTGGCGCAATCGATCCCGCCGGATATCGCCAAGAAACTGGACGATCTCGACAAGGCAACCAAGAACGCCCAGATGGCCGGCGACAACGCCTGGATGCTGACCAGTTCGGCGCTGGTGCTGATGATGACAGGTCCCGGGCTGGCGTTGTTCTACGGCGGCCTGGTGCGCAAGAAGAATGTGCTGGGCACCATGATGCACAGCTTTGTTTTGATGGCCACCGTCTCCATTCTGTGGGCAGTGGTCGGCTACAGCCTGGCGTTCGGGGACGGGAACGCTTTCTTCGGCGATCTTCGCTATCTGTTCCTGAGCGGCGTTGGTGCCGAGCCCAACGCGGATTACGCCGCGACCATCCCGCATCAGACTTACATGATTTATCAGCTCATGTTCGCCATCATCACCCCGGCACTGATCTCCGGCGCGTTTGCGGAGCGGATGAAATTCTCGGCGATGCTGCTGTTCATGACGCTGTGGTCGCTGATCGTGTACTTTCCGATGGCGCACATGGTGTGGGGCAAGGGCGGACTGCTGAATGCGTCACTGGGCGGGAAGTTTCCAGCCTTCGATTTCGCCGGCGGAACGGTGGTGCATGTTACTTCGGGAGTTTCCGCGCTGGTCTGCGCGCTGTATCTGGGGAAACGGAACGACTATCCGGGCGAATCGATGCGGCCTCACAGCGTGGTCCTGAGTGTGATCGGGGCCTGCCTGCTGTGGGTGGGCTGGTTCGGATTCAACGCGGGCAGCGCGGTGGCGGCGGGGTCCCTGGCCTCGAGCGCGTTTATTGCGACGCACTTCGCCACGGCGGCGGCAGTTCTAGGATGGATGGCGGTCGAGTGGATGATGGCCGGCAAGCCCAGTGTCCTGGGCGCGATCTCCGGGGCTGTCGCGGGGCTCGTGGCGATCACCCCGGCCTCGGGTTTCGTAAAACCGATGCCCGCGATTCTGATCGGACTGGCGGCGGGAGTGGTGTGCTACCTGATGGTGAGCAAGGTCAAGCAAATGTTCGGCTACGACGATTCGCTGGACGCCTTTGGCGTTCACGGCGTCGGCGGGACGCTCGGCGCGCTGCTGACCGGCATTTTCGCCACCAAGGAAGTCAACGATCTTCGGATGGGCAAGCCCATGGGTCTGGTGGACGGCGATGGCGGGCAGATGCTGAACCAGATCATTGCGGTCTTAATCGCTTGGGGGCTGGCGATCGTGGGAACATTAGTTATCCTCAAAATTTGCGACGTCGTTTGCGGCGTGCGCGTGAGCAAGGAACAGGAAACGGAAGGCCTGGATCTGAGCATGCACGGTGAAGAGGGCTACAATCTCGAGTCTTAGGCGAGGTGGCCGCAGCGGGAGTATGCTTCCGCAAGGAGACCTGACTACATGAAGAAAATCGAAGCAATTATCCAGCCGCACAAACTGGAAGACGCGAAAGAGGCCCTGAAGAATATTGGCGTCGATGGGATGACGATCACCGAAGTGCGCGGCCACGGCCGGCAGAAGGGTCACACCGAGGTCTATCGCGGCATGGAATACAAAGTGGATCTGCTGCCGAAGGTTAAGCTGGAACTGGTGGTAGCCGATCCGCGCTTGGATGAAGTGATCCGGACCCTGGTGGCCGCGGCGCGCACGGGCAAGATCGGCGACGGGAAAATTTTTGTGCAAGACGTCGCGGATGCTGTCCGGATCCGTAACGACGATCGAGGAGAATCAGCATTGTGAAGGAACTGGCGGTGCTCCCGCCACCCAGTCCGGAAGAAGTCCGGCAGACGTTGGCGGTCCGGACGGCGGAAGTTGAAGAAAGCGTACGCGCGGCGTACGCGAGAACGTTAGAACCGTCATTCCGAGCGGGTCTGGCGGTAGTGGCAGTGGGAGGATTTGGCCGGGGCGAGTTGTTCCCCTATTCCGATATCGATCTGCTCTTGCTGGTCGAATCGGATAAGAACGTGCCCCCTCGCGAGAACATTTCTGCTTTCCTGCAAAGCTTGTGGGACTCCGGGCTGCGGCCGAGCCATTCGGTGCATTCGGTGGTGGACTGCGTTACCGAACATGTCGATAACGCCGAGTTCACCATCAGCCTGCTGGACCGTCGACTCCTGGCCGGGGACACAGCGCTGTATCAGACTCTGGAAGACAAGTTCCGTCCGTTTCAGGCCCGGCGGGGTCCTGCTTTGGCTCGCCAGATCGCGGGACTGGCGGAAGGACGGCGGGCGAAATATCAGAACACGATTTATCACCTGGAGCCGAACGTCAAAGAGACACCCGGCGGTCTGCGTGATCTGCAAACGACGCGCTGGCTGTTGATGCTGGAGCCTAGAGATGGGACGCCCGACTTATCGGCGTCGCTCAGTTTTCTTTCCGGCGTTCGTCTCCGGCTGCATGAGCTGGCCGGACGGGACCAGAACGCACTAAGCTTCGACGCGCAGGAGACTCTGAGCGAACATCCCGCGGCGTTGATGCGGGATTATTACCGCCAGGCACGAGTGGTAGATCAGGCAGTGAGGCAAGCCATTGAGGCCTCCACCGAGAAAGCGGGCACGCTCCTGGGCCGGTTCCACGAGTGGCGATCGCGCCTTTCCACCAGTGACTTCAGCGTCTCACGCGACCGCGTGCTGCTGCGGGCACACAAGCCGCCGCAGGATCTGGGCCTGTTTGAGTTCGTGGCGCGCCATGGACTGCGGCTGGCGCCGGACACCATCAATCGATTGCAGGGTTTCGCACCGGAAGCCAAATGGGACGACTGGAAGCGGCTATTGTCTCTCCCGAAAGCTTCGTTGGGCTTGCGGGCCATGCAGGAAGCGGGAGTGCTGCCGGGCGCGCTGCCGGAATGGCGCAACATCGAATGCCTTGTGGTGCGGGATTTTTACCATCGCTACACAGTGGATGAACACACCCTGGTAGCCATCGGATCGCTCGAAACGATATCCGACGGGCGGTTCACGGATCTGATGAGCGAAATCGAAGATCCCTGGGTGGTCCGCTTCGCGCTGCTGATGCACGACACCGGCAAAGGCTCGGGCCGCGACCACACCCTGGCGTCGGTCGATATTGCCCGCGCCGTAATGAATCGTTTGGGCGCCCCGGACACGGATCGCGAGACGATCGAGTTCCTGGTGCTGCGGCATCTGGATCTGTCCGGTGTGATGAGCTCTCGCGATCTGTACGACGGTTCCACGGCGCGCGCTTTGGCCGATCGCGTAGGGACGCTGGAGCGGCTGAAGCTGCTGACCATGCTGACCTACGCCGATATCAGCGCGGTGAACCCGCAGGCCATGACGCCCTGGCGCCTGGAGCAGCTCTGGCGCGTCTACCTGATGGCGTATGAAGAGCTGACTCGCGAACTGGTCACCGAGCGCATTCACGATATTGCCGGCGTGCCGTCCGAGCGGGCCCGCTTTCTGGAAGGGCTGCCGACGCGCTATCTGCGCACCCACACTCCGGAAGAGATCGACGCGCATTTCGCGCTGGCGAAGCAGCTCGCGTCACGGCCGGTCGCTGTGGAGATCCACCACGAACGCGGCGTCTATAAACTCACCCTTTTGACAAAAGACCGCCCGGCTCTGTTTGCGTCGGTAGCGGGCGCCATTTCGAGCTTCGGCCTCAATATTCTGAAAGCGGAGGCGTTTTCGAATTCCGCGGGCATCGTCCTGGACACCTTTACGTTCGCCGATCCGCACCGGACGCTAGAGCTGAATCCGCCGGAGGTCGACCGGCTGCGGGGCGTGGTCCGGAGAGTTGTCGAAGGCAAGCAGGATGCCGACAAGCTGTTGCGGGGGCGGCCCAAGCCGTTCCTGTCGTCACGTATGAAGATCCGGCCGCGCGTCTCTTTCAAGGATGACGCGGCTGACGCAGCGACTCTCATCGAGATCGTGGCCGAGGACCGGCCCGGTCTGTTATACGATCTGGCCAACGCGATCTCGCTCGCCGGGTGCAACATCGAGGTGGTGATGATCGATACCGAGGCGCACAAGGCGCTGGATGTGTTCTACGTTACGCATCAGAGCCACAAGCTCGGCGATGAGCTGCAGTCGGAGCTGAAATCAGAGTTGCTGGCAGCCTGTATCAGCCCACGCTAAGATTTCGGAAGTCTCCGATGAACTGGACCCTGTGGTGGCTGTTCGTCCCGACAGAAACAGTTCTGTGCCTTACGCCCGGTCCGGCCGTGCTGCTGGTGCTCGCGACGGCGCTGCGCCGCGGCCCCCGCGCCAGCGTCGCGGTGATTCTCGGAATTCTCAGCGCCAACTCTATCTACTTCGCCATCTCTGCGACCAGCCTGGGAGCAGTGCTGCTGGCTTCGTATCGGCTGTTCTTTCTTGTGAAGTGGGCCGGTGCGGCCTATCTGGTCTATCTCGGAGTGAAGGCGCTGCTGTCAAAATCGAGCGCGCTGGGGCATGCTGAATGTGCGTCGGGGGCCAGCCGGTCCTTCCTGCGCCTTTTCGCGGACGGCCTGCTGCTGCAACTCGCCAACCCGAAAGCGATTATTTTTTTCGCGGCGCTTCTGCCTCAATTCATCGATCCGAAAGGCGAGCTGGCGCTGCAAGTCGTGATTCTCGGGATCACCAGCATCGTGATCGAGTTCCTGGTGCTGCTGAGCTATGGACTGGCGGCGGGCCGCGCGATGGCACTTGCGCGCCACCCGCGTTATGCGACACGTTATGCAACCTGGACCAATCGTATTTCAGGAATGTTACTGATCGGCGCGGGCGGCGGACTCGCGCTGGTGCGACGTGATTAGGGAAACGCTCAGCGGAATGTTACTTTGGGTCGGATGAGGCTTTCCGCATGGTGCCTCGCTCTGGCAATCGCGGCCACGGCGCGGGCGCAGAGCGTTCCACCTGATCCGGCAGAAACACCCGAGCGCTGGAACCTGTTCTTTCAGGCGA
Source organism: Bryobacterales bacterium (assembly GCA_025463005.1). Taxonomy (GTDB): domain Bacteria; phylum Acidobacteriota; class Terriglobia; order Bryobacterales; family Bryobacteraceae; genus Palsa-187. The sequence goes on along the minus strand of JAOAPR010000028.1, from coordinate 10,405 downwards.
CATCTATCGGCGACTATCATGGGACATTTCGCTCGCCCTACAGCGGCCTGCACAGTCTTCAAAACTATCCGGAGCGCGACGTTTCGCTCACCACTACGCTGTTTCTAGGCCTGCGGTTGAGCCGCGATACCACGTTGTACTTTGATCCGGAAGTGGCGGGGGGACGCGGATTCAGCGGCGTCAATGGAATCGCGAACGCGCCCAATGGCGAGCTGCCGCGCGTGGCCTCGGCAACGCCCAAACCTTATCTGGCGCGACTCTACGTGACGCATGACTTCGGATTCGGATCGGAACGCGAGGCGTTGTCCTCGGAGGTGAACCAACTAGCGGGCTCTCGTCCGATGACGCGATACAGCGTGACCATTGGCCGGTTCACCGTGACCGATTTCTTCGACAACAACCGCTACACGCACGATCCCCGGACGCAGTTCATGGGATGGGCCGTCATGTATAACGGCGCATGGGACTATCCGGCGGACGTTCGCGGCTACACCTGGGGCTGGGTGCACGAGTTTCACACGCGGCGCTGGTCGCTGCGTTACGGGAGCGCGGCCGAGCCTCGCGTAGCCAACGGCCTGCGACTCGACCGCCGCCTGTTCCGCGACCGCGGAGACATGGCAGAGTGGGAAACGCGCTATCAACCCGGAGGGCATCCGGGAGCTTTCCGAATTCTTGGATTTCAGCTTCACACAGATTCCGGCAGCTACGCAGACGCGCTACGAATGAGCGCACAGACTGGTGCGACGCCCGACGTGACCGCGTCGCGCCGGCCCGGGAGAGTGAAATACGGCGTCGGCTTCAACCTGGAGCAGGAACTCTCCAAGGACGTGGGCGTTTTTGCCCGCCTGGGTTGGAACGACGGTAAAACCGAGAGTTTCGCCTTCACCGCGATCGACCGGCTGGCCACGGGCGGCATTTCTGTAACGGGAACGCGCTGGAAACGGCCGGACGACACCGCAGCGACCGAGCTCACCGTCAGCGGCATTTCCGGAGTTCACGCGTTATATCTGGCGCGCGGCGGGCAGGATTTCCTGATCGGAGACGGCGCGCTGCGTTACGGTCCGGAATATGCGTGGGAGAGCTACTACAGCGCCCAGCTTTTCCCAGGCTTTTTCGCGACCTTCGATCTGCAGCGCATAGCGAATCCGGCGTACAACCAGGATCGCGGCCCGGTGTGGATCCCCGGTCTGCGCCTGCACCTTGAGGTTCGCGTCCACGCGGCGTCAAAGCACCCGTAGCGAGTCGCGCGGGAACTCGATCACCCAGTCCTTGGTGTCGCGAACGCGCTCGTAGTCGTGACGCGCGAGGTCGACGGCGATGCCTCCCGCGAACTCGAGCCGCATCCACTGGGGCTTTTCCACGGTGCGCTGGAGCTGGGCCGGAATCTGGTTCGCGCCCGGGCGGCCATTGCGCGCCAGCGCGGCGAGTCTCTCCGGCCGCACGCAAACGGTGACGCGGTCGCCCTTCAGGTGGCCCGGAAAATACGGGCCGTCGAGCTCGTACTCTCCCATCTGCACTTTGCTGGTGTTGCGACCGGGGTCGAGGGCGCGGATTTCGGCAGGAATAAGATTGAAGACCCCCAGGAGCCGCGCGACGTCGACATTGGCCGGCTGATCGAGGATGGTGGGCGGCGCGCCGCTTTGCACCAGGCGGCCTTCGCGCAGCACCAGCATCTCTTCGCCCAGCTCGAAACATTCGTCCAGGTCGTGCGTCACCAGCAGCATGGGAGTCTTGAAGTCCGCGCGGACCTGCCGCAGGACTTCGTAGAACTCGGCCCGCAGAGGAGCGTCCAAACCCTTCGCCGGCTCGTCGAACAGCAGCAGCTTGGGTGCGCCGATCAGCGCACGTGCGATGGAGCAGCGCTGGCGTTGCCCACCCGATACTTCGTGCGGACGCCGTCCGGCCGCATCGCCCAGGCGGAAGCGTTCGAGCATTTCGTTCACCCGGCGATGGCGTTCCAGGCGCGGTCTGCGCTCGGCCGCAAATTCCAGGTTCTGGCGCAGCGTCATATGGGGGAACAGCGCGTAATTCTGAAACACGTATCCGCAATTACGCGCTTGGGGAGCGACGTTGACGCCGGCGGCGCCGTCGAACAGGATGTCGTCGTCAAGCAGGATACGGCCGTCGTCGGGTCGCACGAAGCCCGCGATCAGATCGAGTGTGAGGGTCTTACCGGATCCGCTGGGTCCGAACAGAACGGTGACGCCCGCGGCTGCCTGAAATTCGAGCTCCAGTGAGAACGAAGCCGAATCCGGCCGTGCGGGAAAGGTTTTGCGGAGGCGGGCGCTGATCACTTTATCTCGATCATCGCGGGTTGAGGCGATTCGCCAGCGTCAGGATTAACAGCGCGATAGCCGAGATCACCAGCACGAGCGTGCGCGCCAGCGCGGTATTGCCCGCCTCGACCGCGTCGTAAATCGCGACCGCAACCGTCTGCGTGCGTCCGGGAATATTGCCCGCGACCATGAGCGTGACGCCGAAATCTCCCAGCGACCGGGCGAATGCCAAAGCGACCGCGGCCAGGATCGAACGTCGCGCCAGCGGCAAGGTCACGCGCCAGAACAATCGCCATTCGGAGGCGCCGAGGTTACGCGCGGCGCGCTCCAGGCTGCGATCGACGCTTTCGAGCGCCGCCCGGGCGGACTTGACCAGTAACGGAAGCGCGTGCAGCAAAGCGGCCACCACCGCGGCTTTCCAGGTGAATACCAGGGGCGAACCGAAGATATTTTCCCAAAGTTTGCCGAGCGGGCTATTGCCCGCCAGCAGCACCAGCAGGTAATATCCAAGCACCGTGGGAGGCAGGACCAGCGGCAGAGTTACGGCGGCATCCAGGACTTCCTTGCCGCGGAACTCGCGATTTGCCAGGATGTACGCGAGCCACAGGCCGACGGCGAAAGCTATCGCTGTGGAAACGAAGGCCACACGCAGGCTGAGCCAGAGCGGGAACCAGTCAATCTGCATGGAAGCTTCAATTATAGATCCCGAGGGGACCCGGATTAAATGCTATTCCACGCTATCGGCCAGAACGCTGACGTGGTTGTCGCGGACTTCGACGTATCCGCCTGCGACGGTGAAGCTCTCGGTCTTGCCGCCGGTCGTGAGCGTCAGCTTGCCTTCGCCCAGCTCGCTGAGAAGAGCCGCGTGGCCCGGCAGGATGCCCATGTAGCCGTCCTTGCCGGGAATCTCGGCGTAGTCGGCGTCGCGGCTGAGCACCAGCTTTTCCGGTGTGGTGATCTCGATGTGCAGAGTGTCTGCCACGTGTTATCCCTGCTTCTTCATCTGCTCCCAGGCTTCGAGCACGTCGTCGATAGATCCTTGCATGTAAAACGCCTGCTCGGGAATCTCGTCGTGCTTGCCTTCGACCACTTCCTTGAAGCTGCGCACGGTGTCGGCGACCTTTACGTACTTGCCTTTGCGGCCGGTGAAGGCTTCGGCGACGTTGAAGGGCTGCGAAAGGAACCGCTGGATCTTGCGGGCGCGGGCGACGGTGGCTTTGTCTTCATCGGAAAGCTCGTCGACGCCCAGAATCGCGATGATGTCCTGCAGGTCTTTGTAGCGCTGCAGGATCTGCTTGACCTGCTGAGCGACGTCGTAGTGTTCCTGCCCGATGATCAGCGGATCGAGAATGCGCGAAGTGGATGCCAGCGGATCGACAGCGGGGTAAATACCCAATTCCGAGATGGAGCGTGAAAGATTGGTCGTGGCGTCCAAGTGGGCGAAGGTGGTGGCCGGCGCAGGATCGGTATAGTCGTCGGCAGGCACGTAAATCGCCTGCACGGAGGTAATCGAGCCCGTTTTGGTCGAGGTGATGCGCTCCTGCAGATCGCCCATTTCGGAGGCCAGGTTGGGCTGATATCCCACCGCGCTGGGCATGCGGCCAAGCAACGCCGATACTTCGGATCCCGCTTGGGTGAAGCGGAAAATGTTGTCGATGAACAGCAGCACATCCTGGCCTTCTTCGTCGCGGAAGTATTCGGCGACGGTGAGAGCCGAGAGTGCGACGCGCAGGCGGGCGCCGGGGGGCTCGGTCATCTGTCCGTAAATCAGGGCGCACTTGGATTTTGTCCAGTCGTGCGGATCGATCACGCCCGCTTCCTGGAATTCCAGCCACAAATCGTTGCCTTCGCGGGTGCGCTCGCCTACGCCGGCGAATACCGAAACGCCGCCGTGCTTGGTGGCGAGGTTGGAGATGAGCTCCTGAATGACGACGGTCTTGCCGACGCCCGCGCCGCCGAACAGTCCGATTTTCCCGCCGCGCAAGTACGGCTCCAGAAGGTCGATGACCTTGATGCCGGTCTCGAACATCTGCGATTCGGTGGATTGCTCGTCGAAGGGCGGCGCCTGGCGATGAATGGGATAGCGCTTCTCGGTTTTCACCGGCCCCATCTTGTCCACCGGCTCGCCGATAACGTTGAGCACACGTCCCAGGGTCTGCCTGCCGACCGGAACGGTCACAGGTTCACCCAGGTCGATGGCTTTCATCCCGCGCACCAGACCATCGGTGGGCTGCAGCGCGATGGTGCGAACGCGGCTTTCGCCGATGTGCTGGGCCACCTCGCAAATAATATCGATGGGGCTGGGTACGTTAAACCCTTCGCTGGTGATGCGGATTGCTGTGCGGATGACGGGAATGTGTCCTTCGGGGAATTCCACGTCGACGGCCGGTCCGGCCACCTGGATCACTTTGCCTTCGTTCATAGAAACTCCTAGTCCAATGCGGCAGCGCCGCTCACAATTTCGATAATCTCGCGCGTGATGCTGGCCTGGCGGACCCGATTCATCAACAGGGTCAGCTTGTCAATCACGTCGTTCGCGTTGTTGGTGGCTGCTTCCATGGCGGTCATACGCGCTGCATGCTCGGCCGCCACCGATTCCAGGAACGCGCGGTAGATCAGCAACTTGACGTAACGCGGCAACAGGCTCCCCAGCAGCTCGCCGGGATTCTGCTCGTAAATATAATCCACCGTTTCGGCCGATTTCGGTAATTCAATTGGCAGCACGCGCGTTGAGCTAAGCACAGGCGCCATTACGTTCTTGAATTCGTTGGTGAACAGGTATACCGCGTCGACATCGCCGGCCGAGAACCGGGCGATGATCTCTTCGGCAATCCGCTCGGCGTCTTCATACTTGATCCGGCGAAAGAGGTCGGTGTGAGTGCCCGCGATATTGGTGAATCGCCGCCGGAAGTAGTTCACTCCCTTTTTGCCGATGAGCTGGAAGCTCAGCTCAGCGTTGCGGTGCTCATCGGCGAAGCGATGGGCCAGCTTGATGAGGTTGGAGTTGAACGCGCCCGCCAGGCCGCTATCGGCCGTGACTACCACCATCAGGATGCGCTGCTCGGGACGCACCGCCAGCAGTGGATGCGCGCCGGCATCAGGATCGTTCGCGGCCGCCTCGGCGACGTTAGCCAGAATCCGGCGCAACATCGTGGCGTAAGGTCGCGCTGCAATAGCGCGGTCCTGAGCCCGGCGCAGCTTGGCCGCCGAGACCATCTTCATGGCCTTGGTGATCTGCTGGGTGTTCTTGACCGAGCGGACTCGCCGCCGGATGTCGATCAAACTCGGCATGGTTTAGGTGCGAGCCGCTGCCGCTGCCGCGGTACGTTGCAGGAACTGCGCCTTGAATTCCTTGAGCGCCGCGTTCATCTGGGCCTTCAGATCGTCGTCCAGCGCCTTCTTTTCGCGAATGGTCGTGAGAATTGCCGGATGCGCATTCTCCACAAACCGGTACAGCTCCTGCTCAAAGGCCCGGATCTGGTCCAGCGGCAGGTCGTCCAGGACGCCGATAGATCCGGCGTAAATGATCAGTACCTGTTTCTCGATGGGAACCGGCGAGTACTGGCCCTGCTTGAGGATCTCGACCATGCGGCTTCCGCGCGTCAACTGCTGCGCGGAGGCTTTATCGAGGTCCGACCCGAGCTGTGCGAAGGCTGCCAGCGCGCGATACTGCGCCAGATCCAGACGCAAGCTGCCGGCTACCTGGCGCATTGCCTTAATCTGCGCGTTGCCGCCGACGCGGCTGACCGAGATGCCGACGTCGATTGCCGGACGCACATTGGCGTTGAACAGGTCGGTGATCAGGTAGATCTGGCCGTCGGTAATCGAAATAACGTTGGTCGGAATGTAGGCGGAGACGTCGCCCGCCTGCGTTTCGATGAAGGGAAGCGCGGTCAACGATCCGCCGCCGTTTTCGTCGTTGAGCTTGGCGGCGCGCTCCAGCAAACGGCTATGAAGATAGAACACATCGCCGGGGAATGCCTCGCGTCCGGGCGGGCGGCGGAGCAGGAGCGAGATTTCGCGATACGCCGCCGCATGCTTCGAGAGATCGTCGTAGACGCACAGGGCGTGCCGCTTGGTATCGCGGAAGTACTCACCCATCGCGCAGCCGGAATAGGGTGCGATGTACTGCATGGGCGCCGGATCGGATGCCGTGGCGGCCACGACAATCGTGTACTCCATGGCGCCGTAAGTTTCCAGAACCTTGACCACCTGCGCGACGGTCGACCGCTTCTGGCCGATGGCGACGTAGATGCAGATCACGTCGCCGCCCTTCTGGTTGATGATGGTGTCCAGCGCTACCGTGGTCTTGCCCGTCTGGCGGTCGCCGATCACCAGCTCGCGTTGGCCGCGGCCGATCGGAATCATGGCGTCGATGGCTTTGATCCCGGTTTGCAGCGGTTCGCGCACCGGCTGGCGGTCCACCACGCCGGGAGCAATGCGCTCGATGGCGATGAACTCCTTGGTCTCGATGGGACCCTTGCCATCGATGGGCTGGCCGAGCGCGTTGACCACGCGGCCCACCATGGCTTCGCCCACCGGCACCGACATGATGCGGCCGGTCCGGCGAACCTCGTCGCCTTCTTTGATGCCGGCGAATTCGCCCAGCAGCACGGCGCCGACCTGGTCTTCTTCCAGGTTGAGTGCGATTCCTGAAACGCCGCCCTTGAACTCGATCAGCTCGCCGGCCATGACGTTTTCGAGACCGTACACGCGGGCGATACCGTCGCCCACCGAGATCACCGAGCCGGTCTCAGCTACGTTAACTGCGCGTTCGTAATTATCGATTTCCTCGCGTAACAGGCGCGAGATCTCATCTGCCCGAATTTGAGCCATAAGTAACTTTCACGTGAAAAATTATTCAGGGAGCTCACCCAGCTCCCAGCCTTGTTCGTAACCTTTCCAATTGCCCCCGCACGCTGCCGTCGTAAACGGTGGAGCCCACGCGCGCGACCACGCCGCCGATCAGCGCGGGATCGCTCGAAAATTTGAGTTTCGCTTTCTTGCCCGCCAGGCGCGATACCTGAGCCTCCAGTTGAGCGCGCTGCCCATCGGTGAGCGCAGTTGCACTGCGAACCTCCGCCGCGACAAACCCCAGGCGTTCGTCCAGCACGGCCTCGAAAGCGTCCACGATGGAGGCGAATTCATGGCCGCGGCGATGGTCGATCACCACGTACACAAAGTTGCGGACTTTATCGACTACTCCCAGCGGCTCCATCAGGCGCCGCATCACGGCGCGTTTGCGGGATGGCGCCACTGCCGGCGAAGCCAGCGCGTGCTGCAAGATGTCCGATCCGTGGATCAGGTCCTGCACCGCGCGTAATTGTGAAAGCACCTGGACCGGGTCGATGTTCGATCCGGGTGCGGTGACTACGTCGACCAGGGCCCGCGCATATCTTGTCGAGACGACCGAAAGCATCCTAGTTGTTCGACCCCGTCTTCTGCGTCGCCATGTCCTTCGAACCCTGGCGCTCCAGGTCGCGCACGAAATCGTCTACTAGCGCCGCCTCGGTGGCGCTGTCCAGTCGCGAGCGAAGACGTTCTTCGGCCAGGCCGAGCGCAAGCTCCGCCGCGTATTCCTTGAGCTGCCGGCGCGCAGTCTTCCCCGCGGATTCAATCTCCACCGCGGCATGTTCTTCTATCTTCTTGAGCTGCGCGGCCGTTTCCCTGGCGATACGGTCGCCTTCCTGTTGCATCTCGGCCGCCGATTGATCGCGGAACCGTTCAATGTCGGCGCCCAGGGCTTTCAGACGAGCATCCATTTCGGCGGCGCGCCGTTCCGCATCCAGCTTCATCTGCTGCGCTTCGGAGATGCCCTTCTGGATTTCCTTGGTGCGCGAAGTAAAAACAGGGGGCAGATTCTTGGCCATCAGATATCCGAGGCCGGCTGCCAGAATCGCGAAATTCGCCCACTTCCAGATCGCCGCAGGCTCCTGGGAATGCTCGGCGGTCTCGCCCGCTTTGTGCTCCGCCGGTTCCTGGGCGAGCAGGGTCGCGATTGCGAAAACCGGTACGAGCAGCAGGCGCTTCAAGCGGCCCTCCGCCCTAAAACCATCGCAACGATCTGATCGGCTACAGCCACGCTGGTCTCCTGGAGAGACTTGCGGGCTTCGGCGGCATCCCGGGCGAGCGCTTCCCGCGCTGCTTTTACCGCGGAATCGCTATGCGCGCGCGCTTCCATCACCTGTTTAGCCTGCTCTTCCAGCCAGCGCTTACGTATCTCTTCCTGTTGTCTGTAAACTGCTGCACGCGCTTCGCGGAGTTTCGCCTCGTATTCGTCCGCCTTGCGGGCGGCGGCCGCCAAGCTGTTCTCGGCGAGCTCGCGGGCTCCCTCGGTCAACTTCCGGCGCTCTTTTAGCACGCGGTCCAAGGGCCCGAACAGCATGGCCTTCAGATAAAAATGCAGGATGATCAGGAGAATGATGGTGGGGATGGATTTTAGTAGTATCCCACCTAGGGCTTGTACAGTTTGTTCCATCTATAGCTTGTTTTAGGGAACCAGGAGCTTAAGAAACGAGCAGACTATTTCTTAAACTGTTCACGTTATCACAATCAGGGCTTTTGGTCAACTTTCATGAGGTTACGGGGAAAAAATTCGCTCACTTGGAGTTCTTCCGAAGGACCAGAAGCTCACGCCCCACCGCCAGGAAAAACGCGCGCCCCCAGGTGCCGAGCAGCAGCAGCGCGCCGAATAGGATCACCGCGTCGACGCTTTCGCGCCCCTCGCGGGCCCAATAAACATCCTCGAGGTTGAGCCAGAGTGCGAATTCATCCAGGGTGAGGGCCGCTCCCGCGCCGTAGAGCAACGCCATCGTTCGGACCGCCAGCGTAGAGGAGTCTTTCGCGCCCGAGCCTATTCCGACTAACCAGCCATAGCCGACGACGAGCAGCAGGAGGATCCCCCAGACCAGGTGATGAATGTGGCGTCCCTTGATGTAGATGTCGTGAAAAGGCCCGATATGGTGGGAATTGGAGTAAGCGAGGGATCTGGCAATGGCGAACGTGAAGAAGAAACTGACGGCGGCGAGAAACTGGCGGCGCTTAGGATGCGCGGGAATCGTGGCCCGAAAGAGCGCATTGACGCGAGGATGGCGCAGGGCTAAAAGAATTAAGGTGGTAACGACGAGAACCGACAGCCCGACGGCTAATGTTCTGTCCAAGAAAACTCCGCTAGCCCCTGGCCGCCAGTTCGACCCACTTCTGCCCGACCGCCGGCCCCAGATATTCGGCACGCGGCCGGATCAGCCGGTTGTTGGCGTACTGCTCCAGAATGTGAGCGGTCCAGCCCGACATGCGGCTCACCGCGAAAATCGGCGTGAACAAATCGATGGGAATTCCGAGCGAGTAGTAGGTCGAAGCTGAGTAAAAATCCACGTTGGCGTTCAAATTCTTGGCGTCTTTGAGGTACTTCTCGATTTCGCGCGAAATTTGATACAACTCAACGTGACCCGTTCGTTTGCCCAGCTCTTCCGCCATCGATTTCAGGCTCGACGCGCGCGGATCGAGCGTGCGATATACCCTGTGCCCGAACGCTGGAATCTTAATCTTGTTCGCGAGCTTGTTCTTGACCATCTCGATGGCCCGTTCTGCGGTGCCCGCTTCGAGCAGCATCTTGATCGCGTCTTCATTGGCCCCGCCGTGCAGCGGACCGCGCAGCGCGCCTATTGCTGCCGTGACTGCAGAATAGATATCGGAAAGCGTGGCCGCCGTGACCCTCGCGGCAAACGTAGACGCGTTCAACTCGTGCTCGGCGTGCAGGATCAGCGCGATATCGAAAGCCCGCGTCATCACATCGTCAGGCGCTTTACCGCTAAGCGTGTACAGAAAGTTCGCGGCGAAGTCCATTTTCGGATCGCCGGCGACCACCGGCTGCCCTTTGCGCAACCGATCGAAGCTGGTGACGATGGTCGCGGTTTGAGCCATCAGCTTCACGGCCTTCTGCGCCGCGGGCTCCGCCTGCACATTGTTCGGATCGGGATCCGACAGCGCCAGCATCGAAACCGCCGTGCGCAGTACGTGCATCGGCGACCCCTTAGGAACGCTTTTGAGAAAAGCTTCGACCTCGGTGGGAATCGGACGATTCGCCACCAGCGCGGCCTTCAGTTCGTCGAGCTCGGACTGCTTTGGCA
>JAOAPR010000016.1 GCA_025463005.1 Bryobacterales bacterium | reverse complement strand
CCGCCCGCGATCAGAGGAGCGAGCGTAGTGTAGTAGCCGGCTTTGTTATCGGCGACGCTCGTACTCCATACTTCCGTGCCGGTCTTAGCGTCCAGCGCGACGAGAACCGCCTCGCCCGCGCAGACGTAAACCCTATCGCCATACAGAGCCACGCCACGATTCACTTCGTGAGGAACGATCGCTCCTTGGGGGCGCGGCCGGCGATAGCGCCAGAGTATAGTGCCGGTGGTGCCGTCAAAGGCGATCACCTGGTTGTTGGGAGTGGTGATGAACAGAACTCCGTTGTTCACCACAGGTGCCGATTCATGCGCGCGTCCTTCGCCCGTGGTCGATCCCCACACCGGCTTGAGGCGTGCGACATTCTCCGGCGTGATCTGATCGAGCGGGCTGTAGCCCCAGCCATCATAGGTCCGCCGGATCATGGGCCAATTCCCGTCTTCCGGCTTCAACAGGCGCTCGGCGGTTACAGGCTGATAGTTCCGCAGTATGGCTGGCATCGGCGGCGGGGGGCCTTCCTGCTTGCCCTTCTGTTTGCCGCCTCCTTTCTCCTGGCCGGATGCGGTGGGGAGAAAAAACGCCGGAACCAGCGCGGCGACCAGGACAGCGGCAACGAATCCTTGGGATTTGAGCATGAGCGTATCTCCTGTGTGAGGCCTTTAGAATAGACTAGCTCAACGGGTGATGCCCTTGACTCAGATTGTTAAAGCGCATATACCTGCTAGAGCACATATGCGAACCATCAAGACCATCGCCGGCCTCGCCCTCGTAGTCGCCGCGGCACTCTGCGCGACTCCCCCGCGGTCCATGCGACTGTACGTGTTCGACTGCGCCACCCTTAAGGACCGCGACCCGGCCACCTACGGCCTGACGCGGCAACAGGTGGAGTCCACGGACATGTCCGATCCTTGCTTCCTGATCGTACATCCGCGCGGAACGCTGCTGTGGGAGACCGGGCTGAATGACGCCGTCTACAATCGCCCTGAAGGAGGCGGCGCAAAACACGACAAGATCGATAAGTCGCTCAAGAGCCAGTTGGCGGCGATCGGATATCAACCTAAGGACATCACGTATCTGGCGATCTCCCACCTGCACGGTGATCATTCCGGGAACGCCAACGATTACGCGGGCTCGACGTGGATCGCGCAAAAGGCGGAACGCGATTACATGTTCAGCCAGGGCCTGCCCGCGAACATCCACCCGGACGAGTACGCCGCGCTGAAAAACAGCAAAACCAAGCTGATCGAGGGTGATCATGACGTGTTCGGCGATGGCTCGGTGATGCTCATCTTCACCCCCGGCCACACGCCCGGCCATCAGAGCCTGCTGCTCAAGCTGCCCAAAACCGGGACCGTGATCCTGACCGGCGATCTCTATCATTTCCCGGGAGAACGCACGTTTCACACCATGCCCAACGGCGAGAAGTCGCTGCAGACCCCGGCCTCGAGGGAAAAGATCGAGGCGTTGGTTCAGAAAACCAAGGCGCAACTCTGGATCCAGCACGACATCGTGGGCAATGCCAAACTCAAGAAATCTCCGGCGTATTATGAATAACATGCGCCGGTTACTAACCCTCACGCTCCTGGGACTTCCTGCGATTGCGCAAGACTATCGAAAACCTCCAGGCACCGATTTTCCGCTGGTCGGCGGCGATTGGGGCAACACCCGGTATTCCACGCTCGCCCGCATCAATCCGTCCAACGTGAAAACGCTCAAGGGCGCGTGGATGGCCCGCTTGCAGTCCGGATTCGGCGCCGGGTTTTCGCAGCAAGGCACTCCCGTGGTCAAGGACGGCGTGATGTACATCACCACCGGCGAGCAGGAGATTTTCGCGCTGGACGGCAAGACCGGCAATCTGATCTGGGAATATCGGACCCCAACCGATCCCAAAACCGGCGACAACAAAGCGAAGCGCGGCGTCGCACTGGGCGAGGGCATGGTGTTCGGCGTGGAATCGGACATCCGCAAGCCCGTGCCTGCCGAAGGTCGGCCCGAGCCATTGACACGACTGTTCGCGCTGGACCAAAAAACAGGAAAAACGCTCTGGAAAGTGGAGCTGGGGGCGGACGTCCCGAAAGAATTGCGCCAATACGTCGCGATGCCGCCGCTTTATTTCAAGGGGCTGGTTTACATCAGCGTCTCGGGTGGCGACGGTGGTCTGCGCGGCCGCCTGACAGCGCACGACGCGAAAACGGGCAAGGAAGTTTGGCGGTGGTGGGCTGTGCCTGGGCCCGGCGAGTTCGGCCACGATACCTGGGAAGGCGATTCCTGGAAAACCGGCGGCGGAGCGATGTGGGTGCAGCCGGCCGTGGATCCTGATCTCGGCCTGATCTACGTGAATACGGGCAACCCGTGGCCTGATTACAACGGATCATCTCGCGGCGGCGACAACCTGTTCACCGATTCGGTGGTAGCGCTGGATGCGATGACGGGCAAATATCGCTGGCATTTTCAGGCCGTCCATCACGACCTCTGGGACCTCGATGTGCCTACGCCGCTGATCCTTTTCGATCAGGTTTACAACGGCCAGACGCGTCAGGCGCTGGCGGCACACACCAAACAGGGATGGGTTTACATACTGGATCGCGTCACGGGCAAGCCTCTCATTCCGGTGACTGAGAAGCCATTCCCGCAGGAGCAGCGCCAGAAAACCGCCGCGACCCAGCCGATTCCGGCGGGCGATCCAACCGCGCCCCAGTGCGCAGAACCCGTGAAAGATTATGAGCGCGGCTGCATGTTTACGCCGGTCTGGACGGACACGAAAATCGCGCAGCCCTCGGCCTCGGCCGATTGGGCTCCGGGCGCGTACGATCCGCGATCCGGGCTGCTGTTCTTCACCACCGGCGTCTCGACACGCAAGTTCAGCATCACCGGCCGCGTCTCAGTGCCGGGAACGCGCGAGTACGGGCTCATCACCGCTCTCGACTCACGAACCAACAAGCAAGTTTGGCAAAAGGAAGTGCCGTACCTGGCGGGGTTCGGAAGCGGCGTGCTGGCCACGGCGGGCGGACTCTTGTTCCACGGCGGAACGGACGGATTCTTCCGCGCATTCGATTCCAAAACCGGCGAAGAGCTGTGGCGCTTCCAGACTGGCTTCGGAGCCGACGCGCCGGCCGCGACCTATGAGATCGACGGCGAACAGTACGTCGCTATCGCCGCGGGCGGAAGCCGCGACGGGTATCGTGAAGCTCGGGGCGATCTGGTGTGGAGCTTCAAACTGGGCGGCCGCTTGAATCCATTGAACGGACCACCCGTGCCGAAACCGATCGTGACCACGGAATCGGCCCCCAATCGCGCGGCGGACCAGTAAAGGTGGAGCAGACTTTAGCCTGCAACGGCGGCTTTAGCCGCCGCGTCGGTGCGGGTGCTGAAGCACCCGTTGCGGGCTAGAGCCCGCTCCACGTTAAGAAGGGTATGACTATGAACCAATTGAAACTCCTTATCGCATTCAGTCTGGCGAGCACGCTAATCGCCCAGGATCGATTGCCCCCGATCCCTGCAGACAAGCAGACCGCCGCGCAAAAAAAGGCCATCGCCGATTACAAAGATCTTCGCAAGGCCGACCTCACGGGGCCGCCATGGACGGTCCTGCTGCGGGTTCCCGACCTGGTGGTTCCTTCGCTCGCACTGCGGCTGCACAATCAGACCGCGAATAATCCGCTAGGCCCGAAGCTCACGGAGTTCGCGATCCTGATCGCCGCGCGCGAGTGGACCAACAACTTCGAATGGAACGCCCATTCCAATGCCGCCACCACCGCGGGTCTGAACGCAGCGACGATCGCGGCCATCGCCGACGGACGCCGCCCCGAGCGAATGGCAGAGGACGAAGAAATCATTTACGACTTCTGCAATGAGCTGCTGCACAACAAGAGCGTCAGCGATCCAACCTACGCTCGCGCTCTGGCGAAATTCGGCGAGGCGGGGGTCGTCGAGGCTGCCAGCCTGGAGGGTTACTACACATACCTCTCGATGGTGATGAACACTGCGCGGTCTCCTCTGCCCGCCAATGCCAAGCCGGCGCTGGCGCTGTTTCCGAAGTAGAAACTAGCTGAACCTGCGGCGGATCTCACGCAGCGGCGCGGCCAGCCAGTCCCCCAGAAACTGCATGCGCTTGGTGGGATTCAGCCGCAGACCTTCCGGCAGGCTAGCCAAATAGTTGCGCAGCGAATATTTCATAGGCTGAAAAAACTGATCCCGTCCATCATTGCGGAACGCCGTGTATCCGAACGCCCAGGAAAACGGAACGTAGCCGTAATGCTGCTGCAGCAGGCCGATGGACGCCTGAAAGACCGTGTCCCGCTCGTTGATCGTCTTCGCGCCATGGTGCATGCGGGAACCGGCCAGGTACTGCGGAATCATCTGGAAGCGGATTCCCTGCTTGGCCATGCGAATCCACAGATCGTAATCGAAAGAGAAGTTCACATCCGGATCGAGACCGCAGCGGCGATAAGCAGCGGCGCGAAAAAACGACGCCGGCTGGCAAATGAAGCAATCCCGCTCCAAGATCTTGGGATCGAACGGCAGCGTGGGATAGCGGCTGATCACTGCGCCATGTTGGTCGATCCAGTATCCTTCGCCATAGATCACGTCGATCTCCGGCCGAGCCACCAGGGCTTTCACGGCAAAATCGACCGCGCCAGGAAGATAGATGTCGTCGGCACCCAGCCAGGCGAAGATCTCGCCGTGGGCGTGCCGAAAACCCTTGTGAACTGCATCCGAGGGGCCTTTGTCGGGTTCGCTGAAGTACTGGAGCCTGTCGCCGTAGCTACGCAGAATTTCGTGCGTGCCATCGGTCGATCCGCCGTCCATCACGATGTATTCGATTTTGGGGTAGTCCTGCGACAGCACGCTATCGATGGTTCGGGGCAGATACCGATCCATGTTGAAGGAGGGCGTTACGATGCTGACCAGCGGCAAACCGGAAGAGACCACAATTGTGTTAGCGAAGAACCGCCGCGTGATTCGGACTTTTGCTGAGCATGTACTGGTCGTAGATCCAGGCGTAGGTCTTCTCCAGACCCTGCCGCAACGGAATATCAGGCTCCCACCCGAGGTATTTCTTAATCAGGGTATTATCGCTGTTCCGCCCCATCACGCCCTTAGGTGCATCCAGATCGTAGACTCGCTTCAGTTTGACCTTGGCGATGTCTTCCACGATGTCTACTAACTGATTGATCGAGACCATTTCGGACGACCCCAGGTTAATCGGCTCGAGGATCCCGGAATTCATGATTTTCTGGACGCCCTGGATGCAGTCGTCAATGTACATGAAGCTGCGAGTGCGCGTGCCGTCGCCCCAGATAATGATTTCGTGCCGGCCGCTGACCTTGGCTTCAATCACTTTCCGGCAGATGGCCGCCGGCGCCTTTTCGCGTCCGCCATCCCAGGTACCGTGAGGTCCGTAAACGTTGTGAAAGCGCGCGACCCGGACATACATCCCATAGTCTTCGCTGAAGTGCCGGCACATGCGCTCGCTGAACAGTTTCTCCCAGCCGTATCCGTCCTCGGCCATGGCCGGGTAAGCGTCTTCTTCCTTCAAGCCGGGATTGTTGGGATCCGTTTGTTTGTCGCCGTTATAGACGCATGCGGAAGAGGAATAAAAGAATCGTTCGACGCCGAACTTCTGGGCAGCCTGGAGCATGTGGGTGTTGATCAGGACCGACAGCATGCACAGCGCTTTATTGTTCTCGATGAAGCCCATGCCGCCCATATTCGCCGCGAAATTGTAGACTTCGCTGGCGCCTTCGGCGGCCTGCTCGCAGTTCTCTTTCAGGTTCAGATCGAGAACAAGGTTGTCGGCGTCGTCGAATACCTGGTACCACTCGGCAAGAGGCTTAACGTCAACCGCGCGAATCCTCTTGTATCCTTGACGCCGCAATTCGGCAACCATGGCGCCGCCAATGAACCCGCCGCCCCCGGTGACTAGGATCAAATCGTCTTTCATCGTCAAGGGTCCCTTCATAGTCAAGGCTCAATGTAACACGGCGGCGCCGGTTTGGTCCCATTGCTGACCGCTGCTAGACTAAGGAGATACTTTAAGTCAGGTTGGGTCCTGGAATAAACGAATTGCGAGTCGCGCTTCTCCAGCTAAACCCTGTCGCGGGCGATCTAAAGGGGAACGCCTCGCAGATCATTCGCGGCGTCCGTTCCGCGCAAGCCCTTGGCGTGGACCTGGTGGTAACGCCTGAGCTCGCGCTGATGGGCTACCTTCCCCGAGATCTTCTGATGAGCGATGGCTTCGTGCAACGAAGCTGCCAGATGCTTTCATGCCTGGCCTCGGATTTAAAGGATGCTCCTGCGGTATTAGTGGGGGCCGCTACCCCCAACCCCGCCGAAATCGGCCGGCCGCTATTCAATAGCGCAGTGCTGCTGAGCGATGGCGCCACCGGGCCGGTGTTTCACAAGACCCTGCTGCCCACCTACGATGTCTTCGATGAAGATCGCTATTTCGAGCCCGGCCGCGCGCCGGGGATCCTCGACCTGAACGGCTTTCGCCTGGGCATCAGCATCTGCGAGGACGTCTGGAACGACCGCGATTTCTGGAAGCGCCGGCGTTACCATCAGGATCCGATCGAGGTGCTGGCGCAGGCGGGCGCGCAGGCCATCGTCAATCTTTCCGCGTCTCCCTTCACTGTGGGCAAGGAGCAGCTGCGCGAGCAGATGCTCGGCCAGATGGCCCGCAAGCACGGGCTTCCGCTGGCATGGGTGAACCAGGTGGGCGGCAACGACGATCTAATTTTCGACGGACGCAGCGGCGCGTTCGACCGGCAGGGTAATCTCGTGGCGAGGGCGAAGGGGTTCGCCGAGGATTTGGTGATCGTGGATCTGGCGGCCGAAACCGGCAGCATCGCGGAGGATGATTTCGCGCCTGAGGCTGAAATCTGGAACGCTCTGGTCCTGGGCGTGCGGGATTACGCCCGCAAGACGCATTTTAAAAGAGTGCTGCTTGGACTTTCCGGCGGAATCGATTCGGCGCTTACCGCGGCGATCGCCGCCGATGCAGTGGGTCCGGAGAATGTGCTCGGCGTAATGATGCCATCCGTCTATTCGAGTCAAGGCAGCGTGGATGATTCCGTGGAGTTGGCGCGCAATCTGGGCATCCAGGTGTTGTCGCTGCCGATTTCGCCCATCATGGAAACCTACGAAACGGCACTGGCGGGCGCCTTCAAGGGTTTCAAACCCGACGTCACGGAGGAAAATATCCAGTCCCGGATTCGCGGCAACTTATTGATGGCATTGTCAAATAAATACAGCGCGCTGCTCCTCACTACGGGGAACAAATCCGAACTGGCGGTCGGCTATTGTACGCTATACGGAGACATGAATGGTGGACTGGCGGTCATCGCGGACCTGCCCAAGATGATGGTGTATCGGGTCGCGCGGGAGCGAAACCGCCGGAAAGCGGACATCCCGGAAACCACGCTCACCAAGGCTCCGTCAGCCGAACTGCGTCCGGATCAAACCGATCAGGATAGCCTGCCCGCGTACGAGGTGCTGGACCGGATTCTGGAGCTGCATATCGAAGGATCCCGGTCCGCGGAGGAAATCATCGCGCAAGGTTATCAGGAAGAGACCGCCCGCAAGGTCCTCCGGCTGGTCCGGAACGCGGAGTTTAAGAGAAAACAGGCTGCGCCGGTGCTGAAAGTGACATCACGCGCTTTCGGAACCGGGTGGCGAATGCCAATTGCTCGAGGCGAATAGAACTGATGAGAATCTCGATTATCGGGTTAGGAAAACTTGGCGCACCCATGGCCGCGGTGATGGTCCATAAGGGCCACACCGTAATAGGGGTCGACGTGAATCCAGCGTATGTCGCCGCGATTCAAGATGGGCAGGCGCCCGTGAACGAACCGGATCTCGCCGCGATGATCCAGGCGAACCGGCAGCGTCTCTCGGCCACCGCGGATTGCTCAGCTGCGGTGCTGGCCACCGACGCAACGTTCATCATGGTGCCTACCCCTTCAGAAGCCGACGGCGGATTTTCCATGAAATATGTCCTGAGCGCGGCGGAGAAGATCGGCGCGGCGCTCCGGAATAAACCGGATTGGCATCTGGTAGTGCTTTCGAGCACCGTAATGCCAGGATCGACGGGCGGCACATTATTGCCCGCGCTGGAGGCTCATTCGGGAAAGAAATGCGGCCGGGACTTTGGCCTCTGCTACAACCCCGAATTCATAGCGCTAGGCAGCGTCATCCGCGACATGCTGAATCCCGACATGATCCTGATCGGCGAATCGGACGGGCGTTCCGGCGAGATCCTGGAAAAGCTCTACAAAGGGGTCTGCGACAGCAATCCGCGGATCCAGCGTATGAACTACGTGAACGCCGAGCTGACCAAGCTTTCAGTGAACACGTTCGTGACCACGAAGATCTCCTATGCGAACATGCTGGCGCAGGTGTGTGAGCGCCTGCCGGGAGCCGACGCCGACGTCGTCACCTCTGCCATCGGATGCGATAGCCGGATCGGGCAGAAATATCTCAAAGGCGCGCTGGGTTATGGTGGTCCTTGTTTCCCGCGCGATAACGTCGCATTTTCCGCTTTGGCGAGAGCCACCGGAGCGCCCGCTTTGCTGGCGGAGGCAACCGATCAGCTTAACCGGAGACAGGTCCCGCGGCTGGCGGAAATCATCCGTATGCGGCTGCCGAAGGGCGGAACCGTCGGTATCCTCGGCCTCTCCTACAAACCCCACACCGAGGTCACGGACGAGTCGCAAGGGCTGGATCTGGCGAAGTATCTTTCGTCGACTGGCATCAAGGTGGTAGTTTATGATCCAGCCGCAATGGAAAATGCGAAGCGGGAGCTGGGCACCGCCGCAACCTATGCCGTATCCGCGGTGGAATGCGCCCGGCAGGCGGATGTGCTCGTAATCACGACCGCGTGGCCTGAGTTCAAGAACCTCACTCCCGCGGATCTGAAACCCGGTGAACGCCGGCCCGCGATTGTAGATTGCTGGCGCGTTTTGCCCGCGGATCTGTTCGCGAATCTGAGTGAATACCTGAGGCTGGGATACGGGGGCACGGACACCGCTGCGGAGGCAGATCCCGCAGACTCGAGCCGTTCAGCCCGGCTGTTTTCTGTAGGCACCGACTAATGTCTTTTCAGGACACCTCCATTCAGAAGGTCAGCGAGTACTGGAATGCTCGTCCCTGCAATATCCGGCATTCGCAGAAGCCGATCGGCACGAAGGAATATTCAGACGAAGTAGAAGCCCGTAAGTATTTTGTAGAGCCTCATATCCCGGCTTTTGCCGAGTTCGAGCGATGGAGGGGCAAGAAGGTTCTCGAAATCGGATGCGGCATCGGCACGGATACCATCAATTTCGCCCGCCACGGTGCTCAGGTCACCGCCGTCGATCTAACCGAAAAGTCGCTGGCCGTGGCCCGCCAGCGCGTCGCAGTATCGGGCATGGCCGACGCAGTCCAGTTTTTTCAGGCGGATGCCGAGCGGCTGAGCGACTATGTACCGGCAGAGAAATACGATCTGATCTATTCCTTCGGCGTAATCCACCACACGCCTCATCCGGAGCGCGTGCTGGAACAGATCCGCAAATACGTGACGCCCACCAGCACGGTCAAGATTATGGTGTACCATCGCTGGTCGTGGAAGGTATTGTGGATCCTTTTTGTCTACGGCAAGGGGCAGTTCTGGAAACTCAGCCGGCTGATTGCCGACTACTCCGAAGCGCAGACCGGCTGCCCGATCACGTATAATTACTCGCGAGCCCAGGGCCGTCGTCTGCTCGAAGACCATGGATTCCGCGTAATCGAGACGAAGGTGGACCATATATTCTCTTACAGCATCCCGGAGTATGTGAAATATCAATACAAGCAGGTCTGGTATTTCCGCTGGATGCCGAAGCCACTCTTCAGGTCTCTGGAACGCATGTTCGGTTGGCACCTGTGCTTGACCGCAACTCCAAAGTAGTGCCCGAGCCTTATTTCTCGCTGGTGGTCGCCGCACGCAACGATGACCACGGCGGGAACCTCCTCGGCCGCATGCAGATCTTTGTGGACGGCTGGCTGGCCCAGGCTCGGCGGCATCAGATTCCATCGGAGTTGATCATCGTCGAATGGAACCCCCCAGGCGATCGCCCTCCGCTGGCTGAGGCGTTACTATGGCCCACGGACGCCGGCCCCTGCGAGGTTCGCTTCATCACAGTTCCGCCCGAAATTCACAACCGATACCAACATGGCGCGAATCTGGCCCTATACCAGATGATCGCCAAGAATGTAGGCATCCGGAGGGCCCGAGGCCGGTTTATTCTGGCGACAAATATCGACATCCTGTTTTCCGACGAGCTGGCCGCGTTCTTGGGTACGCAGCAACTCAGAACCGATCGGATGTACCGGATCGACCGCCACGATGCGATGAGCGACGTTCCCGCAGGAGCGCCGCTCGAAGAACAGCTCGCCTACTGCCGTAGTCATCTCATCCGTGTGAACCGGCGCGAGGGCACCTTTGAAGTCTCGCCGGATGGCGCGCCCGTCCTGAGTTCTCTAGACGTGGCTTCGCCCGGATCAGGCATTCTGTTCGGGCCCGGCTGGTACGCTCCCGAACGCTTCGAATCCGTGGGACGCTTCCGCTGGGCGCAGGACCAGGCAGAGATCCACCTCGATACATCGCATGATTCGATCACGCGGCTAATGGTGGATCTGGAGCCCGGACCGGGTACCGGCGGCCGTCCTCTGGAACTGGAAGTAGTGACCGATGACGGAAAACCCGTGGCGCGCGTCACGATTGACAGTCGCACACGAATGCATCTCACGCTCCCTTCGCCTCCTTCGCCGCGTCTGGTCTTCCGTACATTGGGGACATTTGCATCTCCGAATACCAATCCGCGCACTCTGTGCTTTCGCGTATTCCGCGTGGAGCGGGACGCGACAACGGAATCAGTCGAAATCGCCTCGGGCCAGTCGCAGGCAACGCTAAAAGCGATTCCGGCAACCAGCCGGGCGCTCATGTCGTGGCGAAACCTGCAATATGTCATTCGAAAACTGGCCGATGATGGACCCCTGGTTTCGTTGACAGTGCCCGTGTCGCCACGGCTCCAGCGTATTTTGAAGAACTATGTGGAGCGTGGCGGTTTCACGGGAATGATCCGGGGCGCCAGAGTGAAACCTCCGGTTGAGCCGGCCACCGGCGCTGTGGCGACCTCAGACAGTGTCCGCTGCCCCGACTTCCTTCATACCAATGGCTGTGGGGACTTCACGCTCATCGCGCGCGAGCACTGGTTCAACCTGCGCGGATACCCCGAATTCGACGTGTTCTCAATGAACATCGATTCGGTGTTTTGCTTTGCCGCGCATTATGGAGGGGCTCGCGAAGAGGTGCTCGCCGAACCGATGCGGATCTACCACATCGAACACGGTAGCGGGTCCGGCTGGACTCCGGAAGGCCAGCAAAAGCTCTACGAGCGGCTCGCCCTCAAGCGCATTCCTGTCCTCGATAACGAAGATGTTCTTCAGTGGGGAGCGCAGATGCGCCGGCTGAACTCTCCCATGATCTTCAATAACGAGGATTGGGGGCTGGCCAATCTTGATCTTCCCGAAACAGTGCCTGGGCCCCGACAAACCAGCGACATCGACCTCGACGCCGCAGTTCTGCCCTCACTTCGTGCCTTGGGCCCGGACTTGCGCGGGTACACCGACCCAGACCGGACCGGAGCTGAGATCGAAAAGGGGCTTCTTTCGGCGGCAAATAGTTTGGCGTATAGACGACCCCTCGCGCCCTATCCAGGATGGCGCTTTGATTCCGACTGGGACAACCCCGAAATCGAATTCCGGATGCGGCGGTTCATTTGGACCTACTTCCATAACGATAGTCGTGAAGCTCCGTTTCAAATGAACTGGCACAGGGGACTGACCATCCAGATTCACCTTGGAAACGACTTGAGCCGTCCCCTCTTCATCGGAGGATGTATCGATCCGAATGAGTTTGCGTTTCTGAACTCGGTTTTGAGAGAAGGGATGGTGTTCGTTGATGGAGGCGCCAACGAAGGTCTGTACTCGTTGTTTGCGTCGCGGTGCGTCGGAACTTCCGGACTCGTGTACTCGTTCGAGCCGAGCCAGCGCGAGTTCCATCGCCTGAGCTGCAACATCCGGCTCAATGGTCTCGATAATGTGCGTGCCGTTCCGGTGGCTCTCTCCGATGCGCCCGGAAAGGCAGAACTCAAGATCGCGTCTTCGACGCACGCCGGTCATAACACCTTGGGTAAGTTTGTCCATCAGGTACCACTGCTGCGAATAGAAAGAGTTTCCGCGCAGACTCTCGATGGTTTTGCGACCGAGGCCGGCCTCACTCGCCTGGACTTTGTGAAGTTGGATGTGGAAGGAGCGGAAGGCCGGGTACTCCTGGGATCGCGGAGAGTGCTGCGCGAAATGCGGCCGACGATTCTTTTCGAAGCTCAAGCCGCCGGCCTGCCGGATGTCGTCGATTTCCTGCGTGAGCAGGACTACAGGCTCTACGCGTTCAGCGACACCGCGGGGACTCCGATCCCGGCAGATGGCGAGCCTCGCAGCGAGAATATGATCGCGGTCCCGATGGAGCGCCCAGAGATCACGCCGTCTCGCCTTCCCTGACTGTGATCGGGCTGGCCAAAGCAAACTTCGCGATTTCATCTTTCCGCATAAAGACCACGCCAGGCTGGCGTTGGGCGTAAATAATGAAATCTTCGATCACCCGCATGCGTGACGCACGCCCGGCGACGCGATCGTGAGCGCTGACCGAAATCATACGGCGTTTGCGCGCGGATTCTTCATAGAGCGCGTCGAATTCGCTCTTCAGCTCGCCGGCGAAATCGCTGCACGTGCGCCAGCGATTCTCGAAGTTTTGAAAATCGTTGAGCTGGAACGTGTAGGGCACTACTACGAAGGGCTTGCGCCGCACCGCGATTACAAACGGCTCATCGCGGCTCAAATCGTCGGTGTGATAGAGGAACCCGAGGTCCTGCAGGATTCCGAACGTCTCCGGTGTCGCCCGCATTCCGGGTGCGTTGAAGCCGATCGGCCGTGCCCCGGTGGCGCGCTCGATGGCCTGCACATTGGCCTGGTAGGAGGCTCGCTCTTCGTCCGGCGTCTTGGCGTATTGCGGCTCCCAGGTGTAGCCGTGCGCCGCGGCCTCATGGCCCCGCTGGACGATTTCCTTCGCCAAAGCGGGATGCTTCTCCACCGCCATGCCGACCATATGGGAGGTCACCTTGACCTTCCGCCGATCATACATATCGAGCAGACGGGGAATCCCTTCCTTGAATCCGTACTCATACCATTTCTCCGTGGGCAAATCCGGATACTTCGTATCGAGGACGCCCCATGGTCCAGCGGCTCCGCGCTCAGGCTGTGCGCCGGCTTCCATTTGCAAAGACAGCGAGACCACCAGACGAGCTCCGCCCGGCCAGAAATCATTTCGAGTAGCACGAGCAGAGGATTTACCCGCGCTTTGCCCCGGCGCTTGCGCCTTCGCCGCGCCCATCGCCAAGCCCAGCGCCGTACTGCCCTTCATAAAGCGTCGTCGATCCATATGGCCTCCCGCTTCGGTATTATTACGCACATGCGAAGTTCATTGTCTTACTGCTTCCTGCTCGCGGTCGTTTTGATCGGATCTGCTGCCGGCCAGACGGCTGCGCGGGTAGCACCTCCCGCCCGGATCGTGAGTTTCACGGCGCAACCAGAGTCGATCCAGCCAGGGCAACCCGTCACACTGGTGTGGGCGGCGGAGAATCCTAATGGGATAACGATCGATCCGGGTGTCGGCCGCGTGACCGCCCGAGGCAGCCGTCAGGTGTTTCCCACCACGACCACGAAGTATACGCTGACCGTCACGGGACCGAACAATGCGACTTTGACCAGCTCGGTGACAGTGAACGTTTCGGGAGCTAAGGCAACCGCGACATCGGCGGCTCCGGCCGCGCCTCCGGTCGATCTTAACGGAGTGTACGGCTTCGCCGGCGTCCGCAATGCCGAACCGCCGGCCCTGAAACCCGGCGCCGAGAAATTCAAGATCGTGCGAGGTCCCAACGAGATTCGCGGCAACACCACCTTGGGCCCCGACTGCAAGCCACTGGGCGTGCCGCAATCTTTCGTGACCCCTTATCCGTTCCAGATTGTTCAAACCCCGAAACTCATCGTGATGGTCTTCGAGTATCCCAACGCGATCCGCTTCATTCCGACCGATGGCCGTGCTCATCCGGTGGACCCCGACCCCACCTGGATGGGAGATTCGGTCGCGCATTGGGAAGGAGACACGCTGGTGGTGGACACCATCGGTTTCAACGACAAAACCGAAGTGAGCGGCTACATGCATACCGAAGACCTGCATGTAGTGGAGCGCTTCCGGCGCCTTGAGAATGGCTCCTTGCAGTACGACGTGACGGTGGAAGATCCGAACGTCTTCGCCCGTCCGTGGGTGTTGCCGAGCAGAACTCTTCCTTTCCGGCCGGAGCTCGAAAGAGTGGACGAATTTGTGTGCGAAACAGCGAAAGACTACGACAAACTGTTTGACAAGAAGTGATAAGATCCCCGTATGAAACTTTTGCCCTTTCTGTTCGCCATGACAATGCTGTTCACGATCCTTCTGGTCGCGGCCGACCCTGACGGTTACGCCCAATACACCAGTGCCGATCTGAAAACCCGCGTGGATGCGGCCAAACCCGATGATCACAAGGTCCGGCTCGACCGCGTCGCGACTTGGGGAAATCACGCCCTGCTAGCGATCCGGCGCGAAGGCGACGGCGAAGCCGAAGTACACGAAACACAGGTGGACGTCATCTTCGTGAAATCGGGGGAAGGCACGCTGATCATCGGCGGAACGATGGTCGAGCCGCGCACAACCGCACCCGGCGAGATTCGCGCGAAGTCGATCAAGGGGGGCGTGAGCAAGAAGATGGCGGCCGGCGACGTCATCCATATTCCCGCTAAGATTCCGCATCAGATGCTGGTGCCCAAGCAGCTTACCTTCGAGGTCGTGAAGGTGGACAGCAAGTAATCAGCGGGGACCCTTGGTCACCAGGTGGCCGCCGAGGAGATCCTTGTTGTTTTCCATGCACCACCATTCCATGAGCTCGTCGCCGGGTTTCATGCGCGTGAAGACCCGGGTGTTGGTGATCGGCTTGGTATAAGTCTTGGGATCCTCCCAGGTGACCTCGTAGGAAAGATGCTGGGGATCGATGTAGTGGATGCGTTCGACCACATGCAGGGAATCGCTTGACGGATGCTCCGCTGTATCGATCCAGGTCTTTCCGTTGAAGCCGGCTGTGTCGATGATGAGAGTATCTCCATCGTACTTGCCGACCGATTTTCCCATCCAACTGGGCTCAACATCTTTGGGCCGCTCACGCCCGTCGGTCGGTACCACGTGAAATACGTTATTCGATTCCCACAATATGGCCAGCCGCTGCGGGGTCTGGATGATCTCCACGGGATACTCGGTTTGCCACGCCCGTGTGTAACCCCACGGCTGGCAATAGGCGGAGTAATCGAACCGATTCTCGTCTTTCCACTGCGCTAGTCCCCACTCGGTGAACGACAGCTCGCCGCTTCCTTTTTGCGTGCAGCCCTTGCTTTGGCTGCCGCACTCTTTTCCGTCCTTGGTGATGTCACTCACCCGCGGACGGTCCCAGACTCCGTTGAAGTCGGGCTTGCCATTCGTCAGGCGCGGAATGTCGTTGGCTTTGGGCACTCCGGACTGACCCGCCGCCGGTACCAGGCAGAAAAGGGCCATCATAGCTGCGGCTGCGGAAACCGAAGAGAGGAAGCGAATCGTCATATTTCACACTCCAGTTGAAAGTACGCTCGACCACCGGCAGTGTCAAGGACTACTTCTTGGCGCGTTCGTCCATCCACGCATAAATCCGGCGGACGCCGCGTACATCTGCGCCCGGACCCGTGATCTGGGGAAAATCTTTTTGGTGGGATGTGAGATCAACGCGGCGCGCGGCCTCCTCTGCTGTTACTCCCTGGGCGCGCAGATCGGCGACCTTCTTCGTGACGTCGGTGAGATAGCCCTGAAACGCCGTGATCAAGCCTTTGTCGCCAAACGGAACGCCGTGGCCCGGCAGCACCAGTGCGAAGTCCAGGTTCTTGAGCGCGCCTAGCGTCGCGACCCATTCGTCGAAAAACGCATCGCCCATGTAGGCGAGCCGGCTTTCCATTAGATCGCCGGTGCAGACGATCCGCTCGCGCGGCAGGAACACTACTGTGTCGCCCCCGGTATGGCCGCGCCCCAGGAAAAGAAGCTGAATTTCGCGAGCGCCCTTATGCAGAACCATCTTCGAAGAGTAGGTTATGTTCGGCGGGGTCGGCTTAATCTCCTGCAGTTGACTCCAGTTGGTTTGAGCCGCGGCCAAGTCTTTCTGGAGCGCCGCCTTCTTCTGGGGATCCTTTTCCGCGGCGATCTGTTTGGTCAGCGCTTCAATTCGCGCCGGGACGGCCGTCTTTTGAGACGTGATGAACGGCTCGCGATTGAGAACGTCAAACGTTGCGATTGCCGTGCGGACGTATTCGTGCGCGATGATCTGCACTTCCGGTCCGAAGGCCGAATTCCCGTCTGTGTGGTCGTAATGAAAATGCGTGTTGACCACGTATCGGATCGGCTTGTTAGTAATCGCTTTGATGTCTTCGATGAACGCGCGCGCGGCCGCGGGAGTGGTGCCATCGTCCACCACCAGCACGTCCTGATCATTGACGATCACGACATTGTTGCTGCCGAAACCACCCGTGGCGTAGTAGACACCGTCGGCGACTTTTTCGAACTTGTAAGTCTTGCCTTGCGTAACGGGATAGTTTTGCGCCGTTGCGGCGAACGGCATCGCGATGAGGATCGCTGACAGGACGGCAATCGCGCGGGCTTTCATAGGCGCCTCCTAAATCTGTTCAGGTTGTCTTCGTCGGTCAGTCTACACCAAACCGCTACGCGGCGGGCCGGTCCGATTGGGTTCGTTTAGTACTGTTTTATGCAACGCAAATGGCTGTCATGGGTCTACTTGCCGTTGAGGATTATAAATTTTGAGAGTGACCCGATGAGACGATCGCAAAGCGCCGGCCCTGGATAAGTCTTGGAGAGCATTGGCAACAATGCCATCAGCGTCGTCCGACGTTGCAACCGTCCACAAGTATTTCTCTTGATTCGAATAGGAGGATTCCGATCATGAAGCAACCACTATGTAACCGCATCGCCTGGACAGTCCTGGCTCTGGGTTTGCCCATCGCTGCGCTGGCCGATCTGAGTCAAACCACGACTCTTCAGACGAATAGCCGCCTGAACCTGGATACCGGCGCGACTCCCTCTTCGGGAGGCGACATCCTGTGGAACGGAAGCACCATCACTCTCCAGGGCAACGCGAAGGCGGCAGTGGTTCCCGGCATCTCGGGCGCAGCGGGATTTGGCGCTTTGAACCAATCGACGTTGCAGGCGTTTTCGTCGCTCGCGTCAAGCGCGCCCATTTCCAGCACTTCGCTCACGACCGGCACGATCCTTGCGGCGTTTACTAACGCCGGGAATCCTGCAAAGGTGCTGGTCACGGCAAATAGCGGCGGCTCGATCACGCTGCAGTTCACCACCTACGGCGCATCCGGCGGGGGCAGCGGACCCAGCATCACCCGCGTTACGAACAACTCCAGCGACATCCCCGCTGGCTTCCCAAACTCAGGCATCTCGCAGGGCGCTTTATTCAAAGTCGTAGGATCGAGCTTGGCCGATGACGGCGATGCAAATCTTCACGACAGCCAGGCAGGG
This sequence comes from Bryobacterales bacterium, assembly GCA_025463005.1. Classification (GTDB taxonomy): domain Bacteria; phylum Acidobacteriota; class Terriglobia; order Bryobacterales; family Bryobacteraceae; genus Palsa-187. The sequence goes on along the minus strand of JAOAPR010000016.1, from coordinate 21,449 downwards.
CTCCCGACGACATTGAACGGGGCGAAAATTACAGTGACCGTCGGGAATACGACAGTTCCGGTGGCGTTATATTACGCAACCCCGACCCAGATCGATGGAGTTCTGCCCGCCAACACGCCGACTGGTTCAGGAACCCTTACCGTGACACACAACGGTACAGTTAGCGCCACAATTCAAGTGGTTGCCGCAGCGCCCGGCATCACCACGTACAACAACGGTACGGTCGTCGCCCAGGACACCGCCCGTCCGACTGATCCGTACGGCGGGCTGATCACCTTCACAAAATCGGCGGTTCCCGGCGGCACGATTATCATCTGGGGCTCTGGTTTCGGCGCCACAGGCGACAGCGATACGGTTTACACGGGTACGCCGCACCAAACCAGTGTGCCGTACACCGTCTATATCGGCGGCGTCCAGGCGAACGTCACCTATGCAGGCAGATCAGTATATCCGGGTGTTAGCGTGTTCGCCGTACTCATACCTCAGAACGTTCCGACTGGCTGTTACGTTCCGGTGGCCGCTGTGACCGGGAATGTCGTGAGCAACATCGGGACCTTGCCGATCCGTGCCGGCGGCGGCGCTTGCTCCGATCCGCAACTGGGATTTAGCGGCGATCAGATCTCGACGCTCAGCGGAAAAGATACGGTCAAAACGGGAACTGTGGTTGTGTCCCAAACCACTCTTCCCGGAGCAGGCGCCACTCCTGTAACCAGCAACGGCGCCGCAGCGATCTTTCAGCAAGTGACAGGCGCTTCCTACGCTGGAGGTAACGCGGTGTCGATGGGCGGATGCATTCTGGTGCAGACGTTGACCGGCGGGTCGACCGGAACGACAACCGGGCTTGATCCAGGTACGATTACCGTAACCGGGCCGGGCGGAGCTCCCGTTGCACTGAGCGGGTTTCCGGGCTTTGCAGGAGTTTACAGTGCAACTCTCCCAGCCATACCTTCAACGGGCGGAGCGTACGTGTTTAACGCATCGGGAGGCTCGGGCGCCAACGCTGTTGGATCCTTCACCACCACGGTGACCTTTCCCAACCCGCTTCTGAGCTGGACGAATCAGAGTGCGGCCGCAAACGTCGCCCGCAGCCAGGGGTTGACGTTCAGGTGGAGCGGTGGCACTCCTGGCAGTTTCATCACCCTCTACGGAAGCTCGGTGAGCGGGACCGCAAGCGGAAGCTACATATGCACTGCACCGCAGTCAGCCGGGCAGTTTACCGTGCCGTCCTATGTTTTGCTCGGCCTGCCGGCTGGGACAGGAGGCTCGTCCGTTCAGAATTCGACGAATTATTCGACGTTTTCGGCAAGCGGTCTGGACTTCGCCGGCGCGGTCGGATCCGTGTTGGTCGGCGTAAATTCCAACTACAACTAAGGAATGGTTAATTCGGTGGATCGGGCAGTGCAAATACGTACAGAGCGTTCCCGTTCGCGGGATGATGAATATCCGGAGCGACGACGGCAGGCACTTGCCGCGGGCTGCCGCCATTCAGTCCCGTGGTGACAGCGATGTACTGCTTCCCGCCGGCTGTGAATGACACCGGGAAACCCTGGACCGAGGTCGGCAGGCGAGTCCGCCACAACTCCATGCCGGTCTTCACGTCGAAGGCATGAAAGACGCGGTCGAGGTCGCCCACGAATGCTAGGCCGCCACCGGTCGACAACACCGCGGTGAGAAACGGCGCACGCTGCGTCACATTCCATACTTCCTTCAAGGTGCTCACGTCGTACGCGGCGAGTCTTCCGATGTTGCCGCCCGACCCGGGCATCTCGAAGAAGCGGCGATTGGCGGACGTGCCGCCCGCGCCTTCCGTGTAATCGGTCTTGCGTCCGAACATTTCCATGCAAGCTTGGCTGAGCGGAATGATGAGCTGAGCCGTCCCCGGGTGATAGCTCATGGCTTGCCAGTTGTGACCGCCTTCGGTGGAGGGACACGACGACACCCATGTCTCCGGGCGCTGCTCGACAATGTCGTTCCGGTAGTGGACCTCGCCCGTCCGCTTATCGATACTGTCGAAGACGTTCTGGTAGACGGTCTCTTTATAGTCGACGAACTTGCCGGTCTTGCGGTCGAGCTTCCACAGGATGCCGTCCTTGCCGATCGTGAACACGAAATTCTGCCCGCCGGCATCGACCAGCACCCGCTCGTAAACGGTGTCCAGGTCGAGAGATTCGCCGGGGACGTGCTGGAAATACCAGGCCAGCGACCCGTCGCCCGGCTTCAGCGCGAGCGTCGAGGTGGTGTAGAGCGCCTTGTCATTGGTGTTGCGGATGGCGCGCATCCACGGCTTGGCCTGCGCCACGCCCCAATAAATAAGATCGAGCACGGGATCATAACTGCCGGTGATCCAGGTGTCGCCGCCGGCGCGAAGCAGGTTCGGCAGCTTGCCCCAGGTGTCGCCGCCAGGAGTGCCGTCCCGCGCGACAGTTTCGAATTTCCAGAGCTGCTTACCGGTTAGCGCATCGTAGGCGCTGATGAAGCAGCCGGTCTCCTTGTAGCGATCGCAGCCGCCCATGCCCTGGATTACCTTGCCTTGGACGATCAGGGGTCCACTGGTGTTGCCGTAGCCTTTGGACGGATCGGCGATACGCGTTTCCCAGACGACCTTGCCATTGCGCGCGTCGAGCGCGAGCAGCCGCACGTCGGTGGTCGCGAGGTACACCTTGTCCTGATAAAGCGCGAGGCTGCGAATGGCGCCCTGTCCGTTCGAGAGATCCGGCCCGACGCGGTTTTCCCAGATCAGCTCGCCGGTGCGCGCATCGAGCGCCTGTATGATGTTCCCGGTGTTGGCCAGGTATATGACGCCGTTGTGAACGATGGGCGTCGGTTCGTTCGCGGCAGCACTGTCGTTCATGGCCCACGACCACACTAACTGGAGCTGCTTGACGTTGGTGGTGCTGACCTGGGTGACGGGGCTATAGCTCCAGGCCTGGTAGTTGCGGCGGATCATCAGCCAGTCGCCCGGATCGGGATCGCGCAGCATGGCATCGGTCACCGGGACATAGTTCTTCACTTCACCAGTGACGGTGAGACCCTTTGGTCCGGAAGAAGTCGCGGCTGCAACCTGACCGCCGGCTTGGAGGGCGATGGCGGGGCGGCCTGTTGCCACCGAGCGGATCGTAAATGTCGAGGCGGCGGTAAGCGCCTGGTTTCCTGGCGTGGCTCCATTGGCGGCCCCGTTTGCAGCAAGGATAAATGCCGCGAGATTGATCGAGCTTGCTTCATCCAGGCTGCCGGGATTCCCGGGAGGCATGGTGGTGCGGATCACGTTGACCAGCTCGCGCGCAGTGCGCGTTCCCCATCCCGCGATAAAGTTCGCTCCGGCGAGTTGTGGGCCTTCGCCGCCGCCCAAATCCGTCGCGTGACAACTGGAGCATCGGGCTTGGAAGAGGGTGCGTCCTGCTTCGGCTTGCTGGGTGGTCTGCGCTTGCAGGGCGGCAACAGCCGCCAGGAATCCGACGAGTGTGGTCCTCATGCAGTCCTGTTTGCCAACTCGAGCACGGTCCGCCGCACGATTGTTTTGGTGAGCGGCACTTTATAGCCGTTGTTGCGAAGCGGATTCGCCCCGGCGAGTGCCGTCTCAGCAACTTGGGCGGCCAGCTCTGGTGTAACGCGTTGTCCGATCAGCAGGCGCTCGGCAGCAGGAACCCGCCATGGGATAGGCGCGACGCCGCCCAGCACAATGCGCGCGGACCGGCATACGTCTTTTTCGATTTCGAGCACGATCGCGGCACTCACAACGGCGTGCGTCCAGGCTTCCCGGTCGAGCACCTTGTGATACGTGCCGCGCGTTCCCGGACGCGGCGCGGGCAACTGAACTCCGGCCAGCATCTCATCGTCGGCGAGAATGTTTTCGCGCGCAGGAGTGCGCTGCGGGAGAACAAAGAAATCGGCCGCCGGGATCATACGCTCGCCCGAAGGCCCGACAATCCGGAAGTTAGCTTCGAGCGCAACCAGCGCCGGGGCAGTATCAGAGGGATGGACGATAAAGCTCGGGCCGCCGCCGAAGATCGCGTGAAATTGATTTTCGCCGGTCACCGAAAAACACTGGTTGCCGCCCGCTTTGTAACACGGGAACCCGTTGCGAAAATACCAGCACCACGGGCGCTGGCACACATTGCCGGCCAGCGTGCCAAAGTTACGGATCTGGGGCGTGGCAACGGTCTCCGCGGCTTCGGCCAGCACGGCGTAATCACGCCGGATCTGCTGATTCCGGCCGAGGGCGTCGAGCGTGATGAGACCGCCGACATTCACCATACCGCGCGACGAAGAAACCTCGTCCAGTCCCTTAATCGTCCGGAGATTCACCAGAACATCCGGAGAAAGGGTGCGTTCTTTCACGAGTCCGAGCAGGTCGCTGCCGCCGCCGTTGAATGCGGCCACCTTGCCGTCGCGGCGGGCTTGTTGCGACAGGGTCACCGCATGTTTCGCGTCGCGAGCATTGACACTGGCAAAGGTCTTCATGCGCGTTCTCCTGAAAGGGCCACTATGATTCGGCTCCGGGTTATCGGCAGATCCTTCATACGGCGGCCGATCGCATTGAAGATCGCATTGCCCACCGCGGCCACCGCAGGAACTTTGCTCGATTCGCCCATGCTCTTCGAGCCGAAAGCGCCATAGCCGTCGTCGCTTTCGAGAAAGATCACTTCGATTTCGGGCGCGTCGCGATGCGTCAGTACGCGATGACCGTAGTAGCCGGGGGTCAAGGCCTGGCCGCTGCGCGGGTCGTACAGCAATTCTTCATGCAGCGCCATTCCGATGCCCATGGTCGCGCCACCCTTGATCTGGCCGGTGGCCGATAAAGGATTCATGATGCGCCCGCAATCGTGGACCGCCAGATACTTGAGCACGCGCACCCGGCCCGTCTCCGTATCCACCTCGACGTCAACGAAATGCGCGCCGTAGGTCGCGCGCACCTTGCCTCCTTCCACGGTCGGGTTCGGATTGGCGGACGCCGTGAGAACATCGCTCCCTTTCGGCATTCCCTTTGCGGCAATTTGGCGCTTCAGATCGCGCGCGGCTTCGATCACGGCGGTTCCGGTCATGATGGTAGTGCGGCTGCCGGATTCGCCTACGGAATAGGGACAGCGATCGGTGTCGCCCCACACCACGTTGATCTGCGAAAGGGGTACGTCCAAGGCTTCCGCCGCGATCAAGCCCATGGTGGTCTTGGCGCCCGCGCCGACATCGGTTACGCCCACGCGGACCCAGTACTGACCGTTGCCGTCGAGCTGAATAATCGCGTTGCTGCGGCCTACACCGGACCGAAATGCCATGAACGACATGCCGGCGCCACGCTTGATCGGACCTGGATCCGAACCCGGCTTGGGACGCCATCGCGTCTTCCAATCGAACGCTTCGACGCCGCGGCGGATACACTCGTCCAGGCTGTAATTGGTGTAGTCCACCTGGTCGTTGGCCTTGCGCGTCATGTTCTTCAGCACGAAATCGACCGGGTCCATGTTCATCTTGTACGCGACGTCATCCATCATGGACTGGATGCCGAAGAAGCCTTGCGGAAATTCGGGGCCCCGGAAGTTCCCGGAAACGGTCTTATTGGTGTAGACCGGATAAATCACGCTTTCGATGTTGGGGCATTGGTAGATCTCGATCCCGCCCATTCGTCCCGAATTCTTCCGGTACGGGCCCATGCCGCTGTATCCGCGAAGTTGAATCGACTGTAGCGTTCCGTCGCGGTTGACGCCGACCTTGTAATACTGAATGGTCGGCCAACGCCCGTGCATGCCGATGAAATCTTCCTTGCGTGAGAATTCAAGCTTCACCGGCGCACCGGCCTGCTTCGCGAGCGTGGCCGCGATCAGGTCCGAATCCTGATTCTGGTTCTTGTTCCCGAAATTGCCGCCCATGTATTGGCAGATGACACGCACTTTGTCGGTCGGAATTTCCAGATCGCGCGCGATATCGTTCTGGCAGTTGGCGATGCCCCCAGTCGGGGTGTACATGGTCAGCTTGTCGCCCTCCCACATGGCTACACAGGTGCGCGGTTCCATTTGTGCGTTGTGCACGAACGCCGTGGTGTAGCGATCCTCGAAAACGTGATCGGCCGTGCGGAAGCCGTCCTCGACCTTGCCGCGCTGCTGCGTCATGGGCTTCGCTTCGTTCTGGTTATCGAGCGAGACGTTGCCCTCGGGCCAGATCTGTACAGCGCCAGGTTTCATCGCCTCTTCCGGATCGAGCACAAACGGCAGCACCTCGTAGTCGACTTCGATCCGCCGCAGTGCCTCCTCGGCCGTGTGCCGATCCACCGCCGCGACGGCCGCCACCGGATCGCCGGCGAAGCGCACAGGATTGTTGAACGCATACCTGCGCTGCTTGGTGATCTTCTTGATCTGATCGTTGTACTGCACCCCTCCGGCGACTCCGCCAGCTCCCCACACGAACTTGCAATTCTCATGCGAGACTATTGCCTTGACGCCGGGCATGGCGAGCGCCTGGGACGCGTCGATTTTGCGGATTCGCGCATGCGGGTGCGGGCTCCGAAGCACGCGCGCATACAGCATGCCGGGGAGTTGCACATCGCCTGAATAGGTTGCCTTGCCGCTGACGCGTTCCCGCGCGTCGATGCGGGTGGTCGGCTGGCCCACCGTCTTGAGCGTCGGCAGAGAAGCCCCGAGCGCAGCGCTTCGCGACACGCTCTGGAGCGAACGTCCCTCGTTGCCGGCGCCCGCGGCCACCGTCGCTGCGACGTAACGGTTGTAGTTCGAACAGCGGCACAAATTGCCGGTCAACGCTGCCTGTACCTCTTGAGCAGTGGGATGCGGATTGCGCGCCAGCAGAGCGCGGGCGCTCATCAACTGACCCGACGTGCAGAATCCGCACTGCGGAGCGTCGTGTTCCATGAACGATTTCTGCAGTGGATGGAGCTTGCCGCCCTGCGCCAGCGATTCGACGGTTTCGACCGACCGCCCATCCATCCACACCGCGAGCTGGCTGCAGGAGTAGGCAGGCTTGCCATCCACCAGCACCGTGCACGCTCCACATTCGCCGCGATCGCATCCGATCTTGGTGCCGGTGAGCTTCAGGTGATCGCGCAAAAGCTCCGCCAGCGTCCAGCGATCTTCCACCTCAATTCGCTGGTTGGAGCCATTAACATGCAGCCGGATCGCGGTCCGAGGCGCGGCCGGCGCCGGCGAGCCCTGCGTCTCGGAAGTCTGAGCCTGAATCGCGGGCACCGCAGTGGCCGCCACCAGCACCGCGCCGGTGCTCTCGAGGAATTCGCGGCGGGAGGTGTGCTTTTTCTTCCGGGTCTCGGTTTTCTTCATCGTGCCCTCCCCATTTACAACCTCCAATGTTGACACATAATATCGCCGGCGCAAGGCCGCATTTGTCTCGTGGACAAGTCGGGACAAATTCTGTAATGACAAATCGTGTAATACTGGTTCGCCATGGATATCCACAGGATTCTCGCGGAGCTGCGCTCCGAGAAAGAACGCCTCGAGGAGGCGATTTTAACCATCGAACGGCTTGCCGCCGGCAGCCTGGGAAAACGCCGCGGCCGGCCCCCCAAGTGGATGGCAACCGCGAAGGCAACTGGTGCTCCGATCCTTGAGCCCAAGAAAAAACGCCGGTTCAGCGCAGCCACACGAAAACGCATGGCGGAAGCACAACGGAAGCGATGGGCGTCCCGGAAAGCCAGCGCAGCCGCAGCCTAACTACGAGCGAAGCACCTCCCAACTCAGAATCAGTGGGGCTTTGCTCCGATTGTGCGCATGCGCGGGTCATTCGCTCAGACCGGGGCAGCGTCTTTTATCTTTGCCGTTTGTCCGCGACGGATCCACATTTTCCGAAGTACCCGCGCCTGCCGGTCTTGAGCTGTCCAGGGTATCGAAAACGGGAACCTGAAGAGGCGCGTGGAGGGCACAATATAGTTGTGACCAAAGAGTGCGTCACGGAACGTAATGGTCAAGCGCTTTTCGTGTTCACGCTCACGAACCGGAACGGCCTCGAAGCCCGGATCACGAATTATGGCGGCATTCTGATGTCCCTGAGGACACCCGACCGGAATGGCGTCTTCGAAGATATCCTGCTGGGTTTCGACACAATCCATGAGTATATGGCCGAGCCCCAATGGTTCTTCGGCGGACTTATCGGCCGTTATGCAAATCGGATCGGAGACGCGCGCTTCCAGCTCAACGGAGTCCAATACACGCTGCGAAAAAACGACGGCCAGCACTCCCTCCATGGCGGCGATGGATTCGATCGGCGTGTCTGGACCCCTGAAGAGTTGACGGATGGGAGGCTTCGACTTACCTACAGCAGCCCGCACGGTGAAGCCGGATTTCCCGGAAATCTGCTCGTTCACGCCGATTACAGCCTGTCTGATGAAAACGCGCTGGAGCTTGCTTTCCACGCCACAGCCGACCAGGACACGCCGATCAATCTGACAGCGCATCCGTATTTCAACCTGGCCGGAGCGGGACGCGGAGATGTTCGGCGGCACGTTTTGATGCTCAATGCGAATCGCTTCACTCCGGTGGACCCCGGACTGATCCCCACCGGCGAAATGCGCTATGTTTCCGGCACGCCTTTCGACTTCCGCAGCCCGATACCTATCGGTACGAACATCGATAACACATCGGACGAACAGTTAAAGATCGGCCTCGGCTACGATCACAACTGGATACTCAACCGGACGGGCGATGGCATGGAATTAGCCGCTCGCGTTGTGGAGCCAACCAGCGGCCGAATGCTGGAGATCCACACTGCCGAGCCGGGAATCCAGTTCTACTCAGGAAATTACTTGACGGACGTCGCAGGAAAAGCGGGCCAGCGATATGGACCCCGCTCAGGACTCTGCCTGGAGACGCAACATTTCCCTGATTCCCCCAATCGTCCGGAGTTTCCCTCCACGCTGCTCAAAGCCGGCGCGACCTTCTCCAGCCGGACAATTTGGCGCTTCGGAAACTCGTAACCCGGAGATTAATCCAGGCACGCCCGGCCACGTAAACCGCGTCACCCGCGGAGCAACCCCAGCGACTCGCCAGGCTGATAACCAGGGAAAACCTGCGCCAGGTTCTTTTGCCCCAGGTGTCCGCTGACCAGCTCGCCGAGCACGGCGCGATAGTCCGTGGTCACCGCCAGATCGCGGCCTTCGAAGAGTTGCTCTTTTTCGAGCCCCGGCCACTGGCCGTAAACTTTGCCGCCGCGAACCGGCCCGCCCAGCACCATCATCACGTCTCCGTGGCCGTGATCCGTGCCGCCGTTGCCGTTCTCCTGCGCCGTGCGCCCGAATTCCGACATCGTAACGACCACAATATCCTCCATGCGGTCGCCCATGTCCTGCGAGAACGCCGCCAGCGCGCTGCCGAACTGTCGCAGCAGGTTCGAAAGTTGCGGATTCTCATTCCCGTGATGATCCCAGCCGCCGATCTCGGCGAAGGCGGCTTCAACGCCAACATCCGCTTTGATCAGCCGCGCGATCTGTTGCAGGCTCCGGCCCAATTCCCCGCCCTGCCCGTATTGCGGGCCGCCCGAGGGACCGCCCACAGGAATGTTAGGCTGCTGGCTGATCGAGCGGATAATCTTCATCGCCGCGAACGCGTCGTTTCCGGTGCGCCCCAACCGCTCGTCGCTGGTCTTCGCGTACATGCTTTCGAGAATGCTGACCGTGTCCTGATTTCCCGCCTGCATCTGTTGCGCATCATTCACAGCCACGGCGGAGCGATTTCCGCGCATGGTGCGAGGAAGCTGCGCCCCCACGGCGATCGCCCGCACCGGTGAAGTGTCCGGTCCGGCCGGCGTCAGTGCTCGATTGAGCCACCCATCGCTGCTGGTTTTTCCAGGCGTGCCCGATTCCATCTGATCCTGCGCATCGAAATGCGATCGCGTCGGATCGGGCGACCCGGTGGCCTCCACGATCGCGAGTTGCTGCTTGTCCCACAGAGCCTTGAGCGGCTGCAAGGCGGGATTCAAGGCGAAGCGTCCGTCCAGATCGATCGCACTCGCTAATCCGTTCGGTCCGGCCGGTCCGCCCGGGGCCGGTATGCCGATGGTCGGGCGCAATTCGTAATAGCGCTTGTCGGCGAACGGCACAACGACATTCAGGCCATCGGCCGCGCCACGCTGGAAGATCGCCACCAGGATCTTGCGCTTTCCGCCCGCTCCTTCGGCGGCCCGGGCCAGCCACGAAGGCGCCGCTCCCACACCCGCCATCACCATGGCCGAGCCACGCAGAAATACTCGACGCGTCAGCATACGATCACCTCCGTTGAAAATCCGGCGAACTCATAACCAGGCTCTCCACGGCTTTAGCCGTCTGCTCCTTGCCTTGCAAGCCCTTTGCGAGAGCATCCAATGTCTGCTCGGAAGCCGGGCGTCCCAGCACCTCGCGGGCGATGGCCGCGGCATCCTTGCCCTCCAACTGTGAGCTGTTGAGCTTCACGCCCGCAATCTGACCGGAACCCAGAGCCGTGGCGAAATTCATGCGCCCCAGCAGGTTCGCCGTATTGAGCCAGCCTTCACCAGTGTTGGCATACCCGGTCGGCTCCAGCTTGTTGTAGAGCGGCTCACCCAGGTCGCCGATCCTCTGCGCGAGCGTGAGTGTATCGGTCACCTCGCCTCCGGTGGCTCGGACCGCACTCACCACCATTTCAAAGGGAGATTTCACCTTCGTCTGCCAGGCGCCTTCAGAGAAGAACTCCGGCGAGCTGAACATTGTTTGCAGCACCGCGCGCAGGTCGCCATCGGTTTTGGTGAAGGTCTGGGCCATGCGATTGACCAGAGACTGCGGAGGATCATCGGCAACGAAGCGCTGGGCGAGCTCCTTTGAAATAAACTTAGCTGTTGAAGGATGCCGTGCCAGAATGTCGATGACCTGCAATCCATCCTGCTCCCCGCCGCCGGCCGGAATTTTGTGACCGAGAACGGTTTTTTCTCCGGTATCGTGCATAAAGCCGGCAAACACGAACTCGGGCTTGGTAGCAGGCTGGCGAATGGTCCAGCCGGTGAAGCAGCGGGCCACGGCGATCACGTCCTGCTGGGTATAGCCGCCATTCACGCCGAGCGTGTGCAGCTCCATCAACTCGCGGCCGTAGTTCTCGTTGATCCCTTTTGCTTGCCGCCCGAACATCTGGCTGAAGTTGGGTCCGGTGGCAAACGGTCCTACCTGGAAGGCATCCAACGCGTTCGGCGTGATCGACTGCCAGTTGTCCAGGTAGTACAGCATCGCCGGATGTCGGGCCGTCGCCAGCAACAAATCTTTAAATTTGCCGAGCACGTGGGGGCGAATCGCATCTCGTTCATAGCTGGCGAGCAGCATTCTAAGAGAGCCATTGGGAGGCGCGTTCTTCCCTTCAAATACATTAAAGTGGTTGAACCAAAAGTCGACCAGCACTTCTTCCAATTCGCGATTCGAATAGAGCGCGCGCAGAACTTTGCCTTCCTTGAGATCGCCACTCACTACCTGTTGCGGCTGGCGCGCGCGCAAACCCATCCTGCGCAATTCCGGAAATCCCGCGAGCCTCTGCGGCGGCAGCGCGCCGGCTACCTGCTCGCGTTTTGTCGAATCAAAGGAATCAAGCAGCCCGCCAAGCTGCTCCGGATCGCCTCGCAGCGCCAAGTCCATCTGGTCTTGCGTCAAAAGGTCATTGAGCGGCGGCATGATTTTGCGGATCTGCTTCTGTCGCTCCGTTTGCTGCTGCTGGCGAGCCGCCTCAGCTTCTTTTTGCAACTCAGGCGTCCCGGCCAGTTGCTGCGGCGCGATCACGGCCAAAACCTGTCGGCGCTTGTCGGAATCGAGAGTCCCGAGCGCAGCCTGGCGCTCCTCGGCCGTACCGTTCATGACTCGCCGGATCTGATCTTGCGACAGCAGCTCATTCAGCGGAGTCGGCCGAAAGACCAAAGCAGGGTTCACTTGTGGATATTGCGCGATGATTGCCGCCGGGTCCATCCGAAGAGTCTCCAGCGGTTTCAGTTTCGTCTCCAGAACCGGGTTTTCGGGAATCCGTTCCGGATGGAGTTGCAGATCAACCCACTTCTCGACGCCCATCCGGCGAACCTCTTCGATATCGCCCGGCCGCGGTCCGAACGTCAGCCGGTTCAGGACCTGAAGGATTCGTTGGTCTTTGGTAAGTTTACTATCGAAGCGCCCGCCGGCCTTGGTGCCTCCGGGCACGACGCCCGGCAGGGCAAATAAGAGGGCCGCTGCGGTGAGCGCCAGTGCAAGACGTTTCATAATCACGCCTCCGACTTGCAGACAGCCCTAGTATACGCCTTCTCGAAAGAGCCTTGATATAAGCCGTTTAGGCATGCTAATCCTCTTCGTGCGAAGCGTTGCCGACCCCTAAGGAGACCATTCTTATGAGCCGGCCCGCTGCTGCCGTGGCGCTGCTCATCACAATGACTCCGGCCGTCGCGCACCATTCGTTCTCAGCAGAGTACGACGCGGACAAGCCGGTCAACGTGCAGGGAGTGGTAGCCAAACTGGCGTGGTTGAACCCGCACGCCTATATCTACGTCGATCTCGCCAAGGACCCCAGGCCCCCGACCGACGGATCGATTCACGGCAACGCCCGCCTGGTGACACTCGCTGGCGGAAAGACAGTCTTTGCGGGAAGTTCCGCGGATGATGGCGGGCCAAAATGACGTCGCGATTCTTTCCTCTGATCGCCGCGACTGTCTTGACGGCGATCGTATCACTCGCACCGATGCGGACAGTAGCCCAATCCGGCGCAGAAAAAGCAGAATCAAACGGGAAAAATCTCGGGAGTGATCGCGGTCAATGGAGTGCGCGACGAAAATCTGCCGCCCCCGCCTTCCGGTCCAGCGCCTCGCGCGGTTGACGGGAAACCGGATCTTTCCGGCGTCTGGCTCTCGGGAAATTACAGCTTCGCCAACATGGGCGGAGCCTTGCCCTTGCAGCCCTGGGCCCAAAAGATCATGGAACAACGCCAGGCTACTCAGAGCCGTGACGATCCGGAAGCCAAGTGCCTGCCCGCGGGAGTGCCGCGCATCACGCCCTATCCTTTTAAGATCGTGCAGACGCCCAAGCTTCTCGTGATGCTGTTTGAAGGCAATGTCCACAGCTTTCGGCAGTTCTTCCTGGATCGCGGCCACGACAAAGATCTGGATCCGAGCTGGATGGGCGATTCCATCGCCGCATGGCAAGGCGACACACTGGTGGTCGATACCGTGAACTTCAACGACAAGACCTGGCTCAATGGTCGAGGCGCGCCGCACACCGAGAAACTTCACGTCATCGAACGCTACTCGCGGCCGGATCTTGGACATCTCGAAGCCGAGATCACTATGGAGGATTCCGGCGCTTTCACTAAGCCCCACACGTTCAAGCGAAGCCACGTTCTGAGCGCCACGTGGGAGATCCATGAGTACGTCTGCAACGAATTCAATGTTGATGTAGACCGATTAGTCGGCAAATAAGCGTCAATTCTCACCCCGGCCCTTGCTCCCCGCATCCCCGCGAAGTATACTGCCTCAGATTACCTGTCAGATGGGGCCTGGGTTAAGCCCGCGTCGGGCATCTATTTAGCAAAAGGGGAGTTACACATGCGCATCGCCCGGTTAGCGATTTGCTTCGTCGTAGGGGTTTTAAGCGCGATCGCACAAACAGACCGCGCTACTATCACAGGCACCATTTCGGATCCCACCGGAGCTGTCGTCGCAAATGCGGCGATTGAAGCCAAAAACGTAGCCACGGCTCAGGTCTATCCCGGCACCTCCACTGCGACTGGTAACTTCACCATCGTAAATTTGCCGCCTGGCTCCTATGAGCTGACTGCCAATATTCAGGGATTCAAGAAATACACGCGGCAAGGACTAACCCTCGCGCCGACGCAAACCGTCCGGATCGATATAGGGCTCGAGGTGGGCTCGAACGCAGAAACGGTCACGGTCACCGCGGAAGCGACTTTACTCAAGACCGAAAACGGGGAGCTCGCGACCAACGTTACTGGCGAACGGTTGAATAACCTCCCCCTGCTCGGCATCGGACCGCAAGGGGCGTCCGCCGCGGGTATCCGAAACCCTTGGGCACTGGCCCAGCTCGTTCCGGGCGCACAGTTCAACATTCCCAATTCCGGAGTTTCCGCGGGCACCCAGCAATTGACTGTGAACGGCGCCCCGACCAACACCGCCTCGTTCCGCGTGGAAGGCATGGACGCAGGCACGAACGGCACGCTGGTACAGTACCCGTTTGAAGTCCAGCCAAGTGCCGAGGCGATCCAGGAAGTCGCGGTTCAAACCAGCAATTTTGCGGCGGAATATGGAACGGTAGGCGGTGGACTGCTTAACGCCACCATGCGATCGGGGACCAACCAATACCACGGCAGCCTCTACGACTACAACGTCAACGAAGCCTTTAATGCTAGCCAGCCGTATACCGGACTTCACAACAAGGCCCGGCGAAATGACTACGGAGGCAGTTTGGGCGGTCCAGTCCGTATTCCCAAGGTGTACAACGGCACCGACAAAACCTTCTTTTTTTGGAATTTTGAACAGTTCCGAGAAAACCAGTCGGTTTTGACCCAGGCAGTGACGGTGCCTATTCAGGACTATAGGAATGGCGATTTCTCCAGGTTGTTCGGCTTCAACAACAATCAACTGCTTCGAGTTGGATCTGGAGCTTCGGCCACAAACTATGTTGATCCTCTCGGTCGTACGGTCCTTTCCGGCACGATTTACGATCCCAATAGTTTTCAAACGGTGGTGGTCAACAACCAAAACCTTACGGTTCGGAATCCGTTCCCAGACAACAAGATTCCTCTCGCGCGTCAGGACCAGGTGGCCCTGAACATCCAGAAACTGATTCCTCTTCCGAGGGGACCGAACGCACTCACCCAGGTCGGCAGCAATTTCAACGGCTTGCAGAATAGTCACAGAACCACGGAGATTCCGTCCCTCAAGATAGATCAGTCCATCGGCAGCAAGGGACATCTTTCCTTTTTCTGGTCCCGGACCGTTACCGCAGACCAGTATCCGATTGTGGGCTCGCCCGCCACGCCCGAAGGCTTCCCTTCACCGATCACGACGGCGATCGGGAACTTTGACAATGCGCACAATGAGCGCCTGAACTACGACCATAGCCTTACGCCCACCTTGCTATTGCATCTAGGGATAGGCTTCCAGAGGAATTTTCTAAGGGATAACGCGCCAGATGTTCACTATGACGTTCTTAAGGAACTCGGACTCAAAGGCGCCACCGCTGTTAGGAACTTTCCAACGCTCACGATTACCGGGGTCCCGACTGTTGCCACTGGCGGAATGTCCAACATGGGACCGTTATTCCAGCTCGATCAGCATTTGGAAAAACCCGCCGCGAACCTGGGCCTTACCTGGGTACGGAACAATCACACCTGGAAATTAGGCGGGGAGTGGCGTGCCGAGGGGAATCCCCAGGTAAGCAATGTCCAGCCGCCGTGGAATAACTCGGGCTCCATTGGTTTCGGCGCGCCTGTCGGAGGTGCGATCCCGACTGCCCAAACTGCTTTGGAGCCGGTGGTCCTGTCGCAAGGCAGCACCGGCTTTGCGTACGCGAGTTTCCTGCTAGGACAAGTATCCAGTTACGGCCTTGGAGTGCCGGCGGTTTACAAATTCGGGAAGCAACAGTGGGCTCTGTTCCTGCAGGATACGTGGAAGGTCACTCGCAAACTGACGCTCGATTACGGACTCCGATGGGACTATGGCACTTACCCCAGGGAGACCTACGGCCGAATTGCGGATTTCTCTCGGACGATTGCAAATCCGAGCGCTGGCGGCCATCCGGGAGGCGTGATTTACGAAGCTTTTTGTAGCTGCCGGTTTGCCAGCAACTACCCCTACGCGTTGGGTCCAAGGATCGGGATTGCCTACCAGATCAATTCGAAGACGGTGCTCCGGGGCGGCTTCGGTGTGGTCTACAACGTCACGAATGTACCGGCCAGCACCCCTCTGAATTATCAGACCCTCGGAACTCCCGGATTTGGCCTGTCATTCTTCAATCTCCAGGACGGCCCTCCTTCCACGATCAAGCCGGTGTTCCCGAACTTCAGCGCGGGAGCCCTGCCGCTGAACAACACCACCGGGGGCCCGCCCGCATATATCGATCCCAACGCGTCGCGGCCCGCCCGTCAGTATCAGTGGAGCATCGGCATCCAGCGAGAGTTGACGCGGAATCTGGTAGTGGAGGCCTCTTACGTCGCGAATCGGGGTATATGGTGGAGCACAGGCGGCGCGGGTGCACTCGCGCCGGTGAACTCGATGTCTGAGGCGCTCCTCAACAAGTACGGATTCAATGTAGGTAACCTGGCAGACCGGACCCTTCTGCAAACTCAAGTCAGGCAGATCGGCACCGCCGACCGATCGGCCCTGGCGGCACGAGGAATCGTTCTGCCGTACTCCGGCTTCGATACGGCCCAAACTCTGCTCCAATCGTTGTTGCCGTTCCCGCAGTACACCGGCAACATCAGTCCCGTCTCGGCGCCGCTCGGGAAGACCTGGTACGATTCGCTGCAAGCGACCGTCACAGAACGGTTTTCCCACGGTTTGACGGTGAATGGAAACTTCACCTGGTCGAAGAATCTGGATCTGTTTAGCTCGCCCGATATCTTCAACCGTGGCCTCGGTAAGAACCTCTCGGCGAACGATCTTCCCTTCCAGCTCAGACTTTCGGCGCAGTACACGACGCCCAGGACGAACTTCTTCCAAAGCAAGGTGATCTCCTACGTGCTTGGGGATTGGAACATCGGGTGGTACATGCAGTATCAGAGCGCACCGATCATCACCCGGCCTACCGCGAACGCTGGGGCTGCTCCGATCAACGGGTGGCTGGGCCGCGGACCTGGCCCCGCCGAACTAGTCGCAGGGCAACCGCTCTATACAACGAATTGGGTCGATCTGGACGGCAAACAGCATACCGACGAGCTCGATATCAACTGTCACTGCTTCGATCCGACCAAGACGGTGGTGCTTAACCCGGCCGCCTGGGCAGGAGTGCCGGACGGCAAGTGGTCCTCGAACTTTAGCAGCATTCGCGAGTTCCGGGGTATCCGTTTGCCCACCGAGAACGCCAATTTTGGACGCACCTTCCGGATCAAAGAGAAGATGACCTTTAACGTCCGTGTGGAGTTTTCGAACATTTTCAATCGCCTGCGCTTGCCCCAACCGACCAGCACGGGCACTGGAGTGTCTCCCACATCGCCTGCGCTCAAGTCGCCTCTTACCGGCCTCTATTCGAGCGGCTATGGAACGATCGTCCCGACCGCCGGCACCCAGGGCTACCGCACTGGCACACTGGTCGGACGGATCACCTTCTAGGGAACAGCGGCCTACGAATAGATCATGAACTCGAGCAGATTCCCGTCCGGATCGCGCACGTAGACGCTCGAACCCGCCTTTTTGCGTCCGCCCTGGCGAGCCACCGGACCCTCGATGACCCTCGCGCCGGCGTGATCGAGCATGGCCTTAAGCGCCGCCGCCGTGCCGTCCCACACAAAGCATAGATCGCCACAGGGAGGTTTGGCGGCCGGAGCGCGCAAGGTAAATGTCCCGCTCTGCCACCAGGCAGGTCGATGGAAGTTGATCATCTGATCGCCGATGTAGACCGAACAAGCGTTCGCATTCTCGGTGACCTGGAAGCCGAGTCCTCGGTAGAAAGCCAGCATCGCGTCGGTATTCTGCATCGGCAGCGCGACGTGATCGAAGCCGCGGACGCTTCCGGTCTGTTGCGCCGCAAGTTTGGACGCTCCAGCAACTGCTGCGGCGCTTTGAACGAATTTGCGCCGAGAATGGCTCACTGACATACGAAATTGCTCGCGTCTTCGATACTGCCCGAG
Source organism: Bryobacterales bacterium (assembly GCA_025463005.1). GTDB lineage: Bacteria > Acidobacteriota > Terriglobia > Bryobacterales > Bryobacteraceae > Palsa-187. Next base: position 3,666 of record JAOAPR010000016.1, on the reverse strand, counting down.
CCTTTGTAACGAGCCTGCTTGGGATACGCGCACAACGGGCGCGTCCGCCCTGGCCAAGGCGAGTTTTGTCCCGCAGTGGCGACGATCCTGTCCGGCGCAGTGCTCTTTTCCACCCAGTTCACCAGCGCCGTGAACGCGTCGAATTGGTCCGTAGCCGGGCCGCCGCCGCAGTGATTCATACCCGGAACCGCGAACAACCTGGTGAAATCCGAGGCAGCGCCGTTATTCGCGCGATTCACGTCATTCCACCACGAGATTGTGTCGTTGATCGAGAATACCGGATCGCTGACGCCGTGCACGATCAGCAGCTTGCCGCGGCGGTTCTTGAACGCCGAAAGATCCGTCGCGCTGGCCATCATGAAATCCCAGACTGCTTCCGTGAATTCGCCGGACTTCGCGTACAGCTTTCCAGCGTCTCGTTCGAAGTCAATCCCAAGCAGATAGGCCATGGGACCGGCGCCGGAGGCGGGGATGGTAACCGGCGGCGTCACAAACAGCGCGGATGCCGAAGCGCTCCCCAAAGTTGCGATGATCGAAGAATTGTTGGCGGCGTCGAACGCGCCCAGTTTCCACGATCGCCATCCCTGATTGTAGGTTTCACCGATTTTGCCGCCGATGCCACGGTCCCACGCCCAGTCGGCGTAGAGTAGCTCGCCTTGGGCGCTCCTGGCGCCCGCGAAAAGTCGCTGGAGCGCTGCCACCTGCGCACCTGAAAGGCAGGTGTTCCGCTTCGCGCCTTTACACGTGAGCCCAGCGAACTTGGGCGCCACAACGGCTGAGGTGCAACCCGGAAAATTGTCGATAACCCCGTCTTCTAAACCATCCAGCGCATCACACGCGGTCATAATCGCCTGCGCCGCCAGATCCAGATCCTCATCGGTAAAGGTTTTATTCAGAAGCGGCTGCCCGAACCGATCGTAGATTCCCGAGGCCTTGGCCGCTTCGCCCAATGCCTGCGCATCGGCGGCGTGGCCGAACAGCGCGGCTTTGGCGAGCTTGAGACCGGGAGCACACGCCAGGATTCCGTCGAAATATGTGGGGAATCGCTGTGACATCATCATCGCTTCGCGGCCGCCCTCCGAGCAGCCAACGTAGTACGAACGCTCGGGCGCTCGGCCGTAGTAAACCCGGATGATCGCCTTGGCGGCCTGCGTGACCTGATCGTAGGAGTTATATCCGAAGTCGCGGCGCGCTTGCGGATCGAACCCGAATGTCACCGTGCCGTTGCGGTTGGGATCGTTATTGACGGCGTTGTCGTGCCCGGAATCCGTCGAGACCACCGCGAATCCCATCGCCAGGGCATTCGTCCGTTGCTGTCCTTGCAGGTTCCCCAGCGCGCTGCCGAGATTTCCGTTTGATCCGCCGCCGCCTTCAAACAAGAAGCGCCCATTCCAATCCGTGGGCAGACGCAGATGGAACCTGATGGCGTAGCGTTGCGAGTTTACGCCGATGCGTTCGTTCATCCGTCCCTGGACCTCGCAATGTTCAGGCAGAGCGGGCGTATTGCCCTGCGGTCCGCGGGGCGCATTCAGCATGGAAGAATTGATCAGCGTGGTCGAGTTCGGCAGCCCCGTCAGGGAATTCAGACCCGCGCATTTGGACGCAATGCTCTGACCGATACACGGGAGAGCAGCGGTCAATAGAAGCAAGATCCGGTATTTCATGTCTTTTTACAATACTCTTCGGTGGTAGTGAGTTCTACCAGAACCTTGGCATCTGGCAGCAACTCCAGGCGCTGGATCTCGTCCGCCACACGGCGTCGCGCATCCGCTGACAGGAACCCGCTGGCATTGTCCTCGAACTTGGCGCGAAGTTCTTCGTAGGTCATCGGATTCTCGGCGGAGCCGCGATTGTATTCCTCCACCTCTTCTAACTGCCTGCCGTCCTTCAACGTGACTTTCACCGCGCCCTTGAAACGCCCCGGACCCGGATACTCAGGATCCACGTGATAGCGTACTTTCCGGGCCAGCGCCAGGATCTCCGGATTCCGGCGGCTCTGGTCGCTGTAAGCGTGCTTTCCGAGTTCTCCGAAGAACAGCGCTTCGGCGACGCTGTACTGCAGGCTCACACGGCCGTGCGAGTCCGACGCGGGCGCGTGTTTCTCAGCGGTTGGCTCACAGACAATCGATACGATAAATCCAGTCACAGGACAATCGACGCTTTCGATGTCTGCAAGGGGAATCGCGTGCTTGTTCCGCACCCGGATCGCGGCGCTGATGTAAGGATGAATCACGTGCGCGGCGGGAAACGGTTTGAACGACGAATTGCGGCTTTCCCAATGCGAGCCCAGATCCGCGTTTATGCGCGCGAAATCGCGATGGGCATTCGGATCCTGCACGTGGCTGGCGAATAAGCCCCAGCGGCCCTCGAAAACCTGCGCGGGACCCGTAACACCCGAGCGCGCCAGCATAGCGGCGGTGATCCCGCTCTGCGCCGACCAGCCGGGGTGTAGAAACTTGGTCTGCGTCCCATCCACCCAACATTCGAGCAAGCCCGAAGCGAAACTGCCGGCGATCCCTGCCGCGCGCGCCATCGTTTCCGCGTCCCGCCCCAGCAGCTTCGCGGCGAGAAAAGCCGCCCCGAAGGTCGCGAACAAGCCAGTTGGATGGAACCCGCGCTTGTGAAGCTCACCTGATGATACGCTGCCCACGCGGCAGGAGATCTCGTTACCCAACGCTATGGCCGTGATCAGGTCACGTCCCGTCACCGATGTGAATTCGGAAAGCGCCAATGCCGCGGCGACCGCGGGGCTGCTCATGTGTACGATCGACTCATTGTGCGTATCGTCGTACTCTAAGGCTTGCGAAAGCGCTCCGTTTGCGAACGCGGCTGCGGTCACACCCACCGGGTCTCCGAAACCGAGAATGCGGCACGGACCGGCGGGAGACATCGCGACCACCGCATCGCGGGTGGATTTTCCAAAAGCGGTTTCCGCCCCGGCCAGTGACAGCCCGATCACGTCCATCACGCGCAGCTTGGTGGCTTCCACGACGTCGGCCGGCAGGTCTTCGAATCGGACGCGCGATGCCCACGCGGCAAGCTCGCTCGAGAGTGGGTAGTGCGCTTGCGCGCTACTTGAAACTGGAGAGTTCACGGCACTACTGTACAATTGTCACTCTGGGATTGTCACTTGCCGGAAACGCAAACGCTAGCCTCGTATATAGTTACCAGCCGGATTGAAAGCGTCCCTAAGGACGTGCGCCACGAAGCTGGCCGGGCGATCGTCAATTACGTGGGATGCGCGCTGGGCGGCAGCGTCGATACAGCGGTGAACCGGGCGATTCAGGCTCTGGGTCCGTTTTCCGGCAAGCCGACCGCAAGCATTCTTGGACGTAGCGAGCGCCTGGACCCGCTGCATGCTTCCCTGATGAACGGGATCAGCTCGCACGTCTACGATTACGACGACACCACGCCCAAGAATTACATCCATCCCACGTCGCCGGTGGCCTCGGCGCTGTTCGCCTACGCCAGCGCGAATCCGGTGTCGGGGCGCGCTTTCATGGAAGCGTTCATCCTGGGATTCGAAGCCGAATCGCGCATTGGCAACGCGGTTTATCCATCGCATTACGATGCCGGGTGGCACATTACCGGAACAGCCGGAGTGTTCGGCGCGGCCACCGCGATCGGCAAGCTGCTGGGCCTCGACTGTCAGCAAATGATCTGGGC
>JAOAPR010000259.1 GCA_025463005.1 Bryobacterales bacterium | reverse complement strand
TTCCGGGGTAAATCGTTTAGATGCTGCATGGAAAGGCCTTACACTGAAAACATGCGTGCGCTTCAGTACATTCTCGGGATCGTGCTGGTGGGGGGCCTAGGCGCGACAATTTGGATCATGGTTACGTCCCCGACCGGCGAGGTGGCGGCCCCCAAGGCGGCGCCGGTCGAACCTTACCAAGCCGGGCCCGCCTTCAATGTGCCAGCGCCGGATACCATCGTTTTTGACAACAAGTACGGCAAGGCTACCTTCACCCACAAGCTGCACTATGAGCGGGTGAAGGACGATTGCACCGCCTGCCACCCCCGGATCTTTCCGCAGTCGCTTGCGCCCATCAACTATGGCAAGGCCCTCCATCGCGCGGCCGAGGCGAATGAAACCGCCTGCGCGGCCTGCCATCGCGTAGGGGGCACCTCTTTTGCCGCCGATAGCAACTGCGTCAAGTGCCACGAGGTAAAGTACTAAAGACCGTGTCTCCCAAGAACGCCGCCAATCCGACCGAAAAACAAGGGAAGAAACCCCCGTCCTCCGGCGTCTTACCGGGTGAGTTCGGCATGGTTCTGGGCGTGAATCACCGCGATGTGATCGAGGCCTGTCAACGTGGTGACGACGACGCCTTTCGTGTGCTCTTTGAAACTCATAAGGATCGGGTGTACTCCATCGCCCTGCGTTACGCGGGTGATTCGGCCACCGCGATGGACATCGCGCAGGAAACGTTTTTGAAGCTTTTGTCGAGCATCCGGCAGTTCCGGGGCGATGCCAGCTTCGAATCCTGGCTGTATCGGCTGGTGGTGAACAGTTGCCTGGATCATCACCGGAAGCGCCGGCGGTTTATGCCTCTGGTGGAGGAGGCGCTCGATATGTTCCGGGCGCCGCGCGAAAGTACACTTCACGAACTCCTGCGCGAGGAGCAACAGGAGCGCGTGCAACAGGTGGTGGCGCAGTTGCCCGAAGAACAGAGGATCGTGGTGGTGTTGCGTTATACGGAAGGCCTCTCTTATGAAGACATCGCGGACCTGCTGGGTTGCCGCAGGGGCACCGTAGCGTCGCGTTTGAACCGCGCCCACAAGGCACTGGGGCGGCGTTTATCGCATCTTCGAAAGGTAAGGCAGCAATGAAGTCAAGAAGGATACAAAACGACGGGCTTGAGCCGGAATTGAAGCGGCACCTTGGCCCCGTCAAGGCTCCCGACGAATTGTGGGATCGCGTGCATGGCGCCGAGGTTTTTTCCGTGGAACAGGCCGGCACGTCGAGGCCGCGAATGAGTTGGGCTTGGGGCTGGGTTGCGGCGTCGGTAGCAACGGTAGTGGTGGTCGCGGGAATCGTCTGGCTGAATCGCGGACTCACCAGCGAGGAACTCGCCGTCCGCGCGTTGAGCCGCGCCCCGGATCAAATGGAATTTCGCTCGGGAGACCTTGCCGAGCTCCGCACATGGGTGAAAGCGGGCACTGGTCTGGATATCCCCCTGCCTGGTCGGGTCGCACCGTCGGTTCAACTGGTGGGGGCCAACGTAACGCGCAACGGAGCCCCCACAGCCGAGATCTCCTATCGCGTCGGCAGCTTGGACGCCACGCTCGTAATATCCAAAGCGCCGGCCGACGGCGATGGCAGGCACACCATCGTAAAGAGCGGCTCCTATCACGGGGCGAACTTCCTGTCCTGGACCATGCGTGGACAGATGTACACGATCGCCTCGGCGGACGCGCGGGTCGGATGTATGTTGTGCCATAGCACCGGCGCGCCACGGACGTTGTAAACTGAGACGGTTGTAAGCTGAACGATCCGGCGTCCGGCGGTATACTGATACTTGGAAAAGACGTTGCGGCGGGGGAGGATTCCCATGAATAAGAACGTTAAGTTCGGGCTGATTATCGTCGCGATTCTGGGCACGCTTGGCTGGCTCGCGGCCGGCGGCATTAACCAGACCGCCAGCTACTACAAGGAAATTGCCGAACTGGAGAGACTCCAGCCGAACGAAAAAATAGACAAGCGCCTGCGCGTGGGCGGCGACGTCGAGCTCAACTCGATTACTCGCGAAGGGCGCGACGTGCATTTCGTCCTGGTGCAGGAAAAGGACGGCGTGAAGCGCCGCCTGAAGGTCATCTACAACGGAACTGATCCCTTGCCGGATACGTTCAAGGACAACGCCCCCTGCCAGGCGCTGGTAGATGGCAAGCTCGGCTCCGATAACGTGTTCCGTGCCAGCAAGCTTCAGGCCAAGTGTGCTTCGAAGTATGAAGCGAAGCCTGTAGCGCCCGTCACGCGGGGCTAAATCAGCAGGGCTAAGTTAACTCGCTAAGTTTGGAATAACAACCATGGAAAATATCGGCGCGCTGGCGATTCTCCTCGCGTTCTGCTTCGCGGTGTACGCGATCGTAGGATCGCTGGTCGGCAAGTGGGCGAAGCGTCCGTTCCTCACGCTTAGCGCGGAGCGCGCGGTCTACTCGGTGTGGGCTTTGCTGACCGCTGCGGCATCTATTCTCATCTATTCTCTGATCAAAGGCGATTTCCGCATGGCCTACGTGTGGGCCACCAGTAACCACACCATGCCGACGCCCTACAAGTTCGCGGCCTGGTGGGGCGGCCAGGAAGGCTCGCTCCTGTTGTGGTCCTGGCTGCTGTCGACTTACGCCGCGATCATTGTCTTCCAGAACCGGCGCAAGTTCCGCGAGATGATGCCGTACGTCGTCTCGGTCCTGATGTTTACCCAGACCTTCTTCCTCATCCTGAACGGATTCGTGGCGAGTCCTTTTAAGATGATTGCGGCAGGTCGCGGGATCGTCGATATCGGCGACGGCCAGGGTCTGAATCCCCTGCTCCAATACTGGACCATGGTGATCCATCCGCCCATGCTGTATCTGGGCTACGTCGGATTCATCGCACCATTTGCATTCGCGATCGCCTCCCTCGCCACCAAGCAGCGCGGCGATGCCTGGATCCACACTACTCGCCGCTGGACCCTGGTCACCTGGATGTTCCAGACCACGGGCGTCCTGCTCGGGATGGGTTGGGCTTACGCGGTGCTCGGCTGGGGCGGCTACTGGGGATGGGATCCGGTGGAGAACGCCTCGCTGCTGCCCTGGATCACGGCCACTGCCTTTCTGCACTCGGTGATGATGCAGGAAAAAAAGGGCATGATGAAGGTCTGGAACATGGTGCTGGTTTCCTCCACCTTCTTCCTGTGCATCTTCGGAACGTTTCTCACGCGCAGCGGCATCGTGCAGTCCGTGCACGCGTTTTCGGAAGGCCCCATCGGGAAATACTTCGTCGCGTTCATGGTGATCGGCATCTCCGGAACGGTGTACCTGATTCTCAGCCGCCTGGAATACCTGAAGAGCGAATCGCAGATGGAGAGCGTTCTCTCCCGCGAATCGAGCTTCATGTTTAACAACCTTATCCTGCTGGCGGGCTGCTTCGCGGTGCTGTGGGGCACTCTGTTCCCGGTGATCACCGAAGCGATCATGGGCGAAAAGATCAGCGTCGACAAGCCATTCTTCAACCGCGTGAACATTCCCATCGGGATGTTCCTGCTGCTCCTTACCGGTGTCGGTCCCTTGATCGCCTGGCGCAGAAGCTCGTTTGAAAGTCTGAAGCGCGCCTTTATGTGGCCCGCGGTTTTGGGCCTGATGGTTTCCATGGGCCTGTTCGCTGCCGGCATTCGCAGTTTCTACGCGCTGATGTCGTTCGGGCTGTGCGCGTTCGTGCTGGTCACGGTGGCGCTCGAGTTCTACAAAGGCGCCAAAGCCATCAGCGGTAAGAGCGGACGGAACCTGCTGGTTTCGATGTTCGAGCTGACCCATCGCAACACGCGCCGTTACGGCGGCTATCTGGTGCACGTCGGCATCGTGATTCTGTTTGTCGGATTCACCGGAGCGGCTTTCAACAAGGACACCACGGTGGAATTGCCCCAGGGCGGGACGATGCAGATTGGCGCCTACACGCTTCGCGTGGTCGGCTATGAAGAGGGCGAGAATGCGAACTACAGTTGGGGACGGCCCAAAATCGCGGTAACCAAGAACGGCGAAGAGCTCCCCATGATGATGCCGGAGCAGCGCTTCTACTTCGCATCGCAGACGCCGACACATGACATCGCGTTGCGGCGCCGCCTGAACGAAGATCTCTATATCAACTATGCCGGGCCCGGCAACGGCAACAACAACGTCATCCTGCAGGTGTATGTGAATCCGCTGGTAAGCTGGGTATGGATCGGCTACTGGGTGGTGCTGATCGGCACCATCATCTGCCTGGTCCCGAGCAAAACCAAGCTGGTGTTCCCGCGAACTGAAGTGGTCGGGATCGCAGGGAAACGCGCCGGTGCGGAGAAACATGCGAAAACTGAAGGCTAGCCTGTTGGTGGCTGTGGCCACGGCCTTCTGCCTGGCTCAGAGCGCTACCGAATACGAAAGCCCGGCCGTCAATCACATCGCCGGCATGCTGAATTGCAATTGCGGGTGCCATCTCCGCATGGATTGCGTCATGCCGCCCACCGGAATCTGTCCGGTGTGCAAAGCCGCCAAGATCCGCATTGCGAACATGCAGAAGGAAGGCAAGTCCGAAGGGCAGATCCTGGATCAGTTTGTGGCCGAGAACGGAGCCGGTGTTCTGGCGATCTCGCCCGGTACGTTCGGGAACGCGGCTCCCTATATCGCCCTGGCGTTCGGACTGGGATTGGTTTTTCTGGCTATCCGATATTACCGGCGCCTGCGCCCTGCGCCCGCCGTCGCCCCCGGCGATGACGCCGCGCTCACGCGCTATCACGATCAGATCGAACGCGATCTGGCAAAGCTTGATTAGGATCACGCCGGATTGAGAACGCCCAAGGTCTGACTGATGATGTTGCTCGCCGCAGCCGTCCTGCTGATAGCCCTAACCGTGCTATTCACATTTTCCATCCGCGCCAAGGATATGCCGGCTCCCGAGCCGGTATCGCCCACCCGCCACCTGGACGAGCGCCGCGCTGCGATCTATGAGAACCTGCGCGACCTGCAATTCGAATATCGCGTGGGGAAACTCTCCGACACCGATTACCAGCAGACCAAGCTCGGGCTGCAAAAGGAATTGGCCGGCGTGCTCTCTGAAATCGAGAAGGTTACTTCGGGGGTCAAGCCCCCATCGAAACCCGCTCCGGCGCCTGCTCCCAAAGTGGTTCTCACCTGCCCTCATTGCGACGCGAAGTTCGCAAAACCTATGAAATTCTGCGGGGAGTGCGGAAAGGCGATGTCGTGAGATTCTTTTTCATACTCTGTCTCCTGACTCCTGTCTCCTGTCTCCTGGGGGCGATCGAAGGCACCGTGATCAACGGCTCCACAGGTAAGCCGCAACCCTCCGTCACTATCTCGCTGGTCCAGCCCGGCGCGAACGGGATGCAGGCCATCGCCACCTCGACCTCCGACGCGAACGGCGTCTTCCGCATCGATCACGATCTCCCGCCTCCGCCCGCGCTGCTCCAGGCCGACTACAAGGGTGTCACGTACACCCAGGTGCAGCCGCCCGGGCGTCCGACCACCGGAATCCAGTTCCAGGTTTACGAATCCGCCGCGAAACCGCCGCAGGGGATGCAGATGGCGCATCTCATCCTGATCGAGCCCACAGCCAGCGCGCTCGAGGTCAGCGAAACCTTCCTCATCCGCAACGAATCGACCACCACATTTCAGGATTCCTCCAACGGCACGGCGCAATTCTATCCGCCCAAGGCCGCCGGCGACAAAGTTCAGGTGAGCGTCACGCCGCCCACGCAGATGACCATCCAGCGTACAGCGGAAAAAGCGTCCAAGCCCGGCGCGTTCAAGATCAACTATCCGGTGCGGCCCGGCGAGACCCGTTTTGACATGCACTACACGCTGCCAGCGGCCGATACGTTCTCGGCAAAGGTCATTGAGGGCGATACTCCCACCAGGATCGTGACTCCGCTCTCCGTACGCCTCTCCGGCGACGGTATCAAAGAAGTCGGAGTCGAGCAGGAAGTGCAGGCGCGGCTGTATCAAGTGACAGCGCCTTCCTTCGCGGTGAAGATCGAGGGCACCGGGTCGATCCGCGAGCGGCAGCAGAGCAAGGCGCCGGACGAAGACACCGGCCAGCCGCAGACCAAGGAAATCCTGGCTCGCGTTTACGACCGCATGTACTGGGTCCTCGGCCTCACCTTCGGAATTCTGGCGTTAGGCGGCACACTCCTTTTCCGCAAGGGCGCGGCGTGAACGCGCTCGAGATTGCAGGAGTCTGGAAATATTACGGCGACTTTCCGGCCCTCCGCGAGGTGGGCCTGAACATCACTCCCGGATCGACCATGGCCCTGCTGGGCCGAAACGGAGCCGGCAAGACCACTCTGCTGCGGATCATCGCCGGACTCTCCCGGCCATCGCGCGGGTCGATCAAGATCCAAGGAAGCATTGGGATACTCGGGCATGGCATCGGCGTTTACGATGAGCTTTCCGCGATAGAGAATTTGACCCTGTTTGGGCGGCTCCATGACCTCCCCGAGCCCCGCAAGCGCGCCGAAGAAATGCTGGAGCGCGTTGGTCTCGGCCGCGTGCGGGACGGCCTGGCTCGCGAGTTTTCCCGCGGCATGCGGCAGCGCCTGGCCGTGGGCCGGGCGTTTCTCCACGATCCCGAAGTGCTGCTGCTGGACGAGCCGTTCACCGCGCTCGATGACCGCGCCATCGCCGTGCTCCAGTCCATGATCCAGCAGATGCGCGACCGCGGCCGGACGATCATCATGTCCACGCACCAGTTGCGCGAGGCTTTGGAGCTGGCGTCGCACGTCGCGCTCCTCCAGCGCGGCCAGATCGTGCATACGGGCGAGCGCACCCAGCAGATGCTCGACGATACAGGCTGGCTGTACAGGACCTATGGAGACAACTGACGGCGGTGGCGCACGAACTCCTGCGTGCCGTATCGACACTCGTGTCGATACCTCCGGGGGTGACACGAAAGCCTGCGTCGAGAAGAGTCTCGACGCGGCACGCAGGAGTGCGTGCGCCACGAGGGCGGTTTGATGTTCCTTCGTCAGGTGTGGACCATCACCACCAAGGACCTGCATTCCGAGCTGCGCACCAAGGAGGCCTGGAACGCTTCCATCGCCTTCTCCGTCGTAATTCTGTTGCTGTTCAGCTTTGCCTTCGATCCCTCCTCCGAACAAATTCGTGAATTTTCGGGCGGCCTGCTGTGGATGACCTACGCCTTCGCCGGCGCGCTGGTGCTGAACCGCAGCTTCGCGCGCGAGGTTCAAAACGATTGCCTGGACGCGCTGATCGCCTCGCCGGTCTCCTCCGCGGCATTGTTCGTGGGCAAGGCACTGGCGAACTTCTCGATGCTGTTCGCCGTGGAGCTGGTCAGCCTGCCGGTGTTCGTGCTGTTCTACAACGTGCCCTGGGGAGCCGCGCAGTTCCTGCCGATGCTGCTGGTTCTGGTCCTGGGAACCTGGGCCCTCACCGTCATCGGAACGCTTTTTAGCGCCCTTACCGTGAACCTCCGATTGCGGGAACTAATGTTGCCCACGCTCGTCTATCCGATGATGATTCCAGCGCTCATCGCGGCCATGACGATCACCACCAATCTGCTGGCCGGGAGTCCCGTCGGGTTCGGAATACGCTTCCTGGTGGCTTTCGATATCATTTTTACGTTGCTGGCCGTAGTTTTTGTAGACACCGTTCTAGTAGGATGAACAATCATGCGGGAAAAGATCATTATTGGCTTGGCGGCTTTTTCCGGAGCGCTCCTGGCCTGGAACATGAACACCATTTTCACGGCGCTGCCCGACGAGCTGAACCAGGGCGCCATCTATCGGATCATCTATTTCCACGTCCCGGCGAACATTCTGGGCATGGTGGGATTCGGCCTGGGGATGCTGTTCAGCATCGGCTACCTGGTAACTAAAAACCTGCGCTATGACGCCTTGGCGGCCAGCGTCACGGAAGTCTCGCTGGTATTCGCCTCCATTGGCCTGGCGACCGGCAGCATCTGGGCGCGCATCATCTGGGGAGTGTGGTGGGCGTGGGATTACCGGCTCACCTCCTGGCTGGTGTGCTGGCTGATCTTCGGCGGATACCTGATGCTGCGCCGTGCTGTCGACGAACCCAACCAGCGCGCGCGCTTCGCCGCAGTCGTCAGCATCCTGGGCAGCGTGAACGCTTACATCTCCTACAAGTCGATCGAGTGGTGGAACACCCAGCACCCTCAGCCGGTGCTTTCCATTCGCAATGGCGGCGGAATGGCTCAGGGCATGGAAGCTCCCATTTGGTGGAATCTGCTGGCTCTGGCCTGCTTCTCAGCGATCCTGGTGATGGTGCGGATGCGGCAGGAATCCTTCGCGAATGAAATCGACACCCTTCGCAGAATGGCGCACGCTCAGTGACCCGGAGATCTCAGTGAATAGGAACGTCCAATACATGCTCCTCGGCCTCGGCGCCGCGTGGCTGATCATGTTCATCTACGTCGTCCTCATCACGCTGCGTGAGCGCAAGCTGCGCAAGGAGCTCGACCGCGTCCGCCACATGGTGGAATCCGCCAGCACTGATCGTTGATACGAGACCCGCGCGCGTAAGCAAGCCGCTACACTGGGGCAATATGAAAGCCCCCGTCGTTCTCTTTCTACTTGCTTTCTCCGCCGCCGCGGAAGTCCGCACGCTCACTCTACGCGATGCCCTGGATATCGCCCTCAAGCAGAATCCTGACGTGATTCTCGCTCGCCTGGATCAGCAGCGAGCCCGCGCGCAAGTCACCATCGCGACGGACGCCTTCGTTCCCAAGCTGTTCGCCGGCAGTGGCGCGGCCTACACCAACGGCTTCCCGATGAGCATCGACGGCAATGCCCCGGCCCTCATCCAGTCCAAAACCCAGATGGCGATCTTCGACCGTCCGCAGAGCTATCGCGCGGCCCAGGCCAATGAAGCCGTCCGCGGCACGGAAATCGATATCCGCATGCGGCAGGACGAGGTGGCCTACCGCGTCGCCTCGCTGTTCTTCGACACCGATCAGGCCGCCCGCAGCCTGGCTGCCGTCGAGCGGCAGTTGCAAAGTCTCATTCGTGTGCGCGATTTGATCGGAGTCCGCGTCAGCGAAGGCCGCGAGCTTGCAATCGAGGCCAACAAAGCGAATCTCAAAGTGCTGCAGGCGCAGCATCGGCAGGAGGAACTGGCCGACGCCATTGCCGACGCGGAAACTTCACTCGCGCAGGTGCTCGGTTTCGATCCCGGGGATCGGGTGCAGCCCGCCCAGGACGAGCGGCGGTTGAACGACCAGCTTGATTCGGAGGAGAACGCCATTCAGCAGGCTCTCGATAACAACCGCGAGATCCGGCGGCTGGAGTCCAACCTCCAAGCCAAGAATCTGGAGGTCAAAAGTTACAAAGCGGAGCGCCTTCCCAAGGCCAGCCTGATCGCCCAGTACTCGCTGCTTTCGCGCTTCAACAACTACGACAAGTTCTTCCCGCGCTTCCAGCGCAACAACTTTGAGTTCGGCGTTTCCTTCGAGGTTCCGATTCTCACCGGCCGCTCGGGCTCTGCCGGGGTCGTCCAGGCACAAGTAGACATCGATAAAATCCGCACCGAGATCGGCCGGACCCGCAGCCGCATCACCGCCGATCTCCAGCATGCCTATCGCGAGATCCGGCGCGCGGAATCGGCGCAAAAGCTCGCCCGGACGGACCTCGACCTGGCGCGCGACCAGCTTACGCTAGACCTCACGCGCTATGACGAAGGACAAGTGACCATGGCGCAAGTAGAAGCGGCGCGCGCAGCGGAGCAGGAAAAATGGATCGCGTATTACGACGCACAGCACGCGGTCGAAGTGGCGCGCCTCAATGTTCTGCGCCAGACCGGGACTCTGCTGGCTTCTCTAAGTCAATAGGTAGTAGAAACTCCTGCGCTCGCGAACGTCGCCATCTCGCGGTACAGGCGAACTGCCGATTCCACCAGGCTGATGCCGATCGCCGCGCCGGTTCCCTCGCCCAGCCGCATGTCGAGATCGAGCAGCGGCCGTCGTGTCCCAAGTGCCCCGAGCGCTTCGAGCATCCTGCGATGCCCGCGCTCCGCTGAGCAGTGCGAGTACACCACGTAATCGAGCGCCGCAGGCTCGATCGCGCGCGCCACCAGCGCAGCCGAGCAGGATATAAACCCGTCCAGGATCACAACACGTCGTCGCTCGGCCGCTCCCAGGATCAAACCGGCGATGGCCGCGATCTCGAAGCCGCCAAGAGCCGCGAGCGTTCCCAATGCCTCGGTGGGATCGGGGCGATGCAGCGCCAGCGCCCTCGCGATTACGTCCGCTTTCCGGGCCACACCCGCATCGTCGAGTCCCGTGCCGCGCCCGGCCGCGTCGCGCGGATTCGCTCCGGTGAACGCGCACAATAGCGCCGCGGCCGCCGTGGAATTGCCGATGCCCATCTCGCCCGCGCCCAGCAGATCGCCATCTCCCGCGTGCGCGATACCCATTTCAACGGCCCTTTGGGCCTCCACTCGCGACATCGCCGGCTCGCGCGCGAAGTTGCGCGTCGGACGGCCCACGCCCATGTCGACGATCACCGGCTCGATCCGATATTGCCGGCACAACACAGTGATGGCCGCGCCGCCGGCCTGGAAGTTCGCGACCATCTGCCTGGTGACCTCTTGCGGAAAGGGACTGACTCCTTCATCCGTCACGCCATGATCCGCGCAGAACAACAGCATGGCTTTGCGGCCCACCGACGGCATGTCGGTCGCCTGGATCAATCCCACCTGCAGTGCCAACTCCTCCAGACGGCCGAGACTCCCCGGAGGTTTGGTTAGCGAAGCTAACCTCAACGTGATACGTGCTTCGAGCGCCGGATCCGCAATCGACCTCACCACGCGCAACTCCTGCACGCGAACATCAGTAGCACGAAGATTTCGAGCATCTGTTCGGTGAACCCGAGGCAGTCGCCGTTCACGCCTCCCAGTCGCCGGTAGAACCACGCACGTGCCGCTTGCACGATGAGCACCGAGCCCGCGATCATCGCCAACCCCGGTCGCCATCCGCAAATCAGTGCGGCCGCCGCACCCTGCGCCATTGCTGCTACCGCAGCAGGTGTGCTCAGTGTCGACGCCAATGCGGATCCGAGCCCCGAACCCGCCGGCCGCGAGCACCACGCCATAGCCACTATCGCCGCTCGGGGAACGGCTTGCGCCGCGATCATGGTTTCCACAAAGCGCGGCGTTGCGAGAAATTCCAGCGCCTGCCATCGCGCGAGCACACTGAGAAGAATCGCCACAGCACCAAAAGTCCCGATGCGGCTGTCCTTGAGAATCGATAAGACACGTTCCCGCGTCCGCCCTGCGCGAACTGCGTCGGCGACGTCCGCCAGTCCATCCTCATGCAGGACGCCCGAGATCGTGATCCAGAACGCGACCGTCGCGAGGGCAGCGAGGGAAACTGGAAACGCCTTGGCCGCCAGGAAATATACTCCGGCTCCAGCAGCGCCGAGCATCGCGCCGACCAGCGGAAAGAACGCCGCAGCCCTGCCCGGCGACGCATCCCCTCCGCGGACCGGCAGAATCGTGAGGAATCGTATCGCCGCGCGAAATCCCATCACTTGACCCGGAGCGCTTGTCCGAATACCATCCAGTAGACTTCGTCGGCGGCCTCTGCAAAGCGCTGGTTCACGATTCCCGCGCGATCCCGAAATTCGCGCGCCAACGCATTTTCCGGAACGATCCCGCATCCCACTTCATTGGTGACGACGATCACTTCCGCGCTCTGCTCTTTAGCCGCGGTGAGCGTGCCCTCCACATCGCACATCCCATTCGACAACCACAGCGTCAGGCAATCGACCACGATCGCATCACCTTCACTCGATCGTATTGCTCGCGCCAACTCCACCGGCTCTTCTATCGTCTCGAACTCGTAGCCACGATCTGCACGATGCCGGGCAATGCGCAGGGACATTTCTTCATCCAGCGCCTCGGCGGTCGCGATATACACCAGCCGTCCGCCGCGCTTCCGCGCCCGTTCGAGCGCCCACCGGCTTTTTCCGCTGCGTGCCCCGCCGCCCACCAGCACTAGAGCCATAAACTTCTTCTTCTCGACTTCAAGAGCCACAAGAAAAACGGACCGCCGCACAGCGCCGTGAGCACGCCCACCGGAATCTCAGTCGGCGCGATCACCGTGCGCGAGAGTGTATCGCACACCACCAGGAACGCGCCGCCCAGCAGGAATGCGCACGGCAGCAGCACGCGATGATCGGCGCCCAGCTTCAGCCGCAGCGCATGCGGCACGATCAATCCCACGAAACCTATTGGACCCGTAAGAGAAGTTACCAGGCCCGTAAGCACCGACCCTGCGACGTACCCGATCGCTGTCAACCGCACCGTGGACACGCCTCGCGAAGCCGCCCAATCGTCACCCACGGCCAGCAGGTTCCATTGCGGCGCATATGCCGTTACCACCGTGCTCACACCGAGAACCACGACTGCCAGCCACGCCAGCGTCGAATATTCCACGGCTTCGAGTCCGCCCATCAGCCAGCGCGAAATCGCGAAGGATTGCGAAAAGCTTGCCAGGCTGTGGAGAAAGAGAATCACCGCGAACGCCATGCTGTTCATCGTCACGCCCGTCAGCAGCAGCGTGAACGAGGAGAGGCGCCGCCCCTCGACCGCCATTCCGAGCACGATCAGCAACACCAGTGCCGCGCCTGCAAGCGATGCCACGCCCGTCGCACGGAAGCCCAGGCAGATCGCGATCACTGCTCCCACAGACGCGCCGCTCGAAACTCCCAGCGTGTAGGGTTCCGCCAGTGGATCGCGCAGCATGCATTGAAAAAGCACGCCTGTAACCGACAACGCCGCTCCCCCCAGCAGCGCGAGAATCACCCGAGGCAGCCGCGCGTAGAAGAAAATTTCATGATCCGGCGAAACACCCGCGAACGCCCGCCCGAGCTCGATATGCGAGCTCCCCGCCAGCGGCGCCGCGACCACCACGGCCATCAGCGCCGCCAACGACCAAAAAATGGGGACTGCCTCCGATTTCGATGAACGAGTGTCGACCTTTTCAGGCCGGCTCGCCGAAATCGGCTGGCTGTCCCCATTTTCTCTACGCTTCATACGTCATCCATCTACCATGGACCGTCGCTTGCACTTCGAACACCCGAGCGATTAGTTCGGGATTGAGGACATCTCCCGGAGCGCCGTCTCCCGCAATTCGCCCGTCGTCGAGCACCATCACACGATTCGAAAACTGCAGAGCCAGGTTCAGGTCGTGCGTCACAGCCACCACCAGCAGCGACTTCGCCAACCCGCCCAGCAGCCGGTACAGCGATAGCTGGTGGCGCAGATCCAGGTGCGTCGCCGGCTCATCCAGTAGCAGCGCCTCGGGCCTCTGCGTCAGAGCCGACGCCAGAATCACTCTCTGGCGCTCGCCTCCGGACAGCGAACGAAAGTCGCGCCCGCGAAACGCCAGCGTATCCGTGATCGTCATCGCCTCTTCGGCGGCCGACCGGTCCTCGTCCGTCTGGAACCAGCCGCGCGCATACGGAGTCCGCCCCATCAGGACCACTTCCTCTGCCGTGAACGGAAATTCCAGCCGGACGCTTTGGGGCAGGAACGCTACGCGCTGCGCGAACTCGCGCTTCGGCCATTGGCGAACTTCTCGTCCCGCATAGGTGCATGATCCGAGATATGGCGAGCGCAGCCCAGCCAGAATCCCCAGCAGCGTGGATTTCCCTGCTCCATTCGGCCCTGCAATTGTGATCAGACCGTTTTGAGGGAACTCGAACGTCGCCTCGTGCAGCCCGTACGCAAATCCCAACGTCTCCGCGCGAAAGCTCATATTGTGGCGCACGCACTATGCGTGCCGTGTCGAGACTCATCTCGACACCTTTTACCCGCGACCACCATCACCTCGCCTCCGGGTGCAGCATCTCGAAAAATGCTTTCGCCGCATCCACCACTCGCGGTCCCGGAACCACGTAGATATCCGACGCCACAGCCTGCACCCGATGCTGTTTCACCGCAGCAACCGAGCTCAATCGCTCCCACAGGCTTGCGACTTCGCGCTTATGCTCTTCGGTCACGCCGGCTGTATCCGCCATGTCGCCCATATCGACGATCACGTCCGGATTTCGCGCCAGTACTTCTTCGAGCGATACCGCCGGATAAGCCGCCACTGCATCGCGAAATACGTTCTCGCCGCCCGCCAGCGCGATGATCTCGTTCAAATACGAAGCTTGGCCTACCACGATCAGACCATCCAAACGATTCGGCGTGCGTCCGACTACGAACATCATGCGCGTGCGCTTTAGCGGAGCCGCCCGCGCGCGAATTGCTTCCAGTTGCTCCCGAACCGTCGAGGTGAGCTTCGCGGCTTGCGCGGTTGCGCCGGTCTCCTGCCCGATAATCCGGAACGAGTCGTACAATTTCGCAATGCTCTCCTGATCGATTTCGAGTACCTTGAGTCGCAGCGTGCGCAGCCGTTCCGCGAGCCTGACCGGATTGGTTGGAATGATCACCAGATCCGGGCGGAGAGCCGCGATTACTTCCAGATTCGGGTTCGCATAGTCCCCGATTTTCTGTTTCCGCTGCGCCTCGGCCGGGTATCGGCTGAAGCGATCGACACCCACCACGCGATCGCCCAGCCCTAGCGCATACAGCAGCTCAGTGATGCTCGGCGCGGTGGAGACGATCCTCTTCGGCGCTTGTGCGTAAACGTGTCCGCAAACGAGTGCGACCGCCGCCAGCCATAGGACATGTATCCGCCGCATCACCACGTGAGTTTTATACCACCTGCCGCGTTGCGCCCCAACGCTGTATACCCCAACACTTCCTGATACCGCTCATCCAGCGCGTTGTCGACCCGCACATGCAGCTCGACGTTGCGGGTCGCCCGGAATGATCCGCCCGCGAACACCGCATTGTACGCGGGATTACGATTCACGCCGAACACGAAATCGTTATCCTGCCGTTCGCCCACGAACCTCCCGCCAGCGAACAAGGTCCAGCGCCGCGGCGCGAGCTCCAACGAAATCGAACCCGAGTTTCGCGGGCGACGCAGCAGCTCCAAACCCAACTGATCCAGCGACGTGGTGCTGGTGATGCGCGTGTACAGCTTGGTGTAGGCCGCATGAACACTGGCGAATCGCATCAGTCGCGCCGTGCCTGAAAGCTCCACGCCCCGCGCCCAGCTCTGATCGATGTTCCGCCACGTGCCGGGAAAGTTAGAAAAATCGAACTCGATCCGGTCCGTAAATCGATTGCGGAAATACGAGACTTCCGTCCGCAGCCGCCTCCCCAGCCATTCGCGGAACAGACCCGCTTCAAAGCTGTCGGTCTTCTCCGGCTTCAGCCTGGGATTGCCCACGAAAAACGTCTCGTGCGCGAAGTTTTCGATCAGCGCCGGTTCTTTGATGCCTCGGCCCGCGCTCACCCGGAGGTAAGTTTCCGTGGGCAGCCGGAACGTCACCGCCGCCCGGGGAGCGAACTTGTTCCCGAAGGTGCTGCTATGCTCCAGGCGCGCGCCCCCCGTCAGGAAAATCCGCGACGTCAGCGCGTACTGCTCATGCACGTAGCCGCCGTTGTTGTGCCGCTCCACATCAGTCGCCGAAATGATTCCGGCCTGCCGTTCGAAATCATATCCAAACACCAGCGCGCCGCCGCGATGCGTCACCGTGCCCTGATAGTTCGCGCTCGTGCGATCCGTTACGGTAAGCCCCGGAAAGGCATCCAGCGGAAAGCTATAGGCCGCGATCGTAGTTCCCGGATCCGGAACTGTTGTTGACGGCGGCACCTGCCGCACAAAGTAGACGCGCGGATGCACGCCCGGCACCGTGCGGACCAGAGCTGCGATGTTATAGCTCTCCGAAACCTCGTCCGAAAACCGGTCGCGATAGCGGTGGTATCCGAATTGTCCGCGCTGCGAAAATCTTGTTCCGCGCCGGTCGTCCAGCCGCACGCTCACCGCTGCGTCGCGAGCCTTCTCGTTGGCATCGAAGTTGATCAGCCCGTACGCGACCTGCCCCGGAGCGCCCGTGTAAGAGTCGAAAGTCCGATACACCGCGCGTAATTGTGTCGCGTCGCTGAATCGGAATCCGATGTTAGCCGTGCCGCTGGTGATCCGAAACGCATCGTTTGGAAACTGGCCTGTGGTGCGGAACTGATCCGCGGTAAATGCGTAATCCAGCCGGTTCGCGAATCCGCCGTTCAGTCCGCCGGTCCAATGATCGGTGGAAAATGACCCGCGCTCGTACGCCGCCGATCCGTGCGGCCGCGATGCCTCGGGATCGCCGCGCTCGGTGAACATCTGGATCACTGCGCTGGACGCCTCCGCTCCGAACAACACGCTCTCCGGTCCGCGGATCACCTCCATACGTTGCAAGCCGGCGGACGTCAGGTGTACGAAATCGAGCCCTCCGCCCGGCTCCGTCAGCGGAACCCCGTCCAGCAGCACCAGCGCCGCGTCCGATTCCCCTCCGCGCGCAAACACCGACGTGATGGCGCCATTGCGGCCGGTCTGTACCACGCTCAGCCCCGGCACGTCGCGCAGCAGGTTCTGGACGAACACCCCGCGGGCGGGCTCGAAATCTTTCGTGGTAAAAACATCGGTGGCCACGCCGGACTCTTCGACCGCGACGGGCGCGCCCGTAGCCGTGACCACCACGCGATCGCTCGCCGTCGCCAGGTCCAGCTTCACCGAATTGTCGCCCGAGTCCGCCAGTGCCGAACGCTTCTCGGCAAACCCGGGTTTGGTAATAATCGCGTCGCAGACGCGCGGGAAATCGAAACTTCCCCGAGCGTCAGTGGTTTTGGTTTCCCCGCCGCAGGCGATTTGCGCGCCTTCGACCGGGCGTCCGCTGGGATCAGACACGACCCCATGGACATCGAAGAAAAAGAGAAGAAAAAGAGTGGTGATCATGAGACGTTCCCCCTCGAAACGTTCTGCAAGCGATTTGAACGTCGAAGAACCGGTCTCCTGACTTACGGCTGGGCTTGGTTACTACGGCCCGTCTTCCCGCTTTCGCAGTGACGAACCATCACCCGTACTACATGCCGTTCACAGTTGCGGGGCAGTGGCGGATTCTAACCGCCTTCCCGTGCATTCCTCGAACGCGTTTACTGTCGCTGCCAGATTACACTGGCTTTCCTTCGGATGTCAAACCTGAAAGCAACCAAGACACCGCCTGCCGCATCCGATACAATGAACCTTGTCAGGATTCGGTTTCGCAACATGAATACCAGTACATTTTTCCTGTGCGCTTTGGCGCTGCCGTGGGCGACCGCAATGGCGGGCTCCGACAGCAAAGAATTGCCCAACTTCCAGGTGGTCAACGATCACGTCTACAGAGGCGGGCAGCCCACCGATGCCGGGCTGAAATCGCTGGCGCAGCGCGGGATCAAGACTGTCATCGACCTGCGCTTGCCCGACGAGCACTCGATTCCTTACGAGCAACGGGTCGTGGAAGCCAACGGCATGCGCTTCGTGAGCGTGCCCATGAAGGGCCTGAGCGCGCCCACTGAGCAGCAGGTGTCGAAGGTCCTGGGCGTTCTCGAGGACAGCGACAGTTGGCCGGTGTTCGTACATTGCCGCCGCGGCGCGGACCGCACCGGCACCATCCTCGCGTGCTACCGGATCAGCCACGATCACTGGCAGAATCAAAAGGCTCTCGACGAGGCCAAGACTTACGGCATCAGCTTCTTCGAACAAGCGATGCGCGCTTATATCTCGCGCTTCCAGCCGTTCGCGCCCAATTCAGTTACGGCAGGCGCGCGTGTCAGCGCCGTCCCGGCAACCCAGTAACATCAGTTCGTGGATCCGATTCTGAATCGCTCCGGCGAATCCTTCAATTTCCGTCGATGAATATTCTGCCGCGCGAAACGCGTCGCGGATCTGCGCCGGAGAAAGCTGCGCGAGCAGTTGCCCGATCCAGCGCGCGTCCGCGATGGGAATATGATGCCCAATCGCTCGCAGCCGCAGCTTGCTGAAGTACTCGCGAGGCGTTCCCAACAAGAAGAAAAACGCGGGTGCGCCCGGCGCATGGAAATCGACGTAATCCGGGCCGTCTCGCGTGATGAAAGCCGAGTGGCGATAGGTGGAGAGATTGCCTCTGGAGCGACTGAGCGGCCACGTCAGCGTGCCGGTGCCGAAGGTCGAGCCCACATCGCTCACCATGTAAACGGTCCCCACGCCGGGTTCGGTGTACACGGCGTTGTTTTCCTCGGTGAGATCCCAGTTGTTCAGCAGCGCCATCATCACCCGCAATCCGTTCAGCTCCCTGGTGCCGGCAAAGCGGTCGCCGAACCAACTCCAGTTGGCCTCTTTGTCCTCGTCTTTCAGATGCCTCTTCAACCGTACGTTGTGAAGCGTTCCATCCGAGTCAACTGAGCCGCGATGCAGGTGCTCCGGCAAGCCCTCCAGCGTGAGCCGGGGCAGAAAGTAATCTTCGTTCGCGAAATATCCGACGGCCCAGACGATGCGCGATGCGGCGGTTTCAGGCCGAGCCTCGGTCCCGAGCTTAACGGTCCACTTCACGCCGTTCCGGTCTTCTGCGATCACCTTGGGTTGCGTGCCCTTCAGATCCTCCTTGCGAAAGCGCATAGTCGTTGCTGGTTGGTGCTGCTTTCCTCCCGGGCCGTAGAACAGGTCGCGCGCGGGGAGATCGGTGGGCGGTCGCCACAGGACGGCCGGGCCAGTGTCGGCTCCCTGCAGCGCGGCAAGTAATCCGGCGAAGATGGTAAGTAGCTGTAGTTTCTTATACATGAGCTTGCCTGACCGTTATCGTAGCGGCTCTCCTGAGGCCAGCTACTTACGTTGCAAGCGAAGCTCCAGAGAGGCTTTGAATGTATGTTGTTGAAAACAAGATACTTGAATTCATGCCCATTCAGGGCGTCCAGCGCCCCATCCAATGCAGGAGAAAGCATTTTACTTCATTCATGTAGTCCGGGTGCTCGGCAGCGACCTATACTGTAACTTCTATTAGAAGAACGTTTTAACTCTAGGAGCATCCCACTTTGACCAAGCCGATCAAGCATGTGGAAAAAGTCATCGCCGTCGCGGCAAACGCTGCATGGCATGTCTACGACAAGCTGAACTCCATTAACCGGAATCCATCTTTCACCCCCAAGTGGTCTGACAAACCTCTTCTCAAGAGTTGGGAAAAGCAGAAGCCGAAACTCGGCTGGCCGCGCGAAACCGATTCGCTGTGTCCCAAGTGCATCCCCGAAATCCGCCAGCAGATTTTGGACGGCAAGATCCCGGTGGAGATCCTGAGGAACGAGAAGGTCGGCGAGATCAAGGCCAACATCATCGAGAAAGATGGCAAGATCGTGATGGTCAAAGAGTGCCCGATTCACGGGCGCTTCGAGGACCTGATGTCGATCGACCCGGCGTTCTCCAAGCACCTGGAAGACGTCTTCCCGGGGCGCGATATTCGGGCTCACAACGACGAAAAGCTGCACGACCATGGGACCAGCACCATTACCCACGGCCGCGGCAGCGTGCTCACCATCGACCTGACCAACCGCTGCAACATGATGTGCGATCCGTGCTTCATGGACGCGAATCAAGTCGGGTTCGTGCATGAGCTGAGCTGGGAAGAGATCAAGACGCTGCTCGACAACGCGATTTCGATCAAGCCGCGCCGCCAGCTTTCGGTGCAGTTCTCCGGCGGCGAGCCGACGCTCTCGCCGCACTTCCTGGATGCAGTGCGTTACTGCCGCAAGATCGGCTACCAGAGCGTGCAGGCCGCGACGAATGGCATCGAGTTCGCAAAGCGTCCGGAGTTCGCCAAGGAAGCCGCTGAAGCGGGTCTGCGTTACGCGTACTTGCAGTTCGACGGAATCGGCAATGAAGCCAACTCGCACCGCGCGGTCGGCAATCTGTTCGACGTAAAGCTGCGGGCGATCGAGAATTTGTACAGCGCGGGCGTGGACATTGTTCCCGTCATCACGCTGATCAACGGCATCAACAACGAACAGGTGGGCGCGGTGGTTCGTTTCGCGCTCGATAATCCTAAGAAGATCCCGTTCCTGAGCTTCCAGCCCGTGTCCTTCACCGGCCGCGATGAAGCCGTGACCGACGAGCGTCGCCAAGCCCAGCGCTATACGCTGTCGCACCTGGCGCACGACGTGAAGGCTCAGACCGGCCTGGGCGAACCGACCCGCGACTGGTTCCCTATCTCGTTCATGAGCACGTTCTCCGATTTCGCGGACCTGGTCCATGGACCGAATGCGGATTGGGGTCAGCTCTCCTGCGGCTGCCATCCGAACTGCGGGATCGGCATGGCCGTGATGTGCGACAAGGAAACGAAAGAATACCGTCCCGTCACCGCGTTCCTGAATGCGGATCGGCTGGCCAAAGACGTGGCTCGCATTAACGATGCCGCCCGCAGCAAGAAGATGTCGGTAATCGGCGTTTCGCTGGCGCTGCTGCGCAACTACAATCCCTACGAGGCCCCCACGCACTTCCGCCTGAGCGATCTGATCGCCAAGTTCGACAAGTGCTTCGGCATGACCGGCAAGAAATACGGCAAGGTCACTGGCGACCGCACCATGGAGGACATCCAGAAGCGCCGGGCCGATCGCTGGAACTTCCTGTTCGTGGCCGGCATGTGGTTCCAGGATCTGTTCAACTACGATTTCCGGCGCACCGAGCAGTGCATCATCCCGTACGCAACCCAGGAGGGCGAGATCTCTTTCTGCGCCTACAATACCGGGGTAGGCTGGCGCAATATCATCGAGAAGATGCACATGACGGCTACACTTACCAAGTGGTATGAAGAGCACGGACGTCATGAAATCTTCGCCGGCGGTAAAAAGGTGAACCTCCCGAGCAAGGAGCATTCGCTGGTGCTCGATCCTGAGGCCGTTGCTGCAGGGTTGCAGCACGATCTGGACGATAAGGGAATCGCCAAGACCGCCCGCGAGGAGAAGATTCGTCTGCGCGATGAGAAGTTGAAGCAGGCGGCGGAGAATGCCCGCATGGCCAAGCTCTATCGCGAGCAGATCCTGAAGGAGCCGGAAGCGCCGCAGGGGTTTGTTCCGCTGGGCGCCATCGCCCCGGTCAAAAAGGAAGAGCGCGAAGAAGTAGGCAGCTTCGGCGACTAAATAAATCGCGCATCCTACGTCGTGCCGGCTGAGGGCCTGCGTCACCCCAAGGGCAAGACCGTGATTTTGATGCTGTAGCGCCGAATCACGGAAGTTTATTTGACTCTCCGATCCCCCTGTGTTAATGGTAGTGTCTCGCAAGGGATATCGAATGGCAGACGAGCCCAAACCCGAAGACGCCGAACCGGCCGCTGGAAAGCCGGAACCAGCCAAGCCGACGGAAGAAAAACCGGTTACAGCCAAGCCTGCAGCGCCCGCAAAACCGCCTGCTGCTCCCGCCGGTCATGCTCCGCCGAAACCACCGCCCACCATGGCGGCCACTCCCTGGGAGAGCGAGCTGACCAAAGAGCTCAAGCAGCGGTTCGGTGACCGCATCACGGAGTTCTCTACCTACCTCGGACAGAATTTTCTGGTTTGCAAACCCGACGTCACAGTCCCGATTCTCGAATTCCTGAAACTCGAAGCCGATTTCGACTACCTGGTGGACCTCACTGCGGTCGATTACCCCAAGCGTCCCGAGCGCTTCGATCTGGTCTACATTCTTTATAGCTTCGCCCGGAACGAGAGGATCCGGATCAAGACCGCCGTCGCCGATGGAGCCAAGCCCGCCACCGCCACCACCGTCTACGCCACATCAAACTGGTTGGAACGGGAGGTCTTTGATATGTTCGGCATCCAGTTCGAAGGCCACCCCGACATGCGCCGCATCCTTCTTCCCGAGGAGTGGGT
>JAOAPR010000278.1 GCA_025463005.1 Bryobacterales bacterium | reverse complement strand
GGCAACTTAGAAGCGGTGGTCGGTTCGGCAACAAACTCGGAAGATTGGCGTGCCACCGGCTTTTCATCGGTCGACGGGATGCTAGGAGCATCGGCAATTCCAAAAATGTCGCCGTTAGGATTGGTCTTGACCCGTCCGCCCTCAAAAACGTCCAGCAGTCGAGGGAGTGAAGGTGTGCTCTCGGGCGCCTTTGGCAATTGATGCGCGGGGCTTAGCTGCCGAGCTTCTTGCATTGTCCAATCGACGAGGTCCAATTTACTCATGATACAAATACTCGACGGAAATAATTGTCGATGATGCCACAATTGGTTCGGAAACGCATCTGCTTTTTCAGGGCGGACGCTTGGGGGTCATACGTCTCTGGTTTGCCGCTGCTGGTCACCGCGGCCGCTGGGCCCATCCGCGCCCCGCGGAGCTGTCGGCCCAAACGTCACAGCTGCCAAAGCCCGAGACGCAACCGCTCGTCGCCGTCAACGGAGGAGAATTGTCGTAGCGATCAGGTGACGCAGCCGCTTGCTAAGCCAGCATTTCGATGTATTATATATAATATGCGGGTTCGAACGAAGGAGAGTTTTTTGAAAACGCGGATGATGACGCTTCTGATGTGTGCATTTTTCTTCAGCTTCGGCAAAAGCGCTCAAGCTGCCGAAAGCTGGGATATGGCGATCGCCTATCCACCCGGCAATTACCAAGCCAAGAGCGCGGAGCAGTTCGCTGCCGAGGTCGCAAAGGCCACCAATGGCGAAGTGAGCGTCAAAGTGCAGGCTGGCGGCGCGCTCGGCTTCAAGGGACCCGAAATGCTGGCCGCGATCGGCGATGGTCTGGTGCCGATTGGCACAATGCTCCTAAACCAGCAGGTTGGCGTGGAGCCACTGCTTGGCATTGCGTCGCTGCCATATCTGGTATCGACGTCGACCGAGATGCGGATAATCACCGAGCTCGCACGTCCGACTTACGAGAAGATCGCAGCTAAACACAATCAAAAAATTCTTTATATTATCCCGTGGCCTGGCCAGAACATCTTTGCCAAGCCTGAAATTCGACAGCCGGGCGATTTTCGCCTGTTGAAGATCCGCACCGTGGATCGGAACGGCAGTGACTTTTTTCGCGAACTAGGCGCGTCGCCGGCGCAGATGCCGTGGGGCGAGGTCGTTCCGTCGCTGGCGACAGGTGTCATTAACAGTGTGACAACGTCGAGCTCGTCGGGCGTCGACGGCCAGTTCTGGGACTTTATAACCCACTGTTATCTCGTGAACTGGCAGTCCAATTTCGACATGGTCACGGTGAATCTTGATCAATGGCGAAAGTTGACGCCGACTCAGCAGAAGTCGATCGAGGACGTCGCAAGGAAGCTCGAGCCAGAATTCTGGAAGGCCGCCGAAGAAGAGGATGCTTCCAAATTGAAGCTTCTATCGGACAAGGGCATCAAGCTCATCGAGGCGGACGCCAAAATTCGTGACCTCATGATCGAGAAAGCCAAGCCAGCATGGGAAGAATTTATGACCAAAGTGCCGCCTGCACGCGAGATCATTGAAAAGTATCGCGCCGCAACGAAGAAATAGACGGCGACAGCGTTTCACGAAACAGTCGGTAACCAAGTCGGGCTGCCTCCGGATGCGGTAACGCTGTGGAAGTTGAGTTGATTGGACAATGGACCATTTAGATACAGGCACTTCGGCAAATCGTTCCGCTGGCCGAAAGGTAGCGAAGGCAGCATTAGCCGCTATCGACCGGATCGCTAAACTGGATGGATGGCTTGGCGCTCTCTGTCTTGTTCTGCTCTGTCTTCTGATGATCTCCGGGATCGTCGTTCGAACATTGTCGACGGTCGTTAGTTGGCTGCCGCGAGATATTCCGGTCGCGTGGGAATACAGCTCATATTTGATGGCTGTGACGTTTGCGTTCGGCGCTGCCCTCACGCTTCGCGCGGGTGGACACATCCGGGTTCGCCTACTCCTGTCGAACGCTTCTCCACGGCTTGAGCTCTTGCTCGAATGCATCTCAGCCGCAGTCGGTCTTGCTTTCGCAACGTTCTTCTCGATCGCAATGGCTCATTTCGCGTATCGGTCTTTTGTCATCGACGAGCGGTCGCTGGCAAGCAGTACGCCGCTGTGGATCCCGCAAGCCTTCGTGGCCTTTGGCGTGGTGCTTCTGGCGCTCCAACTTCTGGCACGACTGGTCCAACTATGTATTGGCGAACCCGTCGAGAACAGAAACATAATCAGATAACCACTCAAGCTTCGGAATTGATCGCGTCTATGGGAACGATTTTGGCTACGATGGCCTTGCTCTTGTTCGGCGGCTTGTCGCTCGGCATCTGGGTCGGTCTGACCCTTGCGGTGACGGGCTCGCTGTCTCTCTACATATTCAAGTCTATTCCAGTTGACCGTCTGGTGGCGCAGTACGCCTGGAACGTGATGACCACGCAGGAGCTCCTAGCGCTGCCACTATTTATCGTGATGGGTGAGATACTGTTTCGCACCCGAATATCGTCATCGCTGTTTCAAGGTCTTGCACCGTGGGCGAGCCTGCTGCCGGGCAAGCTGCTTCATTCCAACGTGATTGGCTGTTCGATCTTCGCAGCGATCTCTGGTTCATCAGCCGCCACGACACAGGTCGTGGGCCGCGTCACCCTCGCCGAATTGAACCGGCGCAATTACGACAAGCGAATCTCGATGGGCAGTCTCGCCGGTGCGGGAACTCTGGGCTTTCTTGTGCCCCCGTCCAACATTATGATCGTCTATGGTGTGCTTGCCCAAGTTTCTGTGTTGAAGCTATTTGCGGCAGGTCTTGTACCTGCGATACTGCTTGCCGTGTGCTTTATGACGTGGATCATGATCCACACGACGTGGAACAAGACACTGGTGCCCGCAACCGAGGATGCGTTCGCTGAAATGTCTTGGCCGGAGCGATTTGCGGCTTTGCGGCATCTTGCACCAGTCGCATTTTTGATCATGGCAGTGCTTGGCAGCATGTATGGCGGCATCGTTACGCCATCGGAAGCCGCCGCCGCCGGTGTGGTCGGTGCGCTGGCCATCGCAACGATCCAGCGCGACCTTAGCTTTGTAAAGCTTAGGGAGGTCGGGCTTGGTGCAGTCATGACTTGCTCGATGATCGCCTTGATCATTCTCGGCGCATCGATCCTCGGCAGTGCTTCGGCCTTTCTCGGCGTCGGGCAGGCCGCAGCCGCCTTCGTTCATGGGCTGAACCTGTCGCCATTCACACTGCTACTGGTGTTGTTCCTTGTCTATATCGCGCTCGGCTCCTTCCTCGAAGGCTACTCCATCATCGTCATTACGCTACCCATTGTCCTACCGATGGTGCTGGCCGCCGGCTTCAACGCTATCTGGTTCGGAATCTTCCTCGTGATTGTAGTCGAAATCGTGCAGGTTCATCCGCCCATCGGATTCAATCTCTTCATTATTCAAGGTATCACAGGCGCTAAACTCATCGAGATCACCAAGGCCACGCTGCCATACCTGATTATTCTGATTCTATTTGGTATCGCATTGATCGCGTTTCCCGAGATCGCGCTGTGGCTGCCCAATCGTATCGGCTTGAAATGACGAGGGAGAATAGGCAACCGAGTCCGCGGATCATCCTATGGTCAAAGGTCTGTTCGCCCTTGCAAGATGACGGTGCTCCGCTGTAATTCTCAGGCCGCGGGGAAGCCTTCGACATCGTAGAAGTTGGTATGGATGGAAGCTTTAACAAGCGAATCGATCGGAAGGAAGCCTGTGACAGATTGGTCCGACGCAGCA
>JAOAPR010000279.1 GCA_025463005.1 Bryobacterales bacterium | reverse complement strand
CGTAGTAAGGACCACTACAGGAATTCTCTTCAAGTCTGGATCGCTCTTAATTTCCGCTAGCACCTCGCTCCCATTCTTTATCGGTAGATTCAGGTCCAGTAGGATCAGGTCCGGCCGCGGCGACCCTTTGAATTTCCCCCGTTGTCGTACGCAGTTCAGCGCTTCGACACCATCATTCGCTACCATCAGGTTGTTGTGGACTTTGCTCTCCGCCAGCACTTCTTCAGTGAGCCGCACATCCGCTAAGTTATCTTCGACAAGCAAGATGTCAATCGGTCGAGGCGCTGACTCGAATTTCATTGGTTTCCTGCTCCTTGGACTCGAAACTCTGTGCATCCGCAATCGTGAAACAGAACGTCGTGCCGCCTCGCGGTGTGGCTTCCACCCAGATGCGACCTCCGTGCCGTTCCGCGATCTTCTTGCAAATCGCCAAGCCGATCCCCGTGCCCGCATATTGCGTCTTCGTGTGCAGTCGCTGAAAAATCACGAATATCCGTTCATAGTGCTCGCTCGCAATGCCGATCCCGTTATCTCGCACGGAAATCTTCCAGCCTTCTCCGTTCCGCTCGGCTCCAATGTGGACGCGTGGCGCTGTGTCGCCGTGAAACTTGATCGCATTTCCCACCAGGTTTTGCACCAACTGCACCAGTTGCAAATCATCCGCAAGCACCATCGGCAAAGAGTCGCGCGTAATCACCGCGCCGCTATCATCGATTGCCGACTTCAGGTTTCGCAAAACAGCGTCCAATGTTGCCTCGCAGCTCACCGCAACCAGCGTCTTGCCCTGCGTGCCCACACGCGAAAAAGAAAGCAGGTCGTTGATTAGCCTTTGCATTCGCTTTGACCCGTCGACCGCAAACCCAATGAACTCGCGCGCCTTGTCATCCAGCTTGTCCGCATAGCGCTTGGCCAGAAGCTGAGTGAAGCTGGCCACCGTGCGCAGCGGCTCCTGTAAATCGTGCGATGCCACGTAAGCAAATTGCTGCAGCTCCATGTTCGAGCGCTCCAACTCCTTTGCGCGTTTCGCCAGCTCGGCAACTTTCCCTTCCAGATCCACGTTGAGTTTCCGGACCTCCTCCTCTGCTTTGCTGCGCTGCACCATTTCTCGTTGCGTGATGATTCCTGCGACTCCCAGGAACACCAGCCCCAAACATTCACCCAACACCAGGACTACCTGCGTTCTCTGCGTACTGGAGGCCAAGTCCGTCGATCGCTGCGCGAGCAATCGCTCCTCTTCTCCCTTCATCCCCGCGATCCCCGCCCTGATCTGGTTCATGTACCCTGTGCGGCCCCCTTCCCGCACCAGGGCGATGCTCGCACTCAGACCTCGTTGCTGGCGAACCGCGACCGGCTCCCTAAGCTCGCCTAATCTCACAACAATTAGCGGCTCCAGCGAATCCAGAGAGCGTTGTTGCTTTGCATTGTCCGCGGTAATCTTCCGAACTTGTTCCGTGCTTTGGTGCACCTCCGCGATGCCGTTCTCATAAGGTGTCAGGAAGGAATCGTTTCCCGTTAGGATGTATCCGCGTTCGCCGGTTTCCGCGTCCGTCATGCCCATGCGGACTTCATCGAGTTGTCCCAGCACTTGATACGTGTGCAATACCCGCTGCCGGTCCTCCGCGTTCCGAATCAGGCTGAGATAGGACAGGACCGCGACGAGAAGCAGGATTCCCGCAGCCGCAGCTAGCCCGCTGATGAGCTTTCCTTTGAAGGTCATGAATGCAGCCATGCATCGCTGTAATCGCGCAGACCGAATGGCCTGGCAGGAAGGGGGTGTCCTATTGTGAAGCGAACGCGCCGCGGCACATCGGCAAAATCGCCGCTAATTTCCCAGTCGACAACAGCCCTCAACGTGTATTTCACAGTATTTGGAACTATTAGTGGCGTTCCCGACGCCGAGGAAAAGGCAACAGTCACATACGCATGCAGTGTTCTGTCCTCAAAGCGGCAAGCGGCCCACGCCTACATCCCCGGTATCAGCGGCAACAAATACTCCTGCAATCTCTGACTGTCTTCCCGCGTCAACCTGCCCAGATGAATGCCCATCTCCTCATGTCCATACAGCCGAACCACCGAACCCGCTCCTACCACCGGCCTCATCGCTTGATTCAGATCCAAGCTCACGCCCACCGATGACCCCACCGGCAATGTCCGCGGCGTCCGGATTAGCATCCCTTCCAGGCTCACGTTCACCGTTTCCCCGACAATCTCCTGCCCACGAAACGTGATCTGCACCTTCGATTTGACTTCGACTCGCCTCGTCCGCCGGTGCACATCGTCCATGGCCCCCTGTGTCGCACGCACCAGTCTCAGCAGCCGCTCCCGATCGATAGGCTTATAAACAAAAAAGCTGGCGCCCGCCGCAAATCCTTTCGCCATCGCCGCTGGTCTCTGGTCGTCGCTGATTAGCACGATCGGTGTCAGCCGGTTCGACCCGAAAGCCCGCATCTGCCGCGCCAGCTCCGGCCCACCCGGAGCCGCCATTCCATAACCCAAAAAAGCCACAGCAAACTTCCCGTGCCGCAGAATTGCCGATGCCTCCTCGCTCCTGGTTACGGTCAGCGATTCAATTCCAGCCGAGGTCAGCACTTTCGCGATCAATTCGCATGTCGCTGGTTCATCGTCCACAATAATTGCGCGTTTTTCCATGGTAGGATTCGATCTCCGTTGGGCGCTAGGTCCCGCAACATTCTCGCCGGCACTACTGTTCCTATCGCCACATCCGCCGGCTTCGACCTCGACACCTCGTAGCAATCAAACTGCACTCCCACTCCTTGCTTCCCGCTGGGCGTGTTGATGTCCTCCACTCGCACTACGTGCCCGGTGCATCGCCACTCGCTCGACGGCTCCCCGACAATTTCTCGCGGCATGTTGAAAAGAACTTCTACCGTCTCCCCTTTGTGCAGCGCGGAATTCGTCGCAAAGTAAATTCCGTGTTGCGAAAGATTCATCGACTCCGCCGCGCACTCCGGTACCGCCGATTTCCAAAGGCGTACCCGCAGCGGCGTTTTCATTTTGTAGCGTCCTGCCAACCGGCGGTCGGTTCGATAACGATTCATGGATGCTTCCTTGCTGCGCGGATCGGGGTCGTTTAAGGGGGGCGGCGCGATAACCGTACGAAGAGGGGGAAAACAAACTCTCACGATTTAACGCCTTTGAAAATACCCAATTTCGTACTGCCCCAAGATGAACCATGTCTCTGTGCCGCTA
>JAOAPR010000248.1 GCA_025463005.1 Bryobacterales bacterium | reverse complement strand
CCGGCCCGCGAACCAATTCCAGAGTGCTACATGCCGTACCGGCAACACGTGTACAACAATACGAGTTTGAGCATTGTCACGCGCACGGTGGGCGATCCAACGGCGCTTCAGGAAACGGAGCGGCGCTTGGCGCGCGAACGGTCTCCGGACATACCGGTCACCTTCACTACGCTGGAAAGCGACGCTTCGGAGAACATGGCGACGCCCCGATTTCGCACTCTTTTGTTTGGGCTTTTCGCGGGATTGGCGGTGTGTCTTGCCATGGCCGGTGTCTATGGCGTGATGGCGTACGCCGTCAGTCAACGATCGAACGAGATTGGCCTGCGGATGGCCTTGGGCGCCAGCACGGGCTCCGTACTTCGCCTCGTCCTCCGGCAAGGACTCGTCTATGCTGCTCTCGGTTTAGCCTTAGGCTTGGTCGCCGCAATTGCCGCAACTCGGTTGCTGACAAGCATGCTTTTTCAGGTTCGGCCGAATGATCCTTGGGTGTATCTCGCCGTCGCAGTTCTGCTGGGGGTGGTGACGCTGCTTGCCAGCTATGTGCCAGCCAGGCGCGCGGCTAAAATCGATCCGCTGACCGCACTACGGCAGGAATAAGTGCGGTCCGCTCTTACCAAGCGCGTCGAGCCCTGATACGCTTGAGACTTGTCCGATCAAAAACTGAAGATTATCCCGCTCGGGGGCCTAGGCGAGTTCGGAATGAACTGCATGGCCATTCGCTACGGCGACGACATCATCGTAGTGGACGCCGGGATGATGTTCCCGGATGACGAGCTCCTGGGAGTCGACATCGTCACACCCGATTTTACGTACCTGGAGGAGAACGCGGCCCACGTCCGCGGCCTGATCCTGACGCACGGTCACGAGGACCACATCGGGGGCGTGCCTTTTCTGCTGAACCAGATTTCCGTGCCCGTGTACGGCACCCCCTTCACTTTGGCGCTGGTGGAGCGCCGTCTGGAAGAGCATGAGATGCTCGACGAGGTCAAGCTCCACAAGGTGAAGCCGGGCGACCGGCTGGAGCTCGGGCCGTTCTCGATCGAGTTCATCCACGTCACGCATTCGATCGTGAGTTGCGTCGCCCTGGCGATCACGACGCCGCTCGGCGTGATCATCCATACCGGCGATTTCAAAGTCGACCCTACGCCCACCGACAACCTGCTCTTCGACCTGCACACGCTGGCCGAGTACGGCAAGCGTGGCGTGCTGCTGCTGCTGTCGGATTCAACTAACGTCGATCGCCCCGGCTACACCGAGAGCGAACGCGCAGTTGGCCCGCGTCTGGAAGACCTGTTCGTGCGCTCTCCGCGCCGCCTGATAATCTCCTGCTTCAGCTCCTCCATTCACCGGCTGCAGCAGATTGTCGATTTCGCGCAGCAGTACGGCCGGAAGGTTGCATTTTTCGGTCGCAGCATGAGTAACACCACCGAAATCGCGCACGATCTGGGACTCCTCACTATTCCCGACGGCGTGCTCCTGCGTCCGCAGGACGCCATGCAGCTGCCCCCCAACAAAGTCGCGGCGGTGGTCAGCGGGACGCAGGGCGAGCCTATGTCGGCTCTGTCGCGCGTGGCGGTGGACAATCACAAGCATCTCTCGATCGAGCGGGGCGATACCGTGGCCTTAAGCGCTCGCATCATTCCCGGGAACGAAAAAGCGATCTACCGGATGATCAACCATATCTCGCGGCGCGGCGCCGATGTGGTCTACGGCACGATGAATCCGCCCATTCACGTCTCAGGGCACGGCAGCGCGGAAGAGTTGCGTCTGGTCCTGAACCTGGTCCGGCCGAAGTATTTCGTGCCGGTGCACGGCGAGTACCGGCAGCTGTCTCGCCATGCCAAGCTGGCGCAGCACTTGAGCCACTCCGGCCTCGAAGACACCTTTATTTTGGAGTGCGGCGACACGCTGGAGATCGACCGAGACGGCGCGCGCAGAGGCGAATCGGTAACGGTCGGGCGCGTATGCATCGATTCCGGCACGCTGGATGAGGTGGTGGAGGACATCGTGATCCGCGACCGCCGCAGTCTCTCCGAGGACGGGTTTGTGCTGCCTATCATCGCCATTAACAAACACACCGGCCGCTGGGAAGGGTTGCCCGAAATCGTAAGTCGCGGCTTCATGTCCGAGGACAGCACAGGGGTGTTGAAAGAAGCCCGCCAGATTGTCCTGAAGACGCTGGAATCCTCGACGCCGGAGGAGCGCGGCGATTGGGGTGTGATGCAGGAAAAGATCCGCACGGATCTGAAGCGATTCCTGAACAAACAGACCTCTCGCCGTCCGCTCATTATGCCCGTAATTCTGGAAGTGTGAGCCCCAAAAGCCCACGCTTATGAATCTTTATTAACGGAAAACCCAGCTTCGCGCAGCGACACTGAGTTGTTATAATGGGGTACTCTTATGTCCTCCAGCCCTATCTCCGCAGCAGGGAAGAAGATTATCCTATTGCGGCCGCGAGGCTTTTGCGCCGGCGTGGTCCGGGCCGTTGACGTCGTGAAAATAGCCCTGAACATGTACGGGGCCCCCATCTACGTCCGGAAGGAAATCGTCCACAACCGGCACGTGGTCGAGGAGCTGAAGGGGCTAGGCGCCATTTTTGTGGAGGAGCTGGACGAAGTGCCCACCGGCGCACGGGTCATCTTCAGCGCGCATGGGGTATCGCCCGAGGTGCGGGCGCAGGCACGCCAGCGCAGCCTCAAAGTTATTGACGCAACCTGCCCTCTGGTTACCAAGGTCCATCTGGAGGCGGTGAAGTTCGCGCGGAAGGGCTTCACCATCGTTCTCATCGGCCACAAGGATCACGACGAGGTAATCGGCACGCTGGGCGAGGCTCCGGAATCGACCGCACTGGTCTCGACGGTGGAGGATGTGGATCGTCTGGAAGTCACCGATCCGGAGCGCGTTTCCTTCATCACTCAGACCACTCTGAGCCTGGATGAAACCCAGGACATCGTCAAGCGGCTGAAAGAGAAGTTCCCCAAAATTCAGGGTCCGGCGGCGCAGGACATTTGCTACGCGACGGAAAACCGGCAAGTAGCCGTGAAAGCGGTAGTTCCACTGTGCGAAGTACTTCTGGTGGTGGGTTCGCAGAACAGCTCGAATTCGCGTCGTTTGGTGGAAGTTTGCGAAAAAATGGGCGTACCGGCGTATCTGGTCGACGATCTCACCGAGGTCCAGCAACAGTGGCTGGACAATGTCAAGACCGTGGCGCTCACGGCCGGGGCTTCGGCGCCTGAGAACCTGGTGCAGCAACTGGTCGACTTTCTCCAGCAACGGGGTTTTGCTCAACTGGAGGAAATGGAAATTAAGGAAGAGGACGTGCGCTTCAACTTGCCTGCCGAGCTGGCGCGTACTGTACAACTGCAAACCGTCGCACGGGTATGAGCAGTCCCAGTCTGCAAATTGCGGACACCCTGCTCGCGGCATCGTCCGCGACAATGCACCAGGCAGCCGCGTATCTTCTCGGGCGTCGAGCCGGGGAGGGATACTGGTGCGGCGAACTCACCGCGGACACCACGCTCGAATCCGATTTCATTCTGCTGGAGCTGTGGCGTCATCCTCCCCAAAACGGAGTTTGGAACCCGCCCACGCGGTCGCTGATCAACAAAGCCGTTCGATCCATTCTGGCCCGGCAGTTGCCGGATGGCGGTTTTAGCATCTACGAGAAGGGGCCCTCCGAAGTCAGCGCCAGCATCAAAGCGTACGTCGCGCTGAAGCTGGCGGGGCTCGAAGCCGCCAACGACAGTCTGACTCGCCTAAGGGAGCGTATCCTGGCGCTGGGCGGCCTCCAACGGGCCAACAGCTACGTCAAGATCAACCTCAGCCTGTTCGGCCTGTATCCGCGCGAGCACACGCCCTCCATTCCTCCCGAAGTGAATCTCGCCGGGAACCTGATCTACGAAATGTCCTCCTGGACGCGCGCGATCGTGACTCCGCTCTCGATCCTGCACTCGATGAGTGAGCGCCGCCCGGTACCCGCGGATTTCACCGTCGAGGAGCTCTTCGTGCCGGGCGTCTCGCTGGCCTTCGCGGACCATGAGAAGATCCTGAGCTGGCGCAATTTTTTCTTCGTCGCGGACCGGTTTCTGAAAGTGTGGGAACGCCATGGCTGGCGCGGTCTGCGCACGCGTTCCATCCGCCGTGCCGAGGAATGGATTCTCACACGGACGCGCTGTTCCGACGGGTTGGGCGCAATCTATCCATCCATGATGTACGTGATCATGGCGCTGGATGTCCTGGGCTACCCGAAGGATCACCCCGACTTAGAGGAAGCCACGCGGCAGTTCATGAACCTCATGATCGATGACAGCCGCGGGTTCTTCTTTCAGCCCTGCTTTTCACCGGTTTGGGATACAGCGATCGCAGTGCACGCCTTGGGCGAATCGGGATGCGTTCCCAAACGCGCGCTTACGCCCGCGGCCGACTGGCTGCTTTCGAAGGAAGTCCGCCGGAAAGGCGACTGGAGCGTCAAGCGGCCGAATGTGGAGCCCTCGGGCTGGTATTTCGAGTTCGCCAACGAGTGGTATCCCGATATCGACGACACCGCGCAGGTTCTTCTGGCCCTATCGCAATCCACCGGCTCCGATCCTGAAGCGCAGCAGGCTGCCCGCACCCGCGCCATTGACTGGCTGCTTGCCATGCAAGGCTCGGACGGCGGCTGGGCCGCGTTCGATGTCGACAACAACTGGAATTTCCTGAGTCGCGTGCCTTTTGCCGATCACAACGCGATGCTCGATCCCACCTGTCCGGACATCACCGGACGCGTGCTGGAGGCGCTGGCGGCGTGCGGCGTCCCGAATAGCCACGAGGCTGTGCGGCGCGGGATCGCGTATCTTAAAAAATCTCAGGAATTCGACGGAAGCTGGTACGGGCGCTGGGGAGTCGATTACATCTACGGCACCTACCTGGCTCTGCGCGGGTTGCAGGCCTCCGGCGAAAGCGATCGGGAAGCCTATATTCTGCGCGCCGGAGAATGGCTGCGCTCGATCCAGAACGCCGATGGCGGGTGGGGCGAGAGCTGCGCCAGTTACGATCAGGGAACGTTCATCCCTGCCCATAGCACGCCCTCACAGACGGCTTGGGCGGTCCTGGGACTGCTCGCCGGAGGCGACATCACCAGCAGCAGCCTTCACAAAGGTATCGAGTATCTGGTCGAAACCCAGCGCAGCGATGGCGGCTGGAATGAGGATTTGTCCACCGGGACCGGATTCCCCCGCGTTTTTTATCTGCAATACCATCTTTACCGGCATTCGTTCCCGATTCTGGCGCTGGCAGCCTACCGCAAAGCAAGAGGAGCAACGCACTCATGAGATTTCCGATTACGCAGGCAGCCAGCATGGCGACTTACATCGCCAGGAACAAGCTGCGGCCACGGCCGGAGTGGCAGAAGAACCTGGGACAGACCGAGGATGCGAAGAATCCCTTCCGCATCGTTCACGCACAGATTCCGTCTGCTCGTGCGGATCGGAAGCCGCATCCGATGTTAAGCAAGCGCTTCCCGCTCGTCATGATGCTGGAGCCGCTGCACGCCTGCAACCTCACCTGCACCGGATGCGGGCGCATCCGGGAATACGAGACCTCCATCAGCTCCCGTCTGACGCTGCAGCAATGCCTGACCGCTGTGGATGAATGCGGCGCCCCTATGGTTTCGATCTGCGGCGGCGAGCCGTTTCTATATCCGGAACTGCCCCAACTCTGTCAAGAGATTCTTAAGCGTGGCAAGTACATCCAACTGTGCACCAACGGCATGTTCATCGCCAAGCGGCTCAAGGAATTCACGCCGGACGCCGGGTTGGTGTTGAACGTCCACCTGGACGGTATGGAGAAAAATCACGATCTGGCAGTGGAACGGGCGGGTGTGTTCAAGGCCGCGATCGAAGGTATTCGTATCGCCAAGGAAAACGGCTTCAAGGTGTTTACCAACACCACCGTTTACCGGGAAACCGATATGGCCGAGATCTCGGAACTCTACGAATTTCTGGCCCAGTTTAAGGTGGATGGCCACACCATTTCGCCAGCCTACGGATATTCCTCGGTGAACGACCAGGAAATCTTCATGACGCGCGAGGATATCTACGAGAAATTCAAGGACATCGACAAGATGGCCAAGCGTTTCCCCTTGGTGTCTTCGCCGGTCTACATGGATTTCCTCAAGGGCGATCGCGATCTTCCCTGCACCGCCTGGGGCAATCCGACGTATAACGTCAAAGGCTGGAAAGGTCCCTGTTATCTGATCACCGACGCGCACCATGAGACCTTCGAAGATCTCATGACCAAGACTCCCTGGGAGAATTACGGCTCGGGGAACGATCCGCGCTGCGATCAGTGTATGGTGCATTGCGGCTACGAACCTTCCTCCGCCTACGGCATCAATGCCAAGCTCAGTGATCCGTTCAAGACGCTGAGCTGGCTGCTGGGATAAAGGTGACACAGGCTTTTAGCCTGTCCGTCTTGGCTGATTCGTGAAACCCACGCTCGTCACCGGCGCCACCGGATTCCTCGGCTGGCACGTGGCCCGCGCCCTGCTCGAACGCGGCGATTCCGTACGCGCCCTTGCGCGCGATCCGGCAAAGCTGCGTGAGCTTTCCGGGATCCAGCCTATCCAAGGAGACCTGCGCGATTCCGCGTCGCTAGCGCGCGCCGTAGAGGGCTGCGGGGTGGTTTTCCACGTCGCCGCGGATTACCGGCTGTGGACGCGCGAGCCTCAAGAGATGTACCGGTCGAATGTGGAAGGGACCAGGGCAATGCTCGAGGCGGCGCGCCGAGCCGGCGTAGAGCGATTCGTGTATACCAGCACTGTTGGATGCATCGGAATGCCGCCGGCGGGCATCGGAGATGAAGAGATGCCGGCGCGCCTGGAAGAAATGCAGGGTCCGTACAAGCGTTCGAAGTTCCTGGCCGAACAGGTGGCGATGGAATTCGCGCACGATGGCTTCCCGGTGGTGATCGTAAATCCTACGGCGCCGGTTGGCGATCACGATTTCAAGCCCACGCCGACCGGCAAAATCGTCGTCGATTTCGTGCGTGGGGCGATTCCAGCGTATGTGGATACGGGCCTCAATGTCGTCGATGTGCGCGACGTCGCCTGCGCACACCTTGCAGCGTGCGAGCGCGGTACGCCCGGAGAGCGCTACATCCTGGGCTCAGAGAACATGACGCTCAAACAGATTCTAGAGACACTGGCAGGCATTCTGGAGCGGAAAGCGCCCCGCGTGCAGATTCCTTACGCAGTGGCCTACGCGGCGGGAGTGGCGTCCACAGCTTGGGCGAACATCACCGGCAAAGAACCGCGCGCGCCTCTGGACGCTGTTCGCATGTCGCGGAAGAAGATGTGGGTGCGTCACGACAAGGCCGCGCGCGACCTGGGGTATTCCCCAGGGCCCGCTGCAGACGCCCTTCGCCGCGCTGTAGTCTGGTTTCGGGAGAATGGTTACTGCTGAGAGCAATGGTCACCTGGCTTATGATTGCGGCGGAGGCGCGCGAGTTCGAAGGAATCCTGAAACGGGTTGGTGACGTTCGCCCTTTAAAGTGGCCCGGGGCAGCGTTTTCACGCGACGTTGCGTGGAACAACAGCCGCTGCTTTTTGGTCGCCAATGGCCCGGGGCCAACGCTGGTAAAACGAGCGCTGGAGCGGAAGCCGAAGGTGGATCGGATCCTGAGTATCGGCTTCTGCGGCGCGCTTGACCCCGCGCTACGAATTGGTGATATCGTCGTATCGGGTGAAGTTCCCCAAGGGGTAGGAGCGTCGTTTGTGCAGGGCGACGTGGTATCGGTAGACCGAGTCGCGATCACAGTTCAGGAAAAGTGCGAATTGCGGACGGCTACGGGGGCGGCGGTGGTGGAGATGGAATCCGCGGCAGTCGCGCAAAAGGCCCGGGAGTGGGACGTGCCCTTTGGATGCGTTCGCGTGGTATCCGACGCGGCAGGGGAGGATCTGCCGCTGGATTTCAATCAGTACCGTGATGCGGACGGGCGCTTCGAGCGAACGCGCATTGCACTGGCAGCCTTGAGCCGGCCATTCACTGTATTGCCCGGATTGGTTCGCTTGGACCGCCATTGCCGTCGGGCCGCGGAACGGTTAGGAGAGTTTCTTGCCAACTGCGAAAACTAGCGTCGCCGGGAGCCCGGTGGCAACACTGCCGGAAGCCGCCCCGCTGTCGAAGGCAGCCGCAACCATGAGAGCCGCGGTGTACCGCGGGTCTGGACGCGTGGAGGTGGAAGCCATCCCGGTCCCTGAGATCGGACCCGGCGAGATCCTGGTGCGGGTGGAGACGTGCGGCATCTGCCACACCGATCTGAAGAAGATCGCCTACGATCTGCTGGAGCCGCCTCGCGTTTACGGCCACGAAACCGCGGGCGTGGTGGCCGCCGTAGGCTCCGATGTCAGGCGCTTCCGTCCGGGCGACCGGGTGGTAGTGTTTCACCACATTCCGTGCGGCGAATGTTTCTATTGCGGGCGCAAGTTGTTTGCGCAGTGCCCGGTATACAAGAAGGTCGG
Source organism: Bryobacterales bacterium (assembly GCA_025463005.1). GTDB lineage: Bacteria > Acidobacteriota > Terriglobia > Bryobacterales > Bryobacteraceae > Palsa-187. The sequence continues at coordinate 73,406 of JAOAPR010000248.1, read as the reverse complement.
CGTGACGGCCGGATTTGAGCCGGCCGGAGGCGGTTTCGCGCAATACGTGCGCGTCATGGACTGGATCGTCGAGCGCGGCGTCGAAAGAATTCCGGACGGAGTGACTTTCGATCAAGCGTGTTTTGTCGAGCCAGTGAACACGTGCCTTAAGGGGTTCAAACAGATCGATCCACAGCCCGAAGACGTAATAGCCGTGCTGGGACAGGGCCCCATCGGCCTGATCTTTACCATGATGGCGGTGCTGACCGGCGCGCGCGTAATCGTCACCGATACCATGACCAGCCGCCGCGGGCTGGCGCTGAGTTTCGGCGTGCAGGAGGCGTTTAACCCGCGCGACGAAAATCTGGACGCCCGGGTGAAGGGCATGACCGGCGGCCGCGGCGCCGACCTGGTGATCGTGGCCGCTTCAGCCCCCGGGATTGTCCAGCAGGCTGTGGCTTGCTCGCGTCCAGGCGCGCGAATTCTGCTCTTTGCCCAAACGTCGCACCAGGAGCGCATTGAAGTATCGGGCGCAGACGTGTGCGTGGGGGAACGCGCGATCTTCGGCTCCTATAGCGCTTCGGTTGATCTTCAGAAAGAGTCCGCGAACCTGGTTTTTAGCGGGGCTCTGGCGGTGGAAGAACTGATCACGCATCGCGTTCCATTAAACGATATTCATAGCGGCATTGAGCGCGCTTTACACCCGGATGAGGTATCGTTAAAGGTAGTAGTCCAGCCACAAAAATGAGTCCTGACACGCAGCGGATGAGCGCGGCGGTGCTGTATGGCAAGGAGCAGCTCCGCATCGAACGGGTCGATGTTCCTACATTGGGCAGCGGAGACGTGCTTGTGCGCGTCCGCGCGGCGCTCACCTGTGGAACCGACGTTAAGGTGTTCCGCCGGGGCTATCACGCGAAAATGATCCGGCCGCCCGCCTTATTCGGACATGAATTAGCTGGAGACGTAGCGGCAATAGGAAGCGATGTCTCGGCATTTCACGTGGGCCAACGCGTTGTTGCCGCGAATTCGGCTCCATGCGGGGCCTGTTACTATTGCCACCGCGGCCAGGAAAATCTTTGCGAGGACCTGCTGTTCAACAATGGAGCCTACGCCGAGTTCATCCGGATCCCGGAACGGATCGTAGCCAAAAACATGCACGAGATCCCGCCACATGTCAGCTATCAGGATGCCGCGCTGGTGGAACCTCTGGCATGTGTGATGCGCGGCCTGGAAGAGAGCGGTGTGCGGCCCGGCGACACCGTGGCTGTCATCGGATTAGGCCCCATCGGCATGATGTTCGTGCGGCTGGCGAAAGCAGTGTACAGCGCGCGCGTGATCGCCATCGGACGCCGGCGTTCGCAGCTCGATCGCGCCGCGGGAATGGGCGCGGATGAGGTGGTCCTGAACGAAGAAGGCGCCGACGTCGTGAGCCCGGTCCAGAAGCTTACCGGCGGACGAGGTGCGGACGTCGTCATCGAAGCGGTAGGACTCCCTGAGGTGTGGCAGCTCGCCGTCAAGCTGCTTCGTCGCGGCGGCGTCGTGAACTTCTTCGGCGGCTGTCCGGAAGGAACTGAGGTCCCGGTGGACGCGGGACTGCTTCATTATTCCGAGCTGACTCTCAAAGCCAGCTTCCATCACACGCCTGCGCTGATCCGCCAAGCGCTGGACATCATCAGCCGAGGCCGCGTGACCGCGCGGGATTTCGTAAATCGAGTCGAGCCGCTCTCGAATCTGCTGGAAGTGATGCAGCATCTGATGAGCCACAACGGCCACCTCAAAACCGCCATCATCCCGTAGAGGAGCCACTGGCTCAGTGCTCCTCCACGACACATTCCTTTACCCCGTTCGATTTCTAGCCTCCCCGGAAGCGATGGAGCGGGTCTGGTCGCCAGAGGAGTCGCGGGGGTACACGCGCTGGCTGGCAACGCACCATTACGAAAATTTTCACGTGGTGAGCCTGCTGCTGCCCAAGCGCCTGCACCAGGATTTCTACAACGTCTATTCATTCTGCCGCTGGGCCGATGATCTGGGTGATGAGATCGGCGACACGGCGGAAAGCTTGCGATTGCTGGCCTGGTGGCGTAGCGAGCTGCAGGCGATGTGCGCAGGCCACGCCCGCCACCCCGTCTTCGTGGCGCTCGCGGGCACCGTTCGCGAATTTTCCCTCCCCGTCACGTTATTCGAAGATTTGATCACCGCGTTCGAACAGGATCAGACCGTCACGCGCTATCGCAATTTCGAGGAGTTGTTCGAATATTGCCGCTATTCTGCGAATCCGGTGGGGCGGCTGGTGCTGGGGCTGTGCGGATATCGCGATGCGGGGCGGCAGGCGCTGTCAGACGCCACTTGCACAGCGCTGCAGCTTGCCAACTTCTGGCAGGATGTGACAGTGGATCTGCAAAAGGACCGGGTCTATTTGCCGCTGGATTTGCTGGAAGCCCACGGCTATCCGCTGGAGGCGCTGTTCGCGCGACAGTTCGATGCACGCTTCCGCGCGGCCATGCAGGAAGCCGTGAACGTCACGCGCGATCTTTTTCTCCAAGGGCTCCCCCTAGCGGATTCCGTCGACCGTCGCCTGGCAATCGACCTGGAGCTATTCAGCCGCGGCGGCCTGCGGGTTCTCGAGAAGATCGAACGCCAGGGCTGCGATGTTCTGCGGTCCAGGCCGGCCATTTCCAAAGTAGAGCGTGTAGGATTGCTGCTGTCTGCCATCACACGGCGGGCATTTTCGCGGGCTGCATAAAGCAATGCGGCTCGAGGAGTCCTACGCCTTCTGTGAGCGGGTCGCGCGCACCGAGGCCAAAAACTTCTATTACTCGTTCCTGCTGCTCTCCCGCCCGCAGCGCCAGGCCATGTGCGCGATTTACGCGTTCATGCGCTACTGCGACGACCTCAGTGACGCGGATGGAGTGGGAGATCGCCACGGGGCCATCGAGCGATGGCGGGCGGATCTCGATTCCGCACTGGCTGGCGACGCTCCCGAACATCCGCTATGGCCGGCCTTCTCCGACGCAGTCGAGCGGTACCGCATCCCGCATGAATATTTCCGCGACATGATTCGCGGCGTCAGCTCGGATCTCGATCAGCGCCACATCCAGACGTTTCAGGAGCTGTACGAGTATTGCTACCACGTCGCCAGTGTGGTCGGCCTGACCATCATTCACATTTTCGGCTTCGATGATCCCGAGGCTCTCAAGCTCGCCGAACGATGCGGCGTGGCATTCCAGCTCACTAACATCCTCCGGGACGTGCGGGAAGATGCCGAACACGGCCGCGTCTACTTACCCGCCGAGGACCTGGATCGGTTCGGTGTGAACCCCAAGGAACTGTCCGGCGCCGCGCTTTCGCCCGGTTTGCGCAGCTTGCTGGCGTTTGAAGCCGATCGCGCCCGAGCATACTACCGCGAGGCTCAACCTTTGACAGACCTGGTGGATAGTCGAAGCCGCGCTTCGCTCAAAGCGCTGATCGGGATTTATTCGCGTTTGCTGGAGCGCATCTCAAATTCCGGATACGACGTGCTCCGCGATCGAGTTCGCGTCCCCGCCTGGGAAAAGATCTGGATAGTGGCCCGCTGCGCGATATAAGCCGCTCTATCGGAACACCCATCGGATGCCGCCGTAAGGTCCCCACAGCGTGCCTTGGACAAAGGTTTCCTTCTGGGGTGATGTCCGGAAGTAGAAGCCTTTCCCGCCCGCAAAGACTTCGAGCCGGCGCACCCGCACTACGGCGGTGGCTTCCGCGTCCGCCAGCGCGGCGTGTTTGGGCAGCCACATCCCGGATCCCCGGACCTCTATGCGGAAGTGCTGTGACGGCACGTACTCCATGCCTAAACCCAACGTTGGGAGGATAATCGATTGACTCTGCGTGAGCGGCTGATCGGGCGCCGACGCGGTCAGCACAACGTTGGGCTTGACCTTCACGTACTGAAACTCCCACAGCGTCTTGATCCGCAATTTGGCGTCCTGGGGTGGATTCGGATACGTCAGATAATTCCAGGACACCTTGAATACGCGAAGGCTGTAGTCCATTGCCAGAGGTTCGTTTTGCGGAATGGTTCCGCCAAAGAAACCCAGATCGCGGGGGGCCAGTGCGTTGCCCCGATCGTTGATCGTCAGGTAGGAAAATTCGAGGCGCGTCGATCCCTTTGTCGGAATCGTGATCATGGCCCCGTACGCCCGTGAGGGTTTCTTGGGAAGGGTTAAGTCGTGAGAAGCGGGATCAGTTGTATTCACTCCGCCGCGCAGCGAGGGGCCCCCGCTTGGTACCCAATCGTACGCGCCAATCGAAAACATCCTCTCGATATTCTCGGGAGCCTGTTGTTGAGCAGGCGGCGGCTGCACAGGCGGTTGTTGCGCAGGCGCTTGTCGCACTGCCTGGGGCGGCGCCGGCTGCTCTTGAGCCGGCTGCTGCTGAGCCGTCAATATTGAACACACTAATAGCGGGCAGATTCTGCCAATCAGCTTCACTGTTCCCTCTTCCCCTCTGCGCGCGAACGGCTCTAACGAGCCAACCTAGAGGATAAGCTGCCGCTGGGCTGTGGTTCAACATTCGGCACGTCTCGGCTTACACTATTCCTGTGATACCCCTGTTTTTGGCGCGCTTCGGCGTCCGCTGCCTGATCGCGCTTTTGTATCGCGTCCGGGTGCGAGGCGCCGAAAATGTGCCGGCGCAGGGCGGTGCTCTGCTGGTCTCCAATCACGTCTCCCTGATGGACGGATTGCTGGTCGGATGGGCCGCGCGGCACCGTCACGTTCGCTTTCTGATCTGGCGCCCCTATTACGAGCATTGGGCCTTCCGCGGGCTTCTGCGCGCGCTCCGGACCATTCCGGTGGACGCCGGTGGACCGCGCGCGATGACTGCCGCGATGCAGTCTGCGCGGCGGGAGCTGGAGGCGGGGCATGTGGTCTGCATCTTTGCCGAAGGATCGATCACGCGCACCGGCAACCTGCTGCCGTTCAAGCGTGGGATGGAAAAAATCATTGATGGCCTGGACGTTCCGGTGATCCCTGTCCATCTGGACCGCATGTGGGGCAGCATTTTCAGCTTCGCGGGCGGACGATTCTTCGGGAAGCGGCCGCGGGGATGGCCGTACCTGGTCACAGCGTCCTTTGGCGCGCCTCTGCCTGCTCCCGTCACTGCCTGGGCTGCCCGGCAAGGCGTCCAGGAGCTCGGAAGCGATGCCGCGCAACTGACCCGAGAAACGGGTGCGACGCTGCCTGCGCGCTTTATTCGTGTCGCCCGGCGAAACTGGGGCCAATTCGCCATGGCCGATTCCACCGGCCGCGAACTGACCTACGGTCGCGCGCTGACTGCGGCGGTGCTGTTGGCCGGTTACATTCGCCAGCGGGCGGGCTCCGAAACAATGATCGGCTTGCTGCTGCCCGCCACGGTGGGCGGAGCGCTGGCGAACCTGGGGGTCTCGTTGGCCGGCAAAGTACCGGTGAACCTCAACTTCACCGGCGGTAAAGAAGCGATGGCGTACGCCGCGGCCCAATGCGAGATTCGTACGGTCATCACTTCCAAGGTTTTCCTGGCAAAGGCCAAGCTCGACGCTCCCGAAGGCGCGGATTATCTCGAAGATATTCTGGCGTCGATGAACAAATCCGCGAAGCTGCGGGGACTCTTGAAAGCGCGGCTGATGCCGGCCGCCTTGCTCAAGCCGAAGGGAGGTCCCGACAGCCTCGCCACCGTGATCTTTTCGAGCGGCAGCACAGGGGTTCCGAAAGGCGTCATGATTTCGCACTTCAATCTGGCGACGAACATAGACGCCGTTCTACAGATCTACTCGCTCGACCAGCGCGATCGCATCATCGGAGTACTGCCGCTTTTCCATTCCTTCGGTTTCATGGCGACGGTCTGGCTCCCCTTGTTCGCGGGCGCCGGAGTTGTCTATCATCCCAACCCGAGCGACGCAAAAACCATCGGCGAGCTGGTCCACAAATATAAAGGCACATTCCTGCTGTCCACCCCTACCTTTTGCGGAACGTATATGCGCAAGTGCACCCGCGAACAGTTCGCGTCGCTGCGCTTCGTGGTCGTGGGCGCGGAAAAACTTCGTGAACCGGTGCGCGAGGAGTTCGAGGAAATTTTCGGTATCGATCTGCTTCAAGGCTATGGCATGACCGAGATGTCGCCTGTAGTGGCAGTGAACACGCCGGACTATAGGGTCGGTAAAGAGATTCAAATCGGAACGAAACATGGCACCGTAGGGCTGCCGATTCCGGGGGTGGCTGTGCGAATCGTGGATCCGGAGACAAGCGAACCGCTTCCGCCCGGCCAGGAAGGCATGTTGCTGGTCAAGGGTCCCAACAAGATGCTCGGCTATCTGAAGCAGCCCGAGCGGACGGCGCAAGTCTTTCAGGACGGTTGGTACGTAACCGGCGACATCGCCAAGATCGACGAGGATGGATTCCTGGCGATCACAGACCGGCTGTCGCGGTTCAGCAAAGTCGGGGGCGAGATGGTTCCGCACTTGTTGGTCGAAGACATGATCGGCAAGATCTGCCAGGATTCATCTGGAAATGCCGGGCCCTGCGCAGTGACGGGGCTGCCCGATGAGCGCAAGGGCGAACGCCTGGCAGTGCTCTACACGGCTCCGAATATCACGCCCGAGGAACTGTGGAGGCGTCTGTCCGAAACCGATCTTCCAAAGTTATGGCTGCCGAAGCTTGAGAATATCCATCAAGTCGACGAGCTACCGCTGCTGGGGACGGGCAAGCTCGATCTCCGCGGTGTTAGAACGCGGGCACTGGAACTGGCGAACGCGACTTCCGAGCCAAGGCAGTAACAGTGGAGCGGGCTCAATCGCATCGCAAGGTCACTGCCGGATCGACACGCACCGCTCTCCGCGCCGGCAGGTAGCTCGCGACTAGTCCAGCCATGAGCAGCGCGCCCGCAGTCACGAAAATCGTCAGCGGATCGAACGCGCTCACCTGGAACAACTGGCTTTCAAGGAAGCGTCCGGTCAAGGCTGCGGCGGCGATACCGATGACTACGCCGATCGCCGCCAGCACAAATCCTTGCCCGACCACGAGTTTTAGCACCGATAGCCGCTCGGCGCCCAGGGCGATACGAATACCTATCTCGCGAGTGCGCTGCGCGACGGAGTAGCTGATGACGCCGTAGAGTCCAAGCGCCGCCAAGAAGAGTGCGGCAGCTGCGAAGAAGCCCAGGAGGCGCAGAAGGAAGCGCCGGGGCGCCAGAGAGTTGCCGATCATCGTATCCATCGATTTCAAGTTGAACAGTGGTAGACCCGCATCGGTCTCCCGTACCGCATCGCGAATCACAGCCGCCAGCGCACCCACGTCGCCCGAGGTCTTCACTGCTATGGACCCAAGCGGCATCGGGTGTTGCAAGATGCTGGCGTACAGCACTCCTTCGTCCTCGTCACTGGCCAGATCCGACTGCATCACGTGCCCTACTACCCCCACGATCCTCAGTTTCCCCTCTCCCGAGGTCGGTTCCACGCGCTTATCCAGTGGATTCTCATTCGGCCAATACCGCCGGGCCAGTCTTTCGTCGATCACTGCCACGGGCTCCGTGCCCAGACGGTCCAGATCGGTGAAGAAGCGGCCCTCCTTAAGCGGGATTCCGAACGTCTTTAGGTAGTCGGGCGTAACCCACCGCCGTTCGGCATGCGGGCCAGGCTCACCCTGCACAACCGTCCGCGCCACGATCTGGAATGAGCCACCCTCGAATTCGTTACTGAATGGAATCGGCTCGCCGACAGTAGCCGCCGTCACTCCGTTCACTCGCCCCAGCCGCTCCAGCACGCTCCGAATGAAGACAGCCTGCGCTTTGCCGTCTGCGTAGGCTTGTGTGGGTAGCGAGAAGGACGCCGTCATCACCCCTCGCGGCTCGAAGCCCGGATTGGTTTCTTGCAGCCGCGCCAGGCTCCGCAAAAACAGGCCAGTCATCACCAGCAACACCAGCGCGAGCGCCGCCTCCGCCACTACCAGGCCCGACCGCAGCCTTTGCCTCACCCCTCCCGCGAACGTCCGCGCGCCGCTCCGCAACCTCTGCTGCGGATCCACCTTCGATAATTGCCACGCTGGTACGAGCCCGAAAAAGGCAGCCGAAACCAGGCTCGCCGCAACAGCGAACCACAGTACGTATCCGTCCAGTAGAGGCTCCAGCCCCGCGGCCGCGCTTTCCGGAGCCAAGCGCAGAAGCAAACCAGCTGCTGCCTGCGCCATTGCTATGCCCACCGCGCCTCCCGTCACGGACAGCAGCAGGCTTTCGGCCAGTACTGCGCGCATCAGACGAACCCGCGTCGCCCCCAAGGCCGCGCGCACGGCGAGCTCCCTTGCTCGCACCGATGTGCGCGCCAGCATCAGCCCCGCGATGTTAGAACATGCGATCAACAGCACCATTCCCACCGCGCCCAGCAGGATCAGCACCGGTGTCTTGGCCACGCCTGCGCGGGAGTCGCGAAACGGCATTGTCAGCAGACCCCAACCGGCCTCCGAAATGTCACGCTTTGCCTCTGGCGGAGCCTGTTCCAATACACGATTCGTCAGTGTCTTCAGGAACACGTCCGCTTGCGTCGGCGGCACACCCGGCCGGATGCGCGCGGCAATCCACAGGTTCTCGTTGAACCAGTTCTGTGGCGTAAATGCGCGCGGCGGCAACGCCAGCGGCACCCATAAATCCACCGAGGTGGGCCAGCGGAAATCGCGATTCATGACGCCAATAACTTGGTACGGCTGCTGGTTCAGCTCGATTGATCGCCCGATCACTTTCGGGTCCCCACCGAACAACCTCAGCCAGGCGGCATGGGCGAGCACCACCACCCGGTTCGCGCTAGGCTGATCTTCCTCCGGAGTGAACACGCGTCCCAGTTTCGGCCGTGCGCCAAAGACGTCGAACCATTCGGCCGAGACCGCCCCGCCCAGAAGTCTCTCGGGAACCTGTTGCCCTCCGTAGTTGAAGCTTCGTCCCTGCAACGCCGCGGCATGCTCGAATACTTCCTTTCGGTTCCGCATGGCATCGAGCGCCGGCGGCGCGGCAACCTCGAAGTTTAACTTCAGCTTGTCGTACTTCGTGCGCAGCACAACAATGCGCTCGGGCTGCGAGATCCCCGGCGGATGCAGCAGAACCTGATTCACCAGGCTGAAGATGGCTGTATTGGCTCCAATACCCACCGCCAGAGTCAGCACGGCAACGATGGTAAAGCTGGGGCTTTTGCGCAGCGCTCGCGCAGCGTACCGAAAATCGGCGAAGGCGGTCTCGAGCCACGGCAGGCCTCGCTGGTCGCGATAACTCTCCTTCGTGGAATCGAGCCCGCCAAACTTGAGTTTCGCTTGACGGCGGGCTTCCTCCGGCGGCATGCCCGCGCGAAGATTGTCGTCGGTCTGCATCTCGATGTGCGAGCGTATCTCATCTGACAGATCCTCTTTTTCGCTGGAGAGGGATCCTAACAGACGTTTCCATCCGCGGCGCAACGCCTTCATGACGAACCTCCTTGCAGGGCCGAGAAACGCGCCATAATGTCGTTGGCGCGCTGCCACTCGCGCTCTGCGGCGGTCAATTCTTTCTTGCCCGATTTGGTGATCCGGTAGAACTTGGCCTTGCGGTTATTGTCAGAAACGCCCCATTCCGATTGGATGGATCCCTCTTGCTCCAGCTTCAGCAGCACCGGGTAAAGTGTGCCGTGATTGATCGACAACAGGTTTTCGCTGGTCTGCTCGATCCGCCGCGCGATGCCGTATCCGTGCATCGCCCCCAGCGCGTGGAGCGTCTTTAAAACCATCAGGGCCAGCGTGCCCTGCCAAACATCGCTTTTCTCGGGCATGTTCCTATTGGATTCCCAAAGGGAGCATACCACCGCTCTTGTGGGAATGCATAGGAGAGTTATTCGTACCGGAGAGCTTCCACCGGATCGAGGCGTGCCGCCTTGCTAGCCGGCCAGATGCCAAAGAACACGCCGATGCCGACGCTCACCACGATCCCCAGCGCGACGGCCCATAGCGGCACCAGCGTCGGCAGATTTGGCAGGAAGAAGCGCGTGACTTGCGAAACCGCCCAGCCAAACAGCATGCCGATCAGTCCGCCCAGTCCGGTGAGCACCACGGCCTCGGTCAGGAACTGGATGATGATGTCGCCCCGGCGCGCGCCTATGGCCTTGCGCACTCCGATTTCCCGGGTCCGCTCGGTCACCGAGACCAGCATGATATTCATCACGCCGATACCGCCCACCAGTAGTCCGATCGAACTGAGCACCACCATCACCAGAGCCACCACCGAAGTGACCGAACGAAATTGATCTACGAGCTGGTCCGCCGTCGAGATATCGAAGCTATCGGGCTTGTTTAACGGGACGCGACGCTCCTGCCGGAGCACTGCGCGCATCTCGTCGATCGCCACGGCCAGTTGCCCTTCTTTGGCTTGCACGATCAACTGGTGTTCCTGCGCGGTAGGAAACAGCTTGCGCATGGTGAAGTAGGGGACGATCACACGCGTGTCATTCTGGCCCGGCAGAGCGGTGGCGGGAGGGTTCATCACACCGATTACTTGCAGCTCGTGTCCCGCCACCAGAACGATCTTCCCGATCGCGTCTTCCTTGCCGAATAGCTGCTTGTAGATGTCCTGGCCGATCACCGTCACGGGCATGCGATGGCGGTCTTCGGAATCGGTAAAGAAGCGGCCCGCCATCATGTCGGCCTGGCCCGCCGTGGCGTAATGCTCGAAGGTGCCGAACATCTGAAGTTGGAACGCGTCGTTACCCTTATAACGTGCCCGTAGGAGGCCGTTGGGCGGCTGCAGGACCGGGCTCACGTGCTCCACTGCCGGGCATCGCTCGGCGATCGCCACGACGTTTTCATACGTGAGCGGACGGCGCTGGCGCTGCTCCGGCGTTCGCCCCCCGCCGAAACTCGGCCCGATTCGCATGACGATGGCGGTGTTGGTCCCCAGGCTGCGGATCGCGCCCGTTACCGCGCCGTCCAGGCCCGTCAGGATCGATCCCACGCCGATGATGGTCCCCGTACCGATCATCACTCCCAGCAGCGTGAGGAACGAACGCACTTTGTTCTCGCGGAGCGTCGCCAGGGCCAGCCCGATCACCGATATCAGGAGCTTCATGGGTTGTTCGCCGAGATCAGCTTTCCGCCCGCAGGGCCACGATCGGATCCAGACGAGACGCCCGCCGCGCCGGATAAATTCCGAAAAACAATCCTACCGCCGCCGACAACGTCACCCCGATAATCACGCCGTTGATCGGCGTCTCCATCGGAACCAGCGTGGTGTTGCGGACAATCAGCGCCACCAGCCAGGAAATCGTGACGCCGATCAATCCGCCGATGCCCGACAACATGGATGATTCCACCAGGAACTGGTTCAGGATGTCCTGCCGGCGCGCTCCCACGCTTTTGCGCACCCCGATTTCACGCGTTCGCTCGCTCACCACCGCGAGCATAATGTTCATGATGACTACGCCGCCGACCACCATGAATACGCTGACAATCCCGATCGCTGCCGCGGCGATTGCGCCCGTCAAGCTGTTCCAAGCCGCGATCAGCGTGTCGGAGGAGAGGATCATGAACGTATCGTCCTGGTCCGGGCGGAGGTGCCGCGAAGCGCGCAGCAGCACGCGAATTTCGTCCTGTGCTTCCGCCATCCGATCCTTTGTCAGTGCCGAGAAGTTGTACTGCAGCCCGGTCCTGGCCCCGTAGATCTTCACGTAGGTCTGGATGGGAATGGATATGAAATTATCCTGGGACTGCCCGAATACGCTCCCCTTGGGCTTGGCGACTCCAATCACTTGAAATGGGCGGCCATCGACCTGGACGCTCTTTCCAATCGGATCCACGTTCGGAAAGAACCGCTGCTTCAGATCCGCACCCAGCACCACGACCTCGACATGACGCTGGTCTTCGGTGGCCGTAAACATACGGCCCGTTTCGATCTCGGTATTACTCAAAGAAGCGCCGGTCGAGTTGAAAGAAATCAGCGCGACTCCATCCACCAGGTCCCCTTCATATGTGACCTTGGTGCCGCGCTGGGCCGACGGGCTCATTTCCTTAACCAAAGTGACCCGGTCCTTCAGGAAGTCATATTCTTCCAGAGAAAGCTGCGGATTCTTACGCTGGTACTCCAGGAACTTCTTGGGATCCCAGTTATTGATGAACGCGAAACGCAGTACGCGGAAGCCTTCGGTTCCCATGGTAGAGGCGCTGTTGGCCACCACCACGTCCATCCCGTGGATCACCGACATCACGGAAATCAGCGTCGTGGTGGACAGAATAATGCCCAATAGCGTCAGGAAACTCCGCAGCTTGCTGCCGCGCAGGGAATCCAGCGCTACTGCCGCGGCCTCGAAAAAGGAAGCTTGGGATTTCACGTGAACGGACCTCTTTGAAGTACGTGTGTAGTCCTAGGATACGAGGTTTAGGCGGTTCAGGTTCCGCTCCATCCAGTCCAGGACCGTCCCATCCAGCCAGAATCGGTCTTTCCCACGCGAAAGAAACCCTAAATGGCCGCCATGCTCCACCGCCAAGAGCGTCAGGCACGGATTACTATCAAACGCCGGGTGTTCAAAAACGGGAAAAGGCACCAGCGGATCGTCCTTGGATTGGACCAACAACGCGGGCACCCGGATGCGCTCCAGGAACTGATTCGACGATTGGGTACGAAAATAGTTCGCCGCCGTGCCGAAGCCGAACAGGCGCGCGGTGTAGTGGTCGTCGAAATCCTCGATGGTGCGAATCTTGGGCAAGTGTTCCAAGGTATAGACGTCCGGCGCTACACGATTCTTACGCCGGATGCGATCTTTCAGCCGGTTCAGGAAGCGGCCCTGGTAGATGAAATTCCGCGGCTCGGCCAGCGCGGCGGCGCACGCAGCCAAGTCGATGGGTGTCGACACGGCGCACACCCCCATCAGCAGTTCCCCGGCGGCCTCCGCCAGTTCTCCCGCCAGCTTGAGTGTCACATTTCCGCCCAGCGAGAATCCGATGACGAATAGCGGCAGCGAGCTCAGCCGGCGGCGCTCCCGGAGGACGGCCAGCAAATCGCTGGTCTGGCCGGCGTGATAGCCCGTCACGGCCAGTTCATCCGCATCGCCGCATCCGCGCATGTTGAACCGGTGCGTCACCCATCCCCTTTGAAGCGCGGCGTGGACCATGCTGCGGGCATAGCCCGAGGCGCTCGATCCCTCCAGACCATGGACCAGGATCAGTTCCCCCTTGGGCTTCTCGCCTTTATTCACGACGGGGCGCTGCGAGTGAACCAGCACCCGGACGTTGGGCTCGGTCTGATAGATCACCGCTTCGACGGGCCAGTGCCGCTCGCTGTCGGGACGACTCCAGAAATTTCCCGCGATCGTAGCGAGGTGCGGATTCCTGAATAGCGGATGGAAGGAGTTCAGAGATGCTCCTTCAACGTCCGGGCGGACCAAGCGAGCACAACGGATCTCCGACCACGATGTTCTGCCAGCTCAGCGCGCGGATGGACAGGTAATAGCTCTCCGCCAGGTTGCGGCCCGAATAATATGCCGGCAACAGATACTCGGGATGAGGCGTCAAGCTGAGAAATGGTTCGTCCACGTGACCGGTGGCGGCGGTGGCCCCTTCCAACAGGTAATCAGCGGTCAATGTTTGGGGAGCTCCGGCGAACCAGAGTTGGCGGTGCTTCCAATCGCTGATGTTCCAGTTATCGGGAGGACGCTGAAAGGTGCGGCCGTTGGTGGAGACAAATTCCGTAGCAATGGCTCCGGGAAGCCAGTGGAACCCTAAGAACCGGCGATGCCGATTGGTATCGTTCGAACCCCAGCCGGCGTATCCGATTACGGCAGTCTGGTCATAGATCACTTTTTCAGACGAGTCGAAGATAACCCGGTCCTTGGGCAGCAGGTTCGCCGCTTGACGCAGCCAGGAATCGCCCTCCTGGGGACCCGGCGATTTCATATCGATCACGAATTTGCCCTGATTCGCAGCGTGCAGGCTGCGATCGATGATAGCCTTGACGCCCTCCAGATCGTACGCCGCCAGTCGTGTGACCAGGTAGATGGGAAACTCCGGATGGCTGAATTTCGCTTCACGCCGGCCGAAATAGGGGTTAGTGGCGGGACCCGCGATGGGGTGCGCTTTTCCCTGCTTCAAGTCGGAGTACAACAGCGTGAGCTCGCTGTCGACCGCGGCGTAATCCCCTTCCATTCCCGCGGCTCCTCCCGCGCTACCGGATCCGGGAATCTTTAGCGGCACGCCACCCGTGGTCACGATATACAGAACCTGTTCGACAAGCTGGTTGCGAGTGAGGCACGCGCCGATCGCGCCGGCGATTTCCCGGTCGTATTGCGGTCGCGCGACATCCTCGGTCGCTGCGGTCCGGATATGGCAGATATTCCTGGGGGGCACGCCTCGCCTGCTTGTGTAGTACTGTCCGATGTCCCGCGACAGTTGCGATGCGTCATTCACAACCAGCAACACATTCGCAACAGTCTGAGCACCAAGGGTTTGCTGGGCCGCAAGAAGGATCAGCAGCATCGTTCCAGCCGGTAGGCGGTACCTGCCACTCCACTGGCCCATCGCAGCGATCACGCAATGCTAGTATAACTGTAAGCATAAGACCCATCTCCCGAGAAACAAGAGGATGGGATTGTCCATGGACCTCGATCAACTCCATACGTTTTTGGAGATTGTCCGGCTCAAGAGCTTTTCCAAAGCCGCGCAGTCGTGCTTTCGCACGCAGCCTGCCGTGAGCGCTCAAGTGCGGCAACTGGAGCAGGAACTAAACGCCCCTCTCTTTGAGCGCCTGGGGACAAAGATCGCCATCACGCCCGCCGGCCATATTTTTGCCGATTTTGCCGAGCAGATTCTCGCGCTTCGCCGCCGCGCACAGGATTCGATCAATGAGCTGGAACGTGTGCCGCGCGGAGAATTGCTCATCGCCGCTAACGAAGCCACCTGCATCTACGTCCTGCCGCTGGTGTTCTCCGAGTTCAAGAAGCAGTTCCCCAACGTGCAAATCCTGGTGGATCGTTCGTACGGCGCCCGCGTAGTGGAAGCCGTGCTGGATAACCAGGCGGATTTCGGCATCACGCAGCTACCGGTAGCTGAAAAACGCCTCCAAGTCGTCAAAATCCACTCCGACGAAATCAAAGCGCTGATGCCGGGCAGCCATCCGCTTGCGCGTAGACACGAGATTCTGCCCGCGGATCTGGTCGGTTTTCCGTTGCTGATGCCCAAGACCGGCACCACGCGGCGCCGCCTTTCGGTGTGGCTGGAGCCCGTGGAAGACGATATCAACTCGTCGATGGAACTGGATTCCACCGAGATGATCAAGCGTTTCGTGCTGGCGGGACTCGGGATTAGCTTCCTGGCCGGAACGCACTGCCGCGACGAAGTAGCGTCCGGAAAATTGGCCGCGATCTCGCTGGGGCCCGAGCCCATGGTGCGGCAGCTTGCGTTAATCTATAGGAAGGATAAAGCTCTCTCAAAAGCCGCCCTGGGATTCATTGAAGTGACTCTCAAGAACGCTGTGGTGGACACCATGGTTCGCGTACCTGTAAAAAACGCGGGGCCCATAGAACGGGTCGCCAAGGCGATTCCAGCGGAGAGCTGAGCGACCTGGAGTATCGGCGATGCACCGCGTGACTGTCAAAACTTCCACTATTTTTATCGCCAAAGGCGGTCGCACGCGCGTATACCGCTCGGTCAGCGAAATCCCGCAGCGCCTGCGGAAGGAGTTGGAAGAATCCACTAACGGCTTCAATTCCGCTACCATTTTGATCGCCGACCGGCGCGGGCGCAAAGAAATCCTGCGCGCGCTGCAGGGCCTGCCCTCGGCGCTTCGCACGCGGCTGGCGGCGTCGATGGCTCCCACCCAAGACGGATCACCGGCGCCCAAGACCTCGCGGCCTCTGGCTCGCTTCCTGCGGCGGAACTGGCCGGAACTGCTGCTTCCTGGAGCCGTCGGACTGCTGCTGTGGGCAGCTTTGAATTGGCGGTAGGGTGAAGCGAGCTGCGTTGTTTGGTAGCGGTGGCCAGCTCGGCGTCGAGCTAAAAGCAGAATTCTCCGCGCGCGGTTACGAAGTCGTATGCTTCGAGCGTTCCAGGGTCGATATTACCGACGCCGCTGCTGTCGAGCGATCCGTTGCCGGCGTCGATCCCGCCGTGGTCCTGAACGCCGCCGCTTATAACCAAGTCGACGTAGCCGAGAAGGAGCCGCTGGCTGCGTTCCAGGTGAATGCGCTGGCGGTGCGCAATCTGGCGGTGGCCTGCAGAAATTCCGACGCGCAACTGGTGCATTTCTCCACCGATTACGTCTTCGACGGCCAGGCCGGCCGGGCATATAGCGAAGAAGATGCTCCGCGTCCCCTGGGCGCCTACGCTGTTTCGAAGCTCGCCGGCGAGTTGTACGCGCGGGCTTATTTGGATACGCCGCTGATTATCCGAACCTCAGGGGTTTTCGGACCCGGGGGCCTGGAAACCGCGCGCGGCAATTTCGTGGAGCTGATGCTACGGCTGGCAGCCCAGAACAATCCCATCCGCGTAGTGGAGGATCATGTAGCGTCGCCGACCTATGCGCCTGCGTTGGCCGCCCGAACCGCGGATCTGGTGGAGCGCGGCGCGCACGGTACTTTCCATATCGGCGGCGGCACGCCCATCTCGTGGTTCAAATGGGCCGCCAAGATCTTCGAAGCGGCCGGGCTGAATCCGCCGCTCAAACCGACCAACGAGCGCGAATTTCGCACCGCGGCGCGCCGGCCAAAGTACTCGGCATTGAGCAACGCCCGGATCGAAGCGCTGGGGATCGCGCCGATGCCGTCGCTATCGGCCGCTATCCGGGAATACCTGGACGCCCGCAGCGCCCGAGTGACAGCCGCGAAGGCGGGCGAGCAGCACCTCTAGAAGCTGACGTTATCGCCCACCTTGAGGCCATACATCGCAGCCCCGCCCCCAGCCAGTTCCAGCACATAGCGAGCCTTCTCGTGCCCGCCAAAGCTCGGACACTCATGCGCGGCCTTCGAAGGACAAGGGGGCGTGTTCGCCGAGATTTCCACGATCCGCCGCTGGTGATCCATCCAAATAATATCGAGCGGAATACGGACCTGATACATCCAGTAGGCATAGTTTCCGTCGGCTGGATGCACGAACAGCATGCCTCGGTCCTTGGCTAACGCATCGCGAAACATCATGCCGCGCATCTGGTCGATGTCCCGCAGCATGGTCTCCGCCACCACTTTTTGGCCGTTAGGGAAGGTGACCTCGGTGGTGTTCAGATCCCCAACATCCGCAGGCTTAGTACCGCAGGCGCTCAGTAACAGCAACACCGCCGCGACCGCGTGGAAGGGTTTCACCACACTAGAATAGTATCTGATTGCGGAAGTTTCTTAAACGAATTCGGCTGACGCTCGAAATGATCAAGTTCGAGCACTCCGTGTTCGCGCTCCCATTCGCGTTGACCGGAGCGTTGCTGGCCTGGCGGGAGGCCGGATTCCCGCGCCAACTGCTGTGGATTAAGCTGGCCTGGATCGTCCTGGCCATGATCGCAGCGCGATCGGTCGCCATGGCGTTTAATCGCGTCTTGGACGCCGATATCGATTCCCGCAATCCCCGCACCAAGGCGCGCCATCTTCCCGCCGGACTCCTCTCGCGAAGGTTTGCGTGGGGGTTCATTGTGTTCTGGGCCGCGGTGTTTTTCCTGGCGGCAGGCGGGTTGAATTCGATGTGCCTGAGACTGGCGCCGCTGGCCCTGGGAATCGTGATGTTCTATTCCTTCACCAAGCGATTCACGTCGCTGGCGCACCTGGTGCTGGGATTCTCGCTAGGAATCGCCCCGGCGGCCGCATGGATCGCCATGCAGGGTTCGCTCGATCCCAGGATTCTGTGGCTAACCGCTGCCGTAACGCTGTGGACTGCCGGGTTCGACATCATCTACGCGTGCCAGGATTACGCCTTCGATGTGCAGTCGGGGCTCTACAGCATCCCGCGGCGGTTCGGCATCGCCGGGGCTCTGTGGTTCGCCCGCGTTCTGCACCTGGGTATGCTGGCGTGCCTGGTCGCGCTGATCCGGTCATTCGGACTGGGGCCAACGGCCGGCGCCGGAATCGTCGCTGTTGCTGGGCTTCTGGCCTGGGAGCACAGGCTGGTCCGGGCCGACGATCTCTCCCGGATCGACGCAGCCTTCTTCACCGTGAACGGATACGTCAGCGTGATATTCTTTGTATTCTGGGCTACAGACATTTTTCTGACCTGATGTTTGTTCACCATTCACACGATGACTCCCTCGTTTGAAGACGATCGCCTCGAAGCTCTCCGCGCCAAGGTCGACGCCGGCGAGCGGCTGTCCTATCAGGACGGCATGGTCATTTATCGCACTCCAGATCTACTGGGTGTGGGCTGGCTGGCGAACCAGGTGCGCGAGCGCCTCCACGGCAACACAACTTTCTTCAACGTCAACCGCCATATCAATCCCACCGATGTGTGCGTGGCGAGCTGCAAACTATGCGCCTTCGGCAAGCGAACCAAGGATCCCAAGGCGTACACCATGTCGCTCGAGGAAGTATGGGAAAAGGCCGGGCACGGCTACACGGAAGCTGTCACTGAATTTCACATCGTGGGCGGCCTGCATCCGGAATTAACTCTTGACTGGTACTGCCAGATGCTGCGCGGTCTGAAGGAGCGCTTTCCGCAGGTGCATCTGAAGGCGTTCACCATGGTCGAGATCGGCTACTTCGCGCAGCGCGGCAAGATCAGCGAACGCGAAGTGCTGCAACGACTAAAGGACGCAGGTATGGATTCGCTACCCGGCGGCGGCGCGGAAATCTTCCACGACCGCGTGCGGCGCATCATCTGCGATCACAAACTGACCGGCCAGCAGTGGATCGATACGGCCCGGGTGGCACACCAGATGGGCCTGCACTCCAACTGCACCATGCTCTACGGGCACATCGAGACCGAAGAGGACCGCCTGGATCATCTCCTTCGGCTGCGCGAGCTCCAGGACGAAACGCGCGGGTTCCAGACCTTCATACCGCTGGCGTTCCATCCGGACCACACGGCGCTGGAGCACATTCCGAAGACCACCGGCTTCGACGATATCCGGGAAATCGCCGTGTCGCGCCTGATGCTGGACAACATCCCGCACATCAAGGCTTACTGGGTAATGATGACGCCCCGGATCGCTCAAATCGCGCAGCGCTTCGGGGCGGACGATCTGGATGGAACGCTGGTGGAAGAACGAATTTATCACGACGCCGGCGCCACCACCACACAAGGCTTGCGCCGCGGCGAGCTGATGCGCCTGATCCGTGAGGCCGGACGCGAGCCTGTGGAACGCGACACGCTGTACCGACCGGTGCAGCGCGCCGAGAACGCGTTTACTGTTCTGGTTTAGTCGTCAGTTCATCCATCCTCGCGGCCAATTGCTCCGTTCGTAGATTTCCATCGGCCAGCGAACGGCGTAATTTCCGCGCTTCGATTGTCAGGGCGCCAATCCGGTCTCGTAGAGCGTTGGAGGCCGGGGGTGTTCTAGCAGGACGGGTCGCGAAATGAGCCGCCTCCCAATGCGCACCGCCCATTCGTGAGTCAGTGCTAAGGCGCACCTCTACGTCGCCACCCTGCAGTCCGTAAGTGGCGCTGGATGTATTGGCCGGCAGCATGAGGATGGTTCGCTCGCTCCCATCGGTGATCTCCAGGCGGCTGCCCTCATTAAGTGCGCCTGCATTCCAACCGATCACCAGTTGCCCGGCTTCCTCCCGGATCGCCAAAGCGATGGGCAGACGGGGTATGAGTGGTCGCAGATAGGCAAACGCGCCAGCGGGAATCGCTAATAACGCCGCGCATGCCGCTACCCGTCTCCAGGCATGCCAGCGTGGAGCGGGAGCCGGCAACTCGGCCCCCACTGCGGTTTTCCGGGAGACAGGCTGAGCAGCAGCGTCGGCTACCTGAAACTCCTCGTGACTGCGGATCGCCTGCACGCTTCCATCAGACTCGCGGACGAAGAAGCCCGCCTGTCCTCCCGCAACTACTAAGGCCAGCACTCCCTCGTGTTTCTCGAAATTGGCGAGATCGTCGTCGGTGAGGAACACCTCGCCCCGAGCACGGCACACAAAAGTGCCGACCCGCGCCAAGCCATCAGGATTCGCATGGCCGTCGTCACCCGAATGGGCACGTGCCGCGAGCACCCGCACCTCGTCCTCGTGCCGGACGCCGAACAGTAATCCGCTGGACTGATTCACTACGCGGTTAAACCGGGGCATCCATCGCGATGGCAGCGCACGAGCCGGCTGCATAGCTTCCAGCCGGACATCGTGCAGCAGCTCCGGCGGAAACTCGATCCGCAACGGGCTCTGCGGCGGACACCAGCGCCTGTAATGGACCGTAACCATCGCGTAAGAGTGAGGACTAGGAGCTCTAGTGCTTGCTAACTAGTGTCGGGGTCGACGCGGTATTCTCAGCGATCTAGGGCGAAAAGATCAGGCGAAGATCTTGCGAAATGGGATCACCCGTCTTCCTTCGATTCGGTATTGACCGGACAGTACCAGCGCTATCGCCTCAGGATAGATGCGGTGCTCTTCCTTAAGGATTCTGGCGGCAAGTGATTCAGCCGTGTCGTCTTCCAGCACCGGGACGACGGCCTGGCTAATGATCGGGCCGGAATCCAGACCTTCTTCGACAAAATGCACCGTGCAGCCGGAAAACTTGGCGCCATGATCCAGAGCTTGATGCTGCGCGTCCAGCCCAGGGAACGCGGGCAGCAGCGAGGGGTGGATATTCAGGATCCGCTGGTGAAATTCGCGGATGAAATGGCCGCTCAGGATCCGCATGTAGCCCGCCAGGCAAACCAGATCCACATTGCTTTTTCGAAGTTCCTCGATCATCTGGCAATCGTATGCTTCCCGATCGAGACCCTTTGAGGGCAGTGTGATCGCCTGGAAGCCGCGCTCCCGGCCCACAGCGATTCCCGGCGCATCCGGGTGATTGGAAATGACCACAGCAATTTCGGCGTCCAGGCGATGCTGCGCGACTGCATCCGCGATCGCCAGGAAATTGGACCCTCGCCCGGAAATCAGGATCCCCAGGCGCTTGCTCATGCGTAAACCACGCCACTGCCGCGAACGACCTCTCCGATCTGGTACCAGCGTTCGCGCAAGCTCTTGAGAAGTTTCACGGCTTTCGGCAGATCGCGTTTCGACACCACCAGGATCATGCCTATGCCGAGGTTGAACGTCCGCCGCCAGTCCTCCTCCGGGATATTTCCAATCTTTCGCAGCAGTTGAAACATCGGCAGCACAGGCCACGATTCGACGTCGATCCGCACGCCCAGGCCCTTGGGAAGAACGCGCGGCGTGTTGTCCGTGATGCCGCCGCCGGTGATGTGCGCCGCACCTTTGAGGACGCCGGCATCGTGCAGCGCGCGCAACGGCTTCAGGTAGCTGCGGTGGATTTTCATCAGCTCCTGCGCGATCGAGCTGCCCAGCTCGGCTATCTGCGTGTTCGCCTGATGGCCCGCGACTTCGAACAGCAGTTTCCGGGCGAGCGAATAACCGTTCGTGTGCAAGCCGGTCGACGGCAATCCGATCAGAACGTCGCCGGCGCGAATCGTTTTGCCGGTAAGCATCCGCTTGCGCTCCACGACGCCCACGATGAACCCCGCCAGATCGTACTCTCCGGGCGCGTACATGCCGGGCATTTCCGCGGTTTCGCCTCCGATCAGCGCGCAGGCATTGTTGCGGCACCCGCGAGCCATCCCGGACACAACCTTGGCGGCGACCTTCGCGTCCAGCTTGCCCACCGCGAAGTAATCGAGAAAAAAGAGCGGCACCGCGCCCTGCACCGCGACATCGTTCACGCAGTGGTTGACCAGATCTTCACCGACGGTAGAATGCTCTCCGGTCATGAATGCCAACTTGAGCTTGGTGCCGACGCCATCAGCCGACGAAACCAGCACCGGGTCCTTATAGCCCTTTAGCAGATAGCCGCCGCCAAAGCTGCCGATATCCGTCAATACTGCGGGGCTAAAAGTACGGCGCGCCATGGTGCGGATGGACGCCACGGCGCGGTCCGCTTCGTCGATGTTCACGCCGGAGTGTCGATAGCCGATCGGTTTCGCTGTGGACATTCTAAGAAACTCCTATCATACCTTCCGAGTCCCAAGAGTCCGTAGATTTGACATGGGTAGAGCGGTTGTGTATTCTGAGAAACCGGACCGGGCGCAAGGTGCCCGCATGCATCGCGGCTCCCGACGCGAAAAGAGGTCTTTTCTTTCCATGTCTCTTCTTGAAATCTGTCAATGGGTCCAGGAGACTTCGGTCAGCGTGTCCATCCGTGAGTCGATTCTGATGTTTCCGTTGCTCGAAGGTGGCCATCTGCTGGGCATCAGCGTCTCGGCCGGAACCATCGCCATTTCCGATCTCCGCATGATGGGGCTGATCTTCAAGAAAGAGTCGGCCTCCGACGTATTTCATCAGCTCATCCCCTGGATCACGGCCGGATTCGTGATGATGATTATCACCGGGACCCTGTTATTGTGGTCCGAACCGGTCAAGTGCTACAACAGCATCTGGTTCCGCCTGAAAGTGCTGTTCCTGTTCCTGGCTGGGCTGAACGTGCTGATCTTTCACTCTTCCAAGGTTTATCGTCACATGCACGAATGGGAGTGGGCAGCCGATCCGCCGCGAGCCGCCAAACTGGCCGGCTGGATCTCACTGATCAGTTGGGGAATCGTCATCATCGCCGGCCGCACTACTGCTTACAACTTCTAATCTCTTCCAGTCTCTGACCCGCTATGTGGCAATCCTTCAAACCATTTTTTGAGTGGAACGACAAGATGTTCATCGGCCGGGCGATTGCCGACACTATTTGGGCCTTCCCGGTGATCGAAACCATCCATATTCTGGCGCTGACAATGATGTTCGGCGCGATTGTGATCATCGACCTGCGAATGATGGGCTTGGGGCTGAAAAAGCAGCCTGTGGCGGTACTGGCCAAGAACCTGGAACCCTACATGACCTGGGGAATGGTTACCATGCTGGCCACCGGCTACTTGCTGTTCACCTCGGAAGCCATGAAGTGTTTTGTCAATGACGGATTCAAGTTCAAAATGGCGGTGCTCTTTCCGGCCATTGTTTTCCAGTTCACACTGTTCCGTTGGGTAACGCACAAGGACGAGGATAAGCGTCCCCTGCTGCTGGGCTGGCTGGTCGCACTGCTCTCTCTTACGCTGTGGTTCGGCGTCGGAATCGGCGGCCGGGCGATTGGGTTCGTCTAACTAGAACGTCAGCCGCCCGACCACCACCCCGCTGCGCGGCAGTTGGTTCGCCACACCATTCGTGAACGTCGTAGTCAGGAATCCGAACCCGGCGGATGCGTTTCCGTTCGTGAGCCGGGTCTGTTGCGACGTCGCGTTAGCCGCGCCCGGATTGCTCCAGAAGGAGCGGTTGAACACATTCGAGAACTCGATTCTAAGATTGAAGCTTGCCTTTTCCGTGATCCGCCAGGTGCGCCCCAGATTCATGTTCTCGATAGGACGGCGCTGGGTGCGGTAATCGTTGAAGTAAGGAGCAGATCCGCCGAACGTTCCCGGAGCCGGCTCGGCCCAGGCTTTCGGATTCAGTACGAATGTCGCGTTCGGGTCGTAGCAGTGGCAATTGAGATCCGGCACTGTATAAAGCGGTTGTCCGGGAACCCGGTTATCGTATGTGCCCTGGAACAACAGACTGCTGAGATTGGTGGGACTGCCCTGCGAGTTAGGAACCGCAATCGGCATGCCGCTCGCGTATTGCAGGAACGCCCCGTACGTCCAATCGCGCAGCGCCCACGACAACACCTTGTTGCCATTGAGCTTGGGCGTGGTGTAATTCATCGAAATGTTGAACAGGTATGGTTGATCGTACTGGGAAAGATGCTTATTCGTGTCGCGATTGAACACGTCGTTCACCACGCCGGTGCCGGAACCCGGATCGCCCGTCTCGGATCCGAGCGAGAGCGACTTCTGCCAGGAGAACGTGCTCACCAGGGACAAGCCGTGCGAAAACCGCTTGGTGGTTTTGATCTGCAGCCCGTCGTACTAGGTTTTGCCCAGCGGGTCCCAATACACCGGAATGGTTGTGAACTGCGGAAATGGTCGCAGCGATTGTGCCACGGTCTGACTGAGCGGGAACGTCGAATAGGGCGCCCGGAATCCGCGTTGCGCGGCACTGACGGCGCTGAGGAATCCGGTCAGCAACGTCCGGTCGGCCGCGTTGTTCACCGGATCGAGGTTGAATGACTTCAGCCGGTCATAACTGAGCGCGTTAAGATTGATCAGCCCGGGCGCCTGCCACCACACGCCTCGATTCGCAACGTAAGCCACCTCGACGACAAGATCCCGCAACACCTCGCGCCCCAGGCTGACGCTCCACTGATATTGCCGCGCCGGCCGCCCCGCGTTTGCATCCATCAGGGGCGGACCTGCTCCCGGAGTAGGCGCACCGGTCGGAAACTGGCCCGGATTATAATTCGGCCAAGCCGGAGGCAGGAGCGCGGCCGGGATACCTACGGCAAGAGTCGTAATGGGCGACCCGAAAACTGAAGCGGTGTTGTTCGTCGCAGAGGGAGCCAGCCCGGCGGAGACGTTGGCGTTCGCTTCCGTGCCGGCGTAGACGATGCCGAACCCGGCGCGAACGACGGTCTTGGTGTTGATCTGATAGGCGGCTCCCAGCCGGGGCGCACCAGCGAACGGATAGTTGTGGGCAAAGTTGCAGTTGCACCGGCCTGGGCCGGAACCATCATAAATCGCGGCACCCGGCATGTTCCCTGCGGTGGGATTCGATGTGGTCGCCGAGAAACCGGGCGCCCGGCCATACTGCTCCCGCAAGTACGTCGAATAGTCGTATCGCACTCCGTAATCCAGCGTGAATTTACGCGTCACCTTCCAGGAGTCCTGGGCGTAGATGCCAAATTGTTTTTTCCCGATCCGCGGACGCGTGGGGTTGTTGATGCTGACCGAATTGACTTGGCCCAGCAGGAAGCTGGCGTATCCGAATCCGACGTTAAACCCGTTCGCGGCGGTGTTTTGGAAGGGCTGGCCGGTTTGCGCAGCACTGAACACGTAACTGCCGTCGGTGTTCCCCTCGACGATGGGCGGATACCCCTCGGTGCGGAATTCCGCACCGAACTTGTACGTATGGCTGCTCTTGACCCAGGTCATGTTCGCATTAAACGACGGGCTCTGCGTGATGTACTGAACGTTATTGATCGACGAAGCCGACCCGATGTTCTTCATCCCGCCCGTGCCATTCGCCGCCAGGAATCCCGACATGGGCGGGAACCACTTATTCTGAAGCCCGCCCTTCAAGCCCAGTTCCTGCACCGGATTGAAAATCACTGGATCGCCATTCTCGTCCACAGTGGGAGCATTGAGGTAGTTCGCGCGATAGCCTCCGCCGAAATGCACCAGGATCGTCGGCGTCAGCGTGTAATCATAATTCAGCCGATACAGCGGAGCCGTGTCATATGTGCCGATCCCGGTGGTAATCGGCTCAGGAAGCCCGTCGGCTACACCGAACGTGGTGCTCCTTGGGGCTGCGGTTTTGGTGCGCTGGTAGTAGAAAGAAAGCTTCCCCTTCGATCCGAACGCCTGGTCAATCTTGACTGAGGGAACCGTAGTGATCCGTGAACCCTGGTAAGGATTCAGATAATTGTTGGTCAGCGAAGTCGCATTGACCCCGTTCGGCTGGGGGGGAACAGAGCTTGGATTTTCGCTGCCACGGGATCGAATGCAGCGGATGGAATTTTGTTGCCCACGAATGGATCCCGGTAACTGCGGCCGTCTGGGCCGAGCTTCGTGCTGCTCGGATCGTAGATCATCCCCTCGATCATGGTGCGCCCGGCGGGATCCAGGATGGGACCGGCCGCATTCGTCAGAGTGCGATTGGTAAGCGCCGTCGTGAAGTCACCCGCGCGATAGGGCACTGTGGGCACGGTCTGAAATTGATTGTTGAACGTGACCCTCTCGCGATACTGCTCGAAGTTGAAGAAGAAGAAAGTTTTGTCGTGGCCGTCATACACCTTCGGAATCGCAACCGGACCGCCCAGGGTGAAGCCGTAATCATGCCGCCGCGCCACCGAGCGCGGATTTCCCGTGCCTGCCGGGGCTAAGGTGAACGGATTCCCCGCGTTAAAGACTTCGTTCACGAAATAATCGTAAGCGCTGCCGTGAAACCGATTGACGCCCGATCGCATGGTGACATTGAACACGCCACCCCCGACCTGACCATACTCCGCCGCGTAGTTGCTGGTCTGAATCGCGACCTCCTGAATGGCATCGACGCTCGGCTGGGTTTGCGCTGGAGTTCCGGGCAGGCCGGTGTTGCCGGCCTCCTGACCCTCCACGCGGAACGATTGCGAATTGGCCGGAGCTCCATTGACGCGGACCACCGAGTTCGGAGTCCACACCGTGCCTGGGATCAACTGCACCATAGCCATGGGATTGCGAATGCCCGCGCTCCCCGCTTGCCCCGCTCCGATCCCCAGGATTGGAAGGTCGTCCATCTGCTTTACGCTGACGTTGTGGCTCAACTCGCCGCTTTCAGTCCGGAGTAGCGGCGCGGCCTCGGTGATCGTTACCGAATCGGTGGTCGCACCCACTTCCAGCGTTACGTCAATGCGCATGGTCTGCGCCACCTGGACCGCCAGTCCCGCCCGCGTGTATTTCTTGAATCCAGCCACGCCGACAGAGACTTCGTACGTGCCCGCCGGTAGCTGCGCGATGGTGTAATTGCCGGTGGTGGATGTGGCTGACTCATACACCACGCCGGTTTCCACGTTCCGGGCCTGAATCGGAGCACTGGCGACTACGGCTCCCGCCGGATCGGAAACAGTGCCGGTGATGGTGCCCCGATCGCTTTGCGCGGAGAGGACGAGAGTGAGCGAGAGTATCGCTAAGAGCGTGAACCTGCGCATAAGACCCCCTGTCTAAAGCGTGGTCGTGATGATATGTCAGTATCCATAGGGAGTCAATCGGGGGTTTCGTTTTCTCCGTAGCATTGCGCGCGATACCGCGATGTGAAAAAATGCCCTCCTGGGGGTTGTTGCGTTGAAACTTACGCTGAGCGTTTTCGCGGCAGGCGCCGGACTGCTGATCCTGGGGTTCCCGGCCATCGCACATCATTCCTTTGCAGCCGAGTACGACTCGAGCAAAAAGGTCGAATTAAGAGGCGTCGTCACGAAGTTCGAGTGGACCAATCCGCACGCCCATTTCTACCTCGATGTGACCGACCCAAAGGGTAAAGTGGCGAATTGGAACCTGGAGCTCGCCAGCCCGAACATGATGCAACGGAACGGCTGGACCCGGCATTCGCTAAAGGAAGGCGACCACGTTGAGGTCGTCGCCACCCCAGCCAAGGACGGCACCAACACCGCCAGCGCCCAAACCATCCAGAAATCCGACGGCACCAAATTGACGTTCATGGCCGCCCCGCCGCCCGACGTGAAGTAGGAGAGATCCACGTGCGAAAAAGCCTCGTTGCCTGCTACGTGATCGCCGTGACGCTTGGCGCCGCATCGATCGTGATCGCGCAAGCTCCTGCTGCGGCTCCCGCATCAGGAAAAGCCGCGCCGAAAGGCAAAGGCGGACGCGGTGGACCCGCTACCCCGGCAGGACCCACTCCTCGCCTCCCCGACGGCACCGTCGATCTGACCGGGGTGTGGATGGGCGGCGGCAGTAATTCCAGCGACATCACCAAGGGCCTGAAACCCGGCAGTGAAGTCGTCATGCAGCCGTGGGCGGAGGCGCTCATGAAGACGCGGAAATCACAGGACGATCCGCAGGGCAATTGCCTCCCGTTCGGCATCCCGCGCGGCGCTCCTTATCCCTGGCGCATGGTGCAAACGCCCACCCACAAGGCCGCCACACACATCTTCATCCTGTATGAGGGCAACATCCACAGCTACCGGCAGATCTTCATGAACGGCAAGCATCCCGACGATCCCGATCCCATCTGGTACGGGCACTCCACCGGCACCTGGGACAAGGACACGCTGGTAGTGGATACGGTCGGCTTCAATGACAAGTTCTGGTTCGACTATCTGGGCCACCCGCACACTGAGAAGCTCCACACCGTCGAACGCTACATGCGAACCGATCTGGGGAATATGACCATTGAGGTCGATATCAACGATCCCGGCGCCTATACCAAGCCATTCACCACTACCGGCCGCGCCCGGTTGCAGCCGCCCGGCGACGAGCTCCTGGAATACATTTGCCAGGAGAACAACATCGACCTGGTGCACGTGAACGCGCCCGCGCAGCTTCCCTAAGTCTTGAATCGCTCGTCGATCTCGACCTGATAACCCGCGACGATTCGATTGTTCGCATTGGCGAACCCCATGACGGCGATCAATTCTTTGAGCTGGTCGTCTGTCATGCCCTTGGAGCGCGCACCCGCAGTGTGCGACGCCACGCAGTAATCACACTGGTTGCTCATGCTCACCGCGAGGTAGATCAGTTCCTTGGTGAGCGGATCCAGGGCGCCGGCGCCCATCACCTGCTTGGTGGTCTCCCAGGTTCGCTTGAGCGCCACAGGATCGTGCGCCAGGGCCTTCCAGAAATTGTTCACCCAGTCGGTCTTGCGCGTCGCCATGATATCGTCGTACACCGCGCGCACCTCGGGCGAAGCGTCCCCATACTCAATTAGTCCGAAGGTCGCCATGCTATTTGCCCCACAAGTAAAAAGCCGCTTCCAGAATCAACGCGGTGATAACCACGGAAGCGAGGAACGGAAGCACCCACGAGCGGCCGGTCGGTTTAACCCCATCGCGCGCCGCATTCTGCTTGGCGTACGCGCGAATAGGGTCGTTCTCTTCGTCCACGGCCCCTTAGTTCCTGGAACCGGGCGGCTCCGTTCGCCCAGCCAGCGGCTTCACCACGCTGCCACCGCACACGCCGACTCCCGTGTTCAATAGCGCGTTCAGCACGTTGTAGAGCACAGCGTAGATCGTTTGCTCGGTAACCGGCGCCTTATTGGGCAGCCGGAACGTCACCGGAAGTTCTTTGTTGATCTGCAGCCGGATGGCATTCGGCAGCGCCCGCCCGCCCCTATCGTGCTGGTTGGCAATCTGGATCGGCGTCTGCAGCACTGTTCCCGAAACGCCGTCCACGTAAAACTGGCAGCGCGAAAACCATCCCAGGTTCGCCGGATCGGCCGCGTCGAACAGCAGCAGCGGAGCTTGCCGGTCTTCCGCCGCCAGGTCCAGCAGCACGCGCCGCTCCTGATCTTCCAGCTTGAATTCGAAGCCCGCCTGCCGCGCGATGTTCTCGATAAACTCCGGGTCCAGTTCCAACAGCAGCAGTTTGTGGCGACCCGCTTGGAGCACTTGCATGACAAGGCCATTCTAGCAGCCGGATATCATGAAATATCGAATGAGCCAACGAGCCTTAGTGCTTTTCGACATAGATGGAACCCTGCTGCGCCGCGCGGGACCGCATCATCGCCAGGCCCTGATCGACGCCATCCGCCGCGCTACCGGCATCGAAACCACCACCGAGGGCGTGCCGGTCCAGGGCATGCTCGATCGCGATATTCTCACCCAGATGCTGGCCAACGCCGGCGTTTCGCGGGCGAGGATCCGGCGGCAGATGCCCGAAATGGTCGCTTTCGCGCAGCGCATCTATGTGCGGACCTGCCCCGACCTTCGCCGCCGCGTCTGCCCCGGCGCCCGCATGCTGCTCTACAGGCTGTCGCGAAAAGGCATCCCGGCGGGCCTGGTCACCGGCAACCTGTCGCGCATCGGCTGGAAAAAGATGGAGCGCGCCGGATTGAAGCCGTACCTGCGCTTCGGCGCGTTTGCCGAGCTCGCACCGAATCGCGCCGGTCTGGTGCGCATCGCGGTTCGCCACGCCCGCCGCCAGGGATGGATTGACCGATCCAGTCCTATCGCGCTGATCGGCGATCACCCCAACGACATTCGCGCGGCTCGGGCCAATCGCGTGCGGTCTATCGCGGTCGCGACCGGTCTGGTGTCGGCCGAAGAACTCGCCACGCATTCCCCGGATGTCCTGGTGCCCGATCTGCGCGAACTCTCGCTGGAGATGCTCTTCGGATGAACAAATCGATCCTGTTAGTCCTGGTTTGGTTGCTGGTGTCTTGTGGTTCTCCGTCTACGACCTCTCCCGTCAAGGTCATCGTCGGTGCGCAACTCGACCCCGGCCACGATAATCCCAGGCTTGAGCATTCGGTGATCGTGATCAGCGATGGAAAATTCCAGGCGGTGGGCCCTCAGGCATCCACGCCTGTGCCCAAGGGCGCGCAAATGATCTCGGGCAGCGGCAAGCTGGTTACGCCGGCGCCTGGCACCGCGCTGATCGCCCCCGGCCAGCCGGCCGATCTGGTGCTGCGGGATGCCGCGACCAATTCGGCCGAAATGATCATGCACGACGGTGAGTGGCTAAAGTAGGAGTCGGGCTTGCCCGTCTCAACCCAATCGCAAGCAGCTCACCGTAATTGACCCGCCGAAACACAGCTCCGTATCTCTTCCCTGAGTTCGCCGCCGCGACGCATAAGAGCCGTCATAGTGGAAGCGGTCTCCGTCCTGCCGGAATCGGATATCCAGCGGCTCGTTGTCCGGATCGCATCTGATCACAGCAGGGTTTTCGCCATTCTCGAGGTGCGGAAGATTCAGGTTCCAATATCCTTTGGGCGGGCATCCCTCCGCGATCAGTTGCTCGATCACCGGCAGCGCCAGCTCTCCCGAACGTTCCCAGTCCAGCGCCATGCCCTTGCGGATGTATTGCGAAACGGCGATACCCGGCCGGCCGAGCAGCGCAGCCTCGCGCACCGCCGCCACAGTTCCTGAGGTGAAGAGATCGGCTCCCAGGTTTCCCCCGCGATTGATCCCCGCCAGCACCCAGTCGATGTCCGGGAACAGCGTCGTCACCGCCAGCCGCACGCAATCTGCCGGCGTCCCCGTCAACGAGAACTCCTGCGAGCCGGTTTCCGTCAGAACCAGCGGGCAGTCCGTGGTCACGCGATGGCCGGCGTAGGAATGCGGTTCCCTGGGGGCAAGTACGAACACCTCGCCGAATCGCCCGGCCAGAGTTTTCAGCGTTGCGAGTCCCGGCGCATCCCACCCGTCGTCATTGGTTACAAGAATTCGCATTAAGAACCATCATGCCATTCACCTAAAATGGGATTTGCAGCCATTTTCCGTTAAGCGCGCCCAGGTCGAATTCCACAACTTCGCCTCGCTCGGCGAACCCGAGCGCAATCTGCGTATCTACGCCGAAGAGAATATCCGCCGGAGAACCGTCATCCGCCGTCACCTGGACTTCATTGGGGAGATGACGCCGTTCCTCGAAATCGGCGCCAACGCGGGACACTCCAGCTACATGCTCGCGAATGAATTCGGCGCCGAGGGGTTCGCCCTGGATCTCTCCGCCGACTCGCTCCGCCACGGCCGCGCCCTCATGGACGCCTGGAATCTGGACCGTGCGCCGATCCGCCTGGCCGGCGACGCGGCCAATCTTCCGTTTGCGGACCAATCGCTCCGCTTCGTCTGCGCCTTCCAGATGCTGAGCCAGTTCATGGATATCGAAGCGGTTTTCCGCGAGGTCCACCGCGTGCTGCAGCCCGGCGGCGTGTTTCTGTTCGCCGAAGAGCCGGTGCGGCGCCAGCTCTCGCTGCGGCTCTATCGTTGCCCGTACTACAACACCATGAAGCCCTGGGAGCGTCGACTGCACGACTGGGGCCTGCTCGGGTACCTAGTCCGCGACGTGATCGGCGCGCATCAGGAGGAGAGCTTCGGGATCCGTCAGAATCACACCATGGGACTCGCCGACTGGGACGCTGTGGTGGGGAAATACTTCGCCGAACATGAGTACGAGGTGTTCGTGCCGGAACGCGGCTGGGGCGAACGGATCGTCAAACGCGCTGCTTCGGAACTCCGCGCCGCCCGCTGGCTCGGCGGAACCCTCGCCGCTGTTTGCAAGAAAAAAGGCAGCACTGGCAGTAGCGCCGGCCTCCGGCCGGCGGGTCTAACAAACTTCGAAAGGTTCCTGCGCTGCCCTGACTGCCACGCCTCACTTTCTAATGACGCCGGCGACAACCTGCTCTGCGGATCCTGCGAATACCGCGCCCCCTTCGAAGGCCAGGTCTACAACCTGCTCCCTTCCGCCGAACGTCGCGAGCTCTACCCCGGCGAGCGCGACGATATCATCGACTTCAGCGTGCCCAGCCACGCAGAGCATCTGCTCGGCGAATGGTATGACCTCGAGGGTATCCACGGCAACAAGTACCGCTGGATCGGAGCCCGTGCCGCGGTGCGCCTGGGCCGGGTCAAACCGGGGCCTCAGCGGCTGCGCATCCGCGGCCATGCGTCCCCTCCGGGGATCCCCGGAGGGGTCCGGGCGATCGTCAACGGCTCGCCAGCGGGGTCCTGGAAACTCGACCGTCCAGGGCTGTTTATCCTCGAAACCGATCTTCCGGACGCCCCCGAATACACGGTCGAGATCCAGGCGTCCCCCACCTGGACCGTTCCCACCGATGACCGCACCTTTACGGTGAATCTGAGCATGATCCGGCTGGTGGAAGCGGGTTGAGCGCTAATGGTACAGTAGTAGAGTGCTGGCGGCTTGCTCCCAGCCGGTCGTGGTATTCTTGCTAAAACGCAGATAGCCTTCTTCGCTGCCCCGCGCCCGGTTCCGTGTGAGCGCGCGGCGTATCTATAGCAGGAGCAATGATATATGGCTGGTCGTGGCCCACAGTCTTTCAAAAAGCGGCAAAGAGAGCAGGCTCGCAAAGAGAAGCAGGACGAAAAGCGCACTAAACGCCTGCAACCCAAAGAACCAGGAGCAGGACCCGAAGTTGCCGAGGGTAATCCTATCCTGGAAGAGCTGCAAGGGTATGAGTACGATGAGGAAGTCGGACGCGAGCCGCAGAAAAGCGCCTGAGATCTGGTCTAATAGATAGAAGAGAATAATGGCTGAAATTCACCTTCAAGACGGCGAGACTCTGGAGAGCGCGCTGCGCCGTTTCAAGCGTTTGGTGCTCCGCGAAGAAATCATCAAGGAGATCAAGCGCCACTCCTTCTACCTGAAGCCTGGCGAGAAGAAGCGCGTGAAAGCGGCCCTGGCGCGCAAGCGCAACCGCAAAAAGCGCAGCCGCGACACCGTACCAGACGTCGCGAGGTAAGTCTACCGCTTCGCCGTCGCTGCCGGCGTTCCGTGGATCTCCTGCAAGCTCCACACCCGAATTGGATCCCTACCCTTGGACGCGATCGCTTCCACTGCCGCTCGCGCGCCGCTGATGGTGGTGATACACGGCACCCGGTAAGTCACGGCGGTTCTGCGAATCGCTTTCTCATCAGCGAAAGCATGGGCACCGGTTGTCCCGGTATAAATGATCAGGCTGATCGAGCCTGCCTTTACCAGATCCACGGCATTCGGCCGGCCTTCATTCACCTTGAACACGGTTTTGACCGGAACCCCGGCGGCGCGGATCGCGTTCGCCGTACCCCGCGTGGCTGTGATCTCGAACCCGAGTTCCGTGAGCCGCTTCGCGAGCGCTGCGGCCACCAGCTTGTCGCGATCGTTCACAGTAAAGAACACGCGGCCCTTGTCCGGGAGGGGCGTGCCCGCGCTCAACTGCGCCTTGGCGAACGCCTCGCCGAAATTCTCGCCCACGCCCATCACTTCGCCCGTCGAGCGCATCTCCGGCCCTAGCGACGGGTCGACTCCCGGGAATTTGTTGAACGGAAACACCGGCGATTTCACAAAGAACTGCGGGACTTTGAGGACGCCTTCAGCGTCCGTAAACTCAGAGATCTTGCGCCCCAGCATCAGCCCTACCGCGATTTTCGGCAGCGGCACCCCGGTCGCCTTGCTGACGTACGGAACCGTGCGCGACGCCCGCGGATTTACCTCCAGCACGTACACCGTGCCGTCCTTCACCGCGTATTGCACATTCATCAGCCCGATCACGTTCAGCGCCCGCGCCAGTTGTTCGGTGTACGTCCGGATGGTCGCCAGTGTTTCTTCGGAAAGCGATGTGGCCGGCAGGACGCAGCTTGAATCGCCCGAATGCACGCCCGCTTCTTCGATGTGCTCCATGATCCCGGCGATCAGCACCGTGCCGTGCGAATCGGCCAGAGCGTCCACATCCACTTCGGTGGCGTCTTCCAAGAACCTGTCGATCAAAACCGG
Source organism: Bryobacterales bacterium (assembly GCA_025463005.1). Taxonomy (GTDB): domain Bacteria; phylum Acidobacteriota; class Terriglobia; order Bryobacterales; family Bryobacteraceae; genus Palsa-187. The sequence continues at coordinate 39,308 of JAOAPR010000248.1, read as the reverse complement.
CCGGTCCTGCGAAAAGATCACGGCCTCCTGCATGTAACGGCGGACGGTGTCTTCGTCGTAGGCGATCACCATCGCGCGTCCGCCCAGCACGTAGCTCGGCCGCACCAGCACCGGATAGCCGAGCTGCCGCGCCACGTCGCACGCGCCTTCCACGGTCGTCGCCGAACCGTTTGCGGGCGCCGGAATGTTGAGCTCGTCCAGCAGCTTGCCGAATAGTTTCCGATCCTCGGCGAGGTCGATGTTCATCGGATCGGTGCCGATAATCGGCACGCCCGCCCGCTTCAGCGGCAGCGCCAGCGTCAGAGGAGTCTGACCGCCGAACTGTACGATTACGCCATCCGGCTTCTCCGTTTCGTAAATGTTCAGAACCTCTTCGAGTGTGAGCGGCTCGAAATACAGCCGGTCGCTGGTGTCGTAATCGGTCGAGACGGTCTCTGGATTGCAGTTCACCATGATCGACTCGACGCCGAACTCCTGCAGCGCGAAGGACGCGTGGCAACAGCAGTAATCGAACTCGATTCCCTGCCCGATCCGGTTCGGCCCGCTGCCCAGAATCATCACCTTCTTGCGATCCGTGGGCGCCGCCTCGCAGTGCGATTCGTAACTCGAATACAGGTACGGCGTGAAGCTCTCGAACTCCGCCGCGCACGTATCCACGCGATTAAACACCGCCGTGACGCCCAGCTCCTTGCGCCGCGCCCGCACATCCAGTTGCCCCACGTTCCAGGTCCTGGCCAGCTTGATGTCGGAGATCCCATCACGTTTGGCCGCCAGGAACTGGTCGCGCGTGATGGAGCCGAGGGTGACCTTGCCCATATCCCGCTCCAGGTCGACCATCTCGCGCACTTGCCGCAGGAACCACGGATCGATCGAGGTCAGCGCATGAACCTGCTCTTCGGTATAGCCGCGCTCGAAAGCAAACCGGATGTATCCCAGGCGATCAGGATTCGGCGTAATCAGCCGGGGCTCGATCAGATCGTCGTGGTATGTCACCGCGCCGTCAGCTTTGCCCGTTTCGAGGCTGCGCATGCCCTTGCCGAGCGCCTGCTTAAACGTTCTTCCGATCGCCATGGCCTCGCCCACGCTCTTCATCTGCGTGCCCAGGACAGGCTCAGCGCCCGGGAACTTCTCGAACTGCCAGCGCGGGATCTTCACCACCACATAGTCGATGGTCGGCTCAAAACATGCCGGTGTCTGGCGCGTAATATCGTTCTTGATCTCGTCCAGCCGGTACCCTACGGCCAGCTTGGCTGCGATCTTCGCAATCGGAAACCCCGTGGCTTTGGAAGCGAGAGCGGAGGAACGTGACACGCGCGGATTCATCTCCACGATGACCATGCGGCCTGTAGCCGGATCGATCGCGAACTGAACATTCGACCCGCCCGTGTCAACGCCGATCTCGCGCAGGCACTTGAGCGCCGCGTCGCGCATCATCTGGTATTCACGATCCGTCAGGGTCTGCGCGGGTGCGACCGTGATCGAATCCCCGGTATGCACGCCCATGGGGTCGAAATTCTCGATGGAGCACACGATGATGGCGTTGTCCGCCTGGTCGCGCATCACCTCCAGCTCGAATTCCTTCCAGCCCAGCACGCTCTCTTCGATAAGAACCTCGTGAACCGGCGAAAGATCCACGCCCTTTTCGAGAATGTCGACCAGATCTTCGCGGTTATACGCGATGCCGCCGCCTGTGCCGCCCATCGTGAAGCTTGGCCGAAGAATCACCGGATACCCGATCCGGTCCGCGAATTCCAGCCCCTTCTCCACCGAGTTCACCAGTTGCGACTGGGGCAGATCCAAGCCGATCTTCCGCATCGCGTCCTTGAACAGCAGGCGGTCCTCCGCCTTCTTGATCGCGTCAAGCTTCGCGCCGATCAGCTCCACGCCGTACCGGTCGAGCACGCCCGCCTCGGCCAGCTCCACCGAAAGATTTAGCCCAGTCTGTCCGCCGACCGTGGAGAGCAGCGCGTCGGGCCGCTCGCGCCGGATCACTTCCGCGGCGAACTCCACGCTCAGAGGCTCCACGTAGGTACGATCCGCCAGGTTCGGATCCGTCATGATGGTCGCCGGATTCGAATTTATCAGGACCACTTCGAATCCGTCCTGGCGCAGCGCTTTGCACGCCTGCGCGCCGGAATAATCGAACTCGCAGGCTTGCCCGATGATGATCGGCCCTGAGCCCACGATCATGATGCGGTGAATGTCGTTACGCCGCGGCATTTAAGGGGACTGCCTCCGATTTCGAAAAACGAGTGCATCGTCTGTCCGGAGAAGCTTCCCGAAATCGGCTGGCTGTCCCCGTTGTCGCGTGACGTGTCTCACTTCCCCTCCATCAGCTTCACAAAATCCCCGAACAAGTAATGCGAATCGTGCGGTCCTGGCGCCGCTTCGGGATGATACTGCACACAGAACACAGGATGATTACGATGCCTGAATCCCTCCAGCGTCGAGTCATTCAGATTCATGTGCGTGATTTCTATGTCATTTAAGTTCAGCGAATCCGGGTCAACCGCAAACCCGTGATTGTGCGAGGTAATCTCGACGCGACCGGTTACCTTATTCAGCACTGGATGATTCGCGCCACGGTGCCCGAACTTCAGCTTGAACGTTTTCCCGCCCAGCGCCAGCCCCAGGATCTGGTGACCCAGGCAGATCCCAAAAATCGGCACCTGTCCGACCAGCCTGCGCACCTGCTCCGCCTGGTACGTCAACGGCTCCGGATCGCCAGGGCCGTTCGAAAGAAACACGCCGCTCGGTTTCAGCGCGAGCACGTCTTCGGCTTTCGTGCCGGCCGGCACCACCGTTACGCGGCTGCCCAATTGCACCAGCATGCGCAGAATATTGCGCTTGATCCCGAAATCGTAAGCCACTACGTGAAACCGCGGCTCCGCCGGATTGCCGACATCTTCCGACGGCGAGGCCGCGATCGCCCCACGATCCCACGTGTACTGCTCCGCTGTCGAGACTCGCGTCGCAAGGTCCAGGCCGTTCATCGAAGGCGAGTTTCTGGCCCGCTCCACCAGCTCCTTCGCGTCCGTCGAAACCGACGATAGGATCCCGCGCATGACGCCGCGCGACCGCAGATGCAGCACCAGCGCACGCGTGTCGATTCCGGAAATTACGGGAACGCCGCTGTTGGTCAAAAATTGTTGAGCCGTTTCATCGGAGCGCCAGTTACTGGCCAGCGGAGAAAACTCGCGCACAGCCAGCCCTTCGATGTAAGGCCGCGCCGATTCCGAGTCGTTAATGTTGGCTCCGTAGTTGCCGATTTGCGGGTTCGTCAGCACCACGATCTGCCCGGAGTAGGAAGGGTCCGTGAAGACTTCCTGGTATCCGGTGATCGCGGTATTGAAGACCACTTCACCTGTGCGTTCTACGGGCGCACCAAAACTCTGTCCCTCGAAGACCGTGCCGTCTTCCAGGGCGAGAACTGCTGGGTTCAATGGGGTGTTGCCTCCAGACCGGGGGACGTCTCCTCTATTTCACCACATTCTGGGGCGCGCTTTCACGCTTCATAAAATACAAACTCAATACAAAATCGACGCCAGATAAGCCCCCGCCGGCTCGTTGTACAAACCGAGCGTCATCAGCGTCATCGGCTCCACAACTCGGAGCCCGTTCGCCAGGCACCACCGGAACAGCTCCGCGTTACGGGTCGGCACCAGGATGCCCGGCCCGCCGAATCCCTCTGCCGCCGCGATCAGCGCCTGCAAGTCCGGATTGCTCTCCGCGACCGCGTGCCCGAAGAACGCCAGGCTGCTGCAGTACGCCGTGATACGGCCGTGCCGTTCCACCACCGCCGCGGTCCCCTGCGCGATCGAATCCGCCAGATCCCCGCCGCGATCGTGCCCATGCACCTGCACGCACACGCGATTGCACGCGTCCAAATCAGCAGCCGTCGCGGGTCGCACCGCCCACCCCTCCATTTTTTTCTTGATCGCGGGCCCCTGCATCACCGAAAGCGGTTCCCGCGCATCGAATCCCAACACAGTGTAGAGCGACAGGGACCGGCCGTGAAATGCCGCCTGTACCAGACGGACTCCGGGAGCATTCCGCTCGCGAGCACGATCCAGCACCGCCTGCATGAGCTTCCGACCGATGCCGCGGTTCTGCGCACCGGGATCGATGGTGATGGGTCCGATCCCGGCGATAGGCGAGCGTTCGTCCATGCAGTTGCTGCCTACGATCCGCCCGCCATCCTCCGCCACCACGCAGTAGAAGCCGGGATGCCCGAACATCGTGGTCAGCACGCCTACCGCCGGTTCCAGCGAAGGCAAATCAGGAGGGAATCCGTGCTCGGTGTTGATGTTGTGGAAAGCTTCGTAGCAGATCTTGCCGCTAACCGCTGCGTCTTCCGGCTTCGCACGTCGAATGGTCAGAGTGGACATTGCGCTCCAGTTTAGCTCAGTAATTCCCGCAATCGGAGCGCATTTAGCGCCGCGTAACCCGAATCGTCATTGTCGAAGTACACGTAGATCGCCTTCAGCTCGCGGCGCCATTTCTTGGTCCTCCGGGCCCAGCTTTTGAGTGCGTCGTCGTCATAGCTGCCCTGATATTTTCCTCCCGGGCCGTGCAGGCGGACATACGTAAAATCCGCGGTGATTTCAATCGGAGATTGATAGCCCGCGAGGTGAAACGGGCAGTAGGCGGCATTGCGCTGGCACAAGAGACGAAAAACCTCCGGACTATTCCAGGTCGGATTGCGAAACTCGAATGCATAGCGATGCCGTCGCGGAAGAGCATCGAGAAATCCTTGCAGACGCGGGATATTTACCTCGAAGTTAGGCGGCAGTTGAAACAGAATCGGCCCGAGCTTCTCCTTGAGCAGGTCGACGCGAGAGAAGAACTTCTCGAGGCCCGGAGCCGGATCCTTCAGCTTCTTCATATGCGTGAGAAATCGGCTGCCCTTCACCGCGAAGACGAAATTCGCAGGCGTGGAGGATCGCCACTGTTTGAGCGCCTTTTCGGGAGGAAGACGGTAGAAGGTGTTGTTTAGCTCGACGGTATCAAACCGCGCCTGGTACCAGGCGAGCATCTTTGAAGCGGGCCACCGCGCCGGATAAAAGGTACCGATCCAGTGCTTGTAATGCCACCCGGAGGTGCCGATCCTAATCTCTGCCAAGGCTGCAGACTACTCGACGGCAGGGGCGGCCTGGCTGTTACTGATCTTGCCACCGGATGCAGTGGTCGCCTGGCCGCCGCGCCGGTAATCGCTGTAGGTTTCCTCGCGCGTGGAATCTTGATTAATGAAACCGAGCGCGGTCGCGCTGACTTGAATCTGGAAACGTTTCGGCAACCAGAGATTCGACGAAATGGCCTGCTGCTCGAGAATAAATCTGGTCCCGGGATTCACCTTCGCGAGTCCGTACATGGAGACCGGGGTCTTGACCTCGGCTTCCACGCGCGGCCATTGATAGGTTTGCTTGTCGATCCAGAACTTCACTTCCATTCCGCCGAGAACTTTCGCCTCGCGGCTCTTCGCGACGTAGTTCGGCTTGGGTGTTCCGTGGAGGACCCACACTTCTCGACCGTCAATGCGTTGCTCGCCGCTAACGGTATAGTCGAAGGCGTCGCATAGCTCGGTCAAAATCGCGCGATCGTGATTTCGTTCCGCTGTATACTTTTCGATTCGTCTCTGGCGTTCTCGCGGAGACTCAGCGCCGCGCCTCGAAATCTCCCGTCGGAGTTTCTGCTCCTCTTCCTGCGCCGGAACGCCCGCCAAGGTTCGGCCGTCTTCCGCGACCACCTTCAAATACGGCGAGCCTTCGATCATCAGAACCTCATAGGTTTTTCTGGCTGGCTCCGACCCGTGCTTGCTCTTGACGTCAGTGCGCAGAAAGGAATAGTTCGGCGCTTCGGTCCAGTTCGCTTCCGTAACCTTTACGGAGCGAGACATGATCTCATGGGCATCTGGAGGCGATCCGAATACCGCAATGGCCCCCATGGCGAATCCAACGGCGAGTCGCTTTTGCATAACAACCGGACACATTGAAGCAATCGGCTTGCCAATGAGTTTCACGACCTAAATCATTGGTCCCGCTGCACATGCGCCGCGCAAAATTCCCCGGAGAGGTATTTTTGCCCGAACCGCTCTGAACGTTTCGGCTCTTACTTGCCCTTGGCCTGATTGCCCGTGTAGCTTACGCGCCAGATAGCCCGGGCGCCGTCATCGGTAACAAGCAGTGAGCCATCGCGCGCAACGGCCACCCCAACCGGTCTTCCCCAGGCGATCCCGTTGGTGACGAAGCCGGTGAGAAAATCCTGATACACTCCGCTGGCGCGCCCTTTTTCGATTGGGATCCGGATGACTTCGCGGCCCGAGCCCGCTGCGTGGTTCCAGGAGCCGTGCTCGGCGACAAAGGCATCGCCGGAATAATCAGCCGGGAATTGTTTTCCGTCGTAAAAGGCCATTCCCAGTGATGCACTGTGCGGTTGGATCAGCACGTCGGGAACGATCACTTTGTCTTTCAGCTCGGGATGCTTGCCTTCATGCTTGGGATCGTAATTGCCGCCGATGTAGAACCAGGGCCAGCCATAAAAACCGCCGCGCTCGACGTGGGTCACGTAATCGGGAACCAGGTTGTCGCCGTAGGTGTCGCGCTCGTTAATGGAGGTCCACAGCTCGCCGGTTTCAGGATTGATTGCGAGACCGACCGGGTTTCGAATGCCCGCTCCGTAGATTCCAACGAACTTTCCATCAGGTGTGTATTCGAGAATGTTGGCGCGATGAAATTCCGCCTGGTTGTCGTCATTGTTGGACGCCGAGCCTACCGCCACGAACATGCTCTTGCCGTCTTTCGAGAAGACCACGTCACGCGTCCGGTGACCGCCGCCTGACGGAAGTTCCGCGATCAACGTCTCGGACGGGCCGGTGGCCTTCAGGTCGCCGTTCTTGTAGGGAAAACGCACCAGCGAATTGGTGTTTCCCACATAGACCCACTGCGGATTCGCTCCGACGGGATAGAAGTTAATCCCGAAGGGTTGCGTCAAACCCGTTGCGAAGACCGAAGTTTCCTGGGGCTTGCCGTCGGCTGTAATGCCGCGAAAGATTTTTATCTGACCTGCGCTGGTGTCGGTGACGAAGTAATCGCCATTAGGCGCGGTGCGAATCTGTCGAGGATTTGTGAGTCCTTCTCCCACATACATCTCGACCTTGAAACCGGCGGGTGCTTGCGGGAAAACGTCCGCAGGCCGCGTCCCGGCGCCGCCGCTCCGGCCAGAGGGCGTGTCGCCGGGTTTAGGAAGATCCTTGGCCGTGATCTTGCGCGCCAGACCGGGCTTGAGTGAAGCCGTATTGGTGAAGGCCTGCTTGCCGGTCATGACGGTCATGCCGTCGGTTTTGGCGGCGTAGAGCATTAAGCTCGCAGACAAAACCAGCAATCCGGTGGGGAGGATCCAGTGGAGCGTTTTCATGGCCCCTTCAGATTAGCGCAGGGTGAGTTAGGGCACAACGGAACGGCAGCACGCAAGACGATACTATCTTTCGGCATACACTGTCTTGACTCGAGGCGACGTCGTGATAGAATTCTCTGCAAAGCGCAGTGGGCTTCTTCCTCCGAGAGCCTGCCCGCTATCGCCGGGGACGGTCGGTCAGTCCTGCAGGTTCGCTACTGAAGGGCGGCCGATCCCCTGGGATGAGAGAGTTGCCATGTTGTTGTCTCTTTTCGCTATTTTCGGAGTGGCGCTGGTAGTACTTGCGGTTCTGGTACACATGGGTCGAAGTGCGGCCAGACGCCGCGACATTCTTAAGAGAGCCGAACTGATCCGGCTGCGGCTTCAGGACGAGCCCGGCGGACAGCGCGTGGTCTATCGCAAGATACCGATTCGCTTGAGCAAGAGCTAAAGCTGTCACACATCGTCGTCAGCGTTTGTTGCCGATGTGGTCCGCGAGCTGATCAGCGGTAAACGTGCTGGTATTGGAGGACGGGTCGAGCGGCAGCATGGAAGCGTTCCAGGTTTCGTAATCGTTCACCAGGCGGCGGTAGACATCGGGCTGGCGGTCCTTGAGATTGGCGCGTTCCAGCGGATCGGAGACGACGTTAAACAGGAACGTGTTCTCGCCTATTTTGAGCCATTTCATGTCGCCATCGCGGACGGCGCGCTGCGCGTTAGCCCTGTATCGCCAGAACAACTTTCGAGACACTGGAGCCGCATTCTGGGTAAGCGCCGGGACGAGGTTCATTCCATCCAACGGGTAATTGGGATCGGGCTGCGCGCCGGCCACGGCAAGCAGCGTGGGCAGCCAGTCCATGGTGATCGCGACCTGCGCTGTTGTGCTGCCAGCTTTGATGTGTCCTGGCCAACGGATTAGCGCGGGGATGCGGAGACCGCCTTCCAGCAGCTCGGATTTCTTGCCGCTGAAGGGCCAGGTATCTGAGAAACGCTCGCCGCCGTTGTCGCTGGTGAAGATGACGATGGTGTTCGAAGCGATTCCGGCGCTGTTTATCGCTTCGAGCACGCGGCCGATCTGCTGGTCCATGCGGATGACCATGCCGGCATAGGTTTTGAGCGAACCGCCGTCGAAGTCAAACAAGGTGCGGATGCGCTGCGATTCGGCCTCATCTCCGGGGGCTTCCCAAGGCCAGTGGGGAGCATTGAAATGCAGGCTCAGCAGGAACGGCCGCTTTTGCCTCGCATAGTCGCTAACCACTTTCACCGCACGGTCACCCAGGAGATCGGTGAGATAGCCGGTCTGCTCGATTTTGGCATCGTCATCCCAAAGATCGCCGGTATTGGTATTGGCGGCGCCGGACTTGTGGGTATAGTAATCGAGCGCGCCGCCGCGGAACCCCCAGAAGTGATCGTAACCGCTCTGGAGCGGGCCATAGTCGGGCAACTGGCCAAGGTGCCACTTGCCGAGGAGGGTCGTGCCGTAGCCGACCTTCTTCAGCAAGGAAGGAAGTGTCGGGTGAAATCGCGAGAGGCCGATGTTGCGCGGTCCGCCGCCGAGAGGCTCCTCCAGACCGACGGCGACGCGGTATTGATAGCGGCCAGTGACGAGCGCGACGCGCGTGGCTGTGCAGACCGCCGAGTTGGCATACGCCTGTGTCAACTTCATACCGCGGGCAGCGATGCTGTCGATGTGGGGAGTGGAGTAATCGCGGCGGCCGTAGCAGGAGGTGTCGGCATAGCCGAGGTCGTCGGCGAGGATAAAGACGATGTTCGGCGGAGGATCAGCAGCCAGCGCGGCGCGTGTACCTATAGCCAGCGCGATGGGGGTCGCGAGGACGCTGCGGCGGGTGAGTGAGCGGGTTGCGGAGTTATTGTGACTCATTCGATAGCTCGTTTCTGTCACAGAAAAGCAACGATTTCTTGATACTATACGAAACATGCTTTCAAAACTCGCCTTCGCGGCACTCGGGGTGTGCCTACTCGCTGGATTGTCGAACGGACAATCGCAGATCGGGAGCGCCACGCTTAATGGAACGATCACAGATGCGTCGGGAGCAGTGATTGCCGACGCAAAAGTCACGGCAACTCAAACCGCTACCGGATTGACGCGGACGACGGTGACGAGCAACGCCGGCGTCTATAGTTTCGCATCACTGCCGGTGGGAGCCTATGACGTTGCGGTGGAGAAGACGGGGTTCAAGACAGCCAAGCTGAGCCAAGTGTCGCTCACAGTGGGTGGCAACGTGACGCTCGATCAAAAACTGGAAATCGGCGCCACGTCCGATTCGGTCGACGTCATTTCGGAAACGCCCGTAGTTGAGACGACGCGGTCGGCCACATCCACGACAATCACCAGCCAGGCGGTGGAACAGCTCCCCGTTAATGGAAGGAACATACTGGACATCGCGCTGACTGCGCCCGGCGTGATCCGAGATCCGAGCCGTTCGGGGGACTTCTCTTTTGGCGGCCAGCGAGGCACGGCGAACAGCTTACAGGTAGACGGTTCCGATGCCAACAACACATTCTTTGGTCAATCGACGGGCCGCGCGGGAACCGGCCGAAGTCCATACAGCTTCAGCCAGGATGCGATTCAGGAATTTCAGGTGTCCACTAATAGTTATGCCGCCGAGATAGGGCGGGCCGGCGGCGGCGTGATCAACGCGATCACCAAGAGCGGCACAAACCAATTTCACGGGACGGTATTCGAGTTCTTTCGCGATAAGGGACTCAACGCGAACAGTTGGGAGAACAACCGGATCGGCGCGCCCAAGCGAAACTATCACTTCAACCAGTTTGGCGGCAACATCGGCGGACCGGTATTGAAGAACAAAGTATTTTTCTTTTTCGATTACGATGGCCAGCGGAATAACTCTCCTGTAACCGTGATCCCGGCCGCCAAGGCTCCGGCCGACGCCGCCTCGCAGGCGGGTTTCGCGCTGATCCAGCAATACCTGACACCCTACGCTCAGAGCCTGAACAATAACGTCTACCTAGGGAAGGTGGATTTCAATCTCTCCAGCGACCAGCGCCTGAGCGTGCGCTACAACGCGAATCGTTTCACCGGCGTGAATTACGAAAACGGCGGGCAGACCAGTGCGCAGGGCCATACCGGTAACGCAACAGTGACAACGGATAACATCTCTGGCACGCACACCTTCGTGCTGTCACCGAGCACACTTCTCGAATCGCGCTTCACTTACACGCGCGACAACGAGCCCGGCGAAGCAAATTCTGCGGCTCCGGAAGTGGTTTTACGACAGGGCGGCACGACGGTGCTCAGCTTCGGAAGAAATAATTTCAGCCCGCGTTATACCAACGCGAAGACGTATCAGGTGGCGGAAAGTTTATCCCAAGTTCGTGGAAAGCACAACTTTAAGGCAGGCGCAGATTTGATCTGGCAGCGCATCGACAACTTTTTCCCCGGGAATTTCAGCGGATCGTTTACGTTCAACAGCTATGCGGATCTCGCCAATAACAACCCGTTCAGCTTCACGCAGGCATTCGCCGGACCCAACACTGACGGACCTCTCTCGCGCCCCAACGCCGGAGAATACGGTTTTTATGCACAGGATTCCTGGCGCGTGACAGAGCGCCTGACGCTGAACTACGGCGTCCGCTACGACCTGTTCGACTACGCAGCTCCGCCCGTTAAAAACCCCAATCCCGGTCTTGCCGCCATGGGTCTCGATACCAGCAAGATCAATCTGGATACCAATAATCTGGCAGGGCGCTTCGGGTTCGCATACAAACTATCGAACCGCGGCAATATGGTAATCCGCGGCGGATACGGGAACTTCTATGGAAGGACGCCCAGCATTCTGACCGGCACAGCCTTCACTCAGAATGGCATCCAGGTCCCCACCTTCACGCTGTTCTCCAATATCCCTACCTATCCCAGCATCCTCTCAGCCCCGCCGGCATTGAATCGGACGCCCGATATCTATGTGTTCGCGCCGGACTACGTGCAGCCGGTGACGCACCAGTGGAGCTTCAATCTGGAACGGCAGTTCGGCCGGGACTACGCAGTTACGCTCGGTTATTTGGGAGTGCGGGGCGAACACCTCACGCGGACGCGCGATATCAACCTGCTTCCGGCCGTGGCCTTACAGGGCACGCTCCCCAACGGAACTCCTATGACGTATTATCGGCATCCCGGCCGGGTAAATCCGGCATTTGGGCGGATCAGCATGTTCGACAGCGGCGCCGATTCCATCTATCACGGCGGATTCATCCAGCTTTCCAAGCGCTTCACGCAGAACTTCCAGGTGCAAACCTCCTATACGTTCTCTAAGGCGATCGATGACAGGCCGGATTTTACCTCTGTAGTCGTGGGTACGGACGACAGCAAGAACGTGCAGGACACGCTAAACCCGAATGCCGATCGCGGACGGGCCAACGCGGATATTCGCCATCGCTTCGTGCTGTCCGGGATCTGGAACATCAACTATGGAGCTTCGCTCTCGAACCCCATCACGCGGGCGGTTCTACGTGGCTATCAGTTCTCATTGATCACTACGCTCCAAAGCGGACGTCCGCTGACGGCTGGGGTTGGAAGCGGCGACCCCAACAATGACGCCAACAGCAGTTCGGATCGTCCGCCGGGAGTCGGACGCAATACTTTCGAAGCGCCCGGATTCGCCCAATTGGATATCCGGATCAGTCGCGATATCGCTTTGTACAAGGAACGCGCAGCATTGAAGCTGATCTTCGAGGCCTTCAACTTGCCCAATCACGTGAACTTCAATGCCATCACGACGTCGCAATACAGCTTCTCGGCAGCCACTGGGGTCTTCACGCCGAATGCCGCATTCCTGACGCCCACGTCGAGCTTCGATCCGCGCATCTTACAGCTCGCGGCAAAGATCACGTTCTAGAGCTCAGCGCAACTTGTCGAGGTAATCGAGGAGTGCATTGCGGCTGGCATCGTCGACCCGGGCGCCCCAGCCGGTCATCTTATTGATCTCGGCATTCCACTGCGTGCGCGTAAGGCGCTGCTGGTGGATGACGTCGTCGTTGTGACAGACCAGGCAGTTGCTGAACGCGGGTGGCGGCGGAGGCGGGGCCTGGGGTGTAGTTTGTGACGTGACGGAAGGCGCCGGGGCGGAGTCCCCCACATTCACATGGACTCGCGGAACCACGTTCCAGAGATAGCCGGACGGGTTCCATTCCTGGTCGAGCGGTTGGGTGTTGCCAGACGCGTCGCGGGCCCTCGCGAGGATAGTGTAGTAAGCGGCTTGTGGCGGCGTCCAGGGAAATTCCCACTGGCGCCAGCCGAAGCGTGTGCGCTGGTTGGATTGCAACGCTGCCGGTTTCCACGAACGGCCGCCGTCGACGCTGACTTCGACCGCAGTAATTGGCTCACCTCCCCAAGCCACGCCACGGATAGTCGTGGGACGCCCGGGATCGAGTTGCGCGCCATCGAGCGGCCCAGCGATGACACTCTTAACACGCAGGCTGGTGACCGGCTGCATACGGTCGGCGGGGACAGGCGTGCCGGGAGCTACGGGCCGTCCGGGGTGGCGATAGGCGCTCTTCATCCAAAAACCGTCGTTTTCCTGGTCGAAAACACGAATGGAGGTGAGCCACTTGACCCAGGAATCGCCCGCCCACCCGGGAGCTATCACCCGCAAAGGGAACCCGTGTTTCACGGGGAGCGTCTCGCCGTTCATTTCGTATGCGAGAAGCGTGTCGGGGTCAAGGGCTTTGTTCAACGGGATGGAACGTTGAAAATCCGGCATCGTGCCGAGCGGAACATCGGCGCCATCGAAAAGAATCTCGCGGGCTGAGGGTTCCAAGCGGGCGCGTTTGAGCACGTCGGCCAGGCGCACCCCGCGCCAGCGCGCGTTGCCGACGGCGCCGTTGCCCCATTGCAGGCCAGGCACAGGAGGCTGGTAGAAGGCGCGACCGTTACCGGCGCATTCAAGAACGCTGATGAGTTCGACGGCGGGCAGTTTTTTCAGGTCGTCTATGGTGAGAGCGAGCGGCGTTGCGACCTGGCCATCGACCTTGAGGCGCCATTCGTTGAGATTTACGGAGGGAACGTAGACGTGCGTACGAACGAAGAAATGCTCGGCCGGGGTGAGGTAGTCCGAGAAACCGGATAGCGGCATCTCAAGATCCTCGGGGCGAACAGAGCGGGTGAGCATGTCGCGGTTGGGACGATCTTCGCCTCGTAGGACAGCGGCGGCGGCGAGGAGGAGGAAGTCGCGGCGGGGTATACCCACGCCCACATTGTAAAGGACGCCAAACCTACTTACGAGGCGAGTAAGCATCGAGATATTTCAGGCCGGAGCCGGTGTTGTAGAGTACGATGCGATCGGTAGGTTCCAGAAACTGATTCGCGATCAGTTTGCGCGCAGCGGTCACACAGGCAGCACCCTCGGGCGCCGCGAAGATTCCTTCCAGGGACGCGAGCTCCCGGCCGCCATCAAGAATTTCTTCGTCGCTGATGGCGATGGCGGTTCCCTTGCTCGCGCGGATGATATTCAAGATCAGCGCGTCGCCGAGCGGCTTGGGAACGCGCAGGCCAGCGGCAAGGGTGGAGGCGTTCTGCCAGAATTCGGCGCGCGATGCGCTCTGCTCGAACGCCTGGACAATCGGCTGGCAGCCCGCGGCTTGGACGGCAATCATCTTAGGACGCTTAGAGGAAATCCAGCCGAGCTGTTCCATCTCGTCGAACGCTTTCCACATGCCGATCATGCCGACACCGCCGCCGGTGGGATAAAAGATCGCATCGGGCAGCTCCCAATCGAATTGTTCGGCGACTTCGTAACCCATCGTTTTCTTGCCTTCGACGCGGTAGGGCTCTTTGAGGGTGCTCATATCGAACCAGCCTTCGCGATCCTTACGCTCGGCGACGATGCGGGCGCAATCGCTGATGAGCCCGTCTACCAGCGTGACGATTGCGCCGAGCGTTTTGGACTCGATGTAGTTGGCTTGGGGAACGTCGGCCGGCATGAAGATGTGCGCTTCCATTCCCGCGGCGGCGGCATAGGCGGCCGCAGCGCTGGCGGCGTTTCCAGCGGACGGGATGGCGATCTTGCGGATGCCGAGCTCGCGCGCCATGGTGATCGCGGTAGTCATGCCGCGGGCCTTGAAAGACGCCGTGGGATTCAGCCCCTCGTCTTTGACCCAAAGCTGTTGCGCGCCGATAGTGCCGCCCAGGCGACGGGCGCGGATCAGCGGGGTCATGCCTTCGCCGAGAGATACGATGGATTCGGGCTGCTGGGGCGGAAGAATGGGAAGGTAGCGCCAGAGATCGGGACGGGCGGATCGCAGGCTGTTACGGGTCCAGGTTGCTTTGATCGCCGGGAGATCGTAACGCACGTAGAGCGTTCCGCCGCAGGAGCACAGGTTGTGAATCTGGTTGGGTTCAAATCGGGTAGCGCAGAGGCTGCATTCGAGATGGCTGACGTTAGGCATGGTTGCTTGTTATAGGAGATCAGAAGTCGAGGGTGACCAGGGGGGACAGCCAGCCAATTTCGGGGAATGCTCCGGACAGCGGTGGAGTTCGTTCATCGAAATTGGAGGCAGTCCCCTTGTATACTGGCTTGGGGGTTTATTCGATGCGAGCCCTTTTGATCCTGGCTGTTCTGGTAATCGCGGCCCCGGCGTTCGCCCACCACTCCTTCGCAGCCGAGTACGACGGCGAAAAACCCATCACGCTGAAGGGTGTGGTTACCAAGGTCGAATGGGAGAATCCGCACATGCATTTTTATATGGATGTGACGGATGAAAAGGGCAAGGTCGAGGAGTGGAAATTCGAGGGGTTCCCGCCCAACATGCTGGTTCGCCAGGGCTGGAAGCGCGATGTGACGCTGAAGATCGGCGACAGCGTTACGGTGTTCGCGTGGCGCGCGCGGAACGGCATGAACCTGGCGCATTCGCGCGAAATAACGCTGGCAGATGGCAAGAAGATTTTGTCCGGTCCTCCTGCGGGAACAGGAGGTGGCAATTGAAACACCTGATCCCTGTGATTTTGTGGGTCTCTCTTGCGGTGGCGCAAAAACCGCCGGTGCCGAAAACCGCCGACGGCAAACCGGATTTATCGGGTATCTGGCAAGGCGGCGGAGCGGCGGGATTGTCGTTTGCGATCGGCGTCGATAACGCGAAAGCGGCTCGTCCGGATGCCGCGACGACTCAGGGTGCGGCTCGGGAACCTGCTCCTTATCAGGATTGGGTCCAGCCGCGACTGAAAGAGATCCGCGACCGCAGGTCCATCGACGACCCTAGCGGGCGGTGCTTGCTGGTAGGCGTCCCGAGAATCACTTCGATGCCGCTGCCGATCAAGATCGTGCAGACCAAGGATGAGGTGATCTTCCTGTACGAAACTTTTCACGCGTTTCGCGTGATTCCGACCGATGGCCGCGGGCATCCGGACGATATCGATCCATCTTTTATGGGAGATTCGGTAGGCCATTGGGAGGGCGACACGCTGGTGGTGGATGTGGTCGGGTTCAACGACAAAACCTGGCTGAGCAACGGCGCGTCGATTCACAGCGATGCGCTGCACGTGGTCGAGCAGTATCGTCGTGTGGATTACGACACGATCACCTACGATGTGCTCATCGAAGATCCGAAGGTATTCACCAAGAAATGGAATCTGCCGTCTTCGTTCCTCTCGCTGCGGCCTGGGGAGAGGCTGCGCGAGTACGAGTGCATCGCCGACAACCAGGATATCCAGCGCTTTGAGGAGCTGCTGAAGAATCCGACTCTGTTCGTGAGACCTGCACAATAGACTTATGTCAGACAAACTTCTGGATAGCGCCATCTGGGAAAACAAGTATTTCGATGGCGAATGGAAAACTGCGCCCAAGACGATTCCTGTGCGTGAGCCGGCGACCGGGGAATCGCTAGGCACCGCAGGCGGCGGGACGCCCGAGCTTGCAGTGGAACTGACCGAGCGAGCTGCCAAGACCCAGCCCGCATGGGCTGCTAAACCGGCGGAAGAGCGTGCGCGAATCATGCGCGATGCGGCTCGGATCATCGAGAGCTATTCGAAAGAGATCATGGACTTCATCATCCGCGAGACGGGCGGCGTGGCCCCCAAGGCGGGTTACGAAGTGGCGATCGCGACGGGTGAGCTATACCATTCTGCCGCGATTTTGATCCAGCCCATCGGTGAAATACTGCCGCCCACATCTCCGGAACGGATGAGCATGGCGATACGCGTTCCGGTCGGCGTGGTCAGCGTGATCACACCATGGAACGTGCCGCTGGTGCTGGCCATGCGCTCGGTCGCCCCGGCGCTGGCGTTGGGTAATGCGGTGGTGCTGAAACCGGATCATCAGACTCCGGTGACGGGCGGGTACCTGCTGGCTCGGGTGTTCGAGCTGGCGGGCTTGCCGGCGGGTGTGTTGAGCGTGATTCCCGGTGGACCGGAAGTGGGCGAGGCGCTGGTCACAGCGCCGGCAGTGAGGCTGGTCACGTTCACGGGATCGAGCGCGGTGGGGCGTCGCGTCGGCGAACTGGCTGGCAAGGGGCTGAAGAAAGTTTCGCTGGAGCTCGGCGGCAACAGCCCGATGATCATCCTGGATGACGCAGATCTGGATGCAGCGGCTTCATGCGGCGCTTGGGGATCGTTCCTGCACCAGGGGCAAGTGTGCATGGCCACCAGCCGTCATATCGTGCATAAGAAGGTCGCGGCCGAGTACATGAAAAAGCTGGCCGAACACGCGGCGGCGCTGCCGGTGGGCGATCCATTTCGCGCGCAGGTGGCGATCGGGCCGCTCATCAGCGAGAAGCAGCTGAATCGAGTCGATGGGATCGTCAAAGATTCAGTGAAATCGGGCGCGAAAGTGGTGACGGGCGGCACTCACGAGGGTCTGTTCTACAAGCCGACGGTGCTGGGCAGCGTGAAAGTCGGCATGCGGGCCTACGACGAAGAGATTTTCGGGCCAGTTGCGCCGGTGACGATCGCCGAGGACGATGATGAAGCGGTGGAGCTCGCCAACGGGACGGGCTACGGCCTGGCGGCGGCGGTCCAGACCGGATCGGTAGACCGCGGGATGAGAATGGCCCGGCGGATCAAGGCCGGCATGGTGCACATCAACGATCAGACGGTGGCGGATCATCCCGGAATTCCGATGGGCGGCATGGGAGCATCGGGGAACGGATCGCGGTTCGGGAGCACGACAAATCTGGATGAGTTTACCGAGTGGCAGTGGATTACGGTGAGTGGTACGCCGGCGAAGTATCCGTTCTAAGCGAAACGGGGACAGCCAGCCGATCTCGGCTCGCCGCGCCCGGATGGCGCAAGAATCGTTCTTCGAAATCGGAGGCAGCCCCGTTTCTTCGCGGGCCTTAAGACCCGCCTCACTTCTGCCGATAGAAGCTGAACCCCTATGTCAGCTCCTCTCGCCGGCAAGTTTCAGGATCACTATAAGGTTCTCGAGATCGATATCAAGTCAGACCTGGAGACGATCCATCAGGCATATAGCAAACAGGCGCAGAAGTATCATCCGCGAAATGCCGAAACCGGAGATCCTGTCAAGTTTGACGCCATCAACCTGGCGTACGAAGTTTTGTCCGACCCGCTGCTGAGGGTTGAGTTCGACAAGCTAAAAAGCGGCGGAGAGGAAAAGACCGAGTTCAATTTCAGCGGACTGGATTTTTTCGCGGCCCTGGGGCACGAAACCGCCTTGCGCGCTGCTGTGCTTTGCCTTCTGTACGACCGCCGCCGCCTCAATCCGTTCACGCCGGGCCTATCGATGCGAAGAGTCGAAAACGTACTCGAAACTACGGCGGAGGGGTTGAACTTCGCGCTGTGGTACCTGAAACAGCGAAACCTGGTTACGAGCGATGACAAGAGCAATCTTCTGATCACTGTCGAAGGCATGGATTACCTGGAAATGAATCCACCGACGCCCGAAGTGGTGATGCCGCTGATCAGGGCTGTGGGGCTGGCGAGTCCGGCGAGTCCCAAGAGGGAAACCGCGCCATTAACGGACGCAGGCGCGTCCAACCTCAAGCGGATCCGCGAGGCGCTGGCTCGTTAACTACCTGGATGAAATCGAGCGGTCGAGCGAGAGGGCGCCGGCGCCCCGAACCAGGATCGTAACGATCAGCGCGATCGCGAGAAGATGATATTCGTAGCCTTCACCCACCTGGCGGCCAGTCCAGTTCATGAAGAAGTTGGGGTAGAGATGGTTCGCGAATGGGGCTACCATCATCACCACCAGGACTCCTAGCGCGGCGATGCGGCTGAACATGCCGAAGAATAGGCCGATGGCGCCGAAGACTTCGGCGGTCATCGCCAGAATCGTCAAGGGCGCGGGGATACCCATAGTTTGCTGGAAGATCGCGATAGTCCCCGAAACTCCCCGGCCCCCGAAGAACCCGAACATCTTTTGAGATCCGTGGGCAAAGAAGATGACGGCCAGAATGATCCGGGCAAGAGTGAGGGTCGGGTCGTCGGGTGTTGCAAGCAACTTCTTCAATATTTTTCGCATAAGGGGGGCGTTTGCCTCCTGACCACGATATAGTAATTCCGCACCGGATACACTGAAGGTATCCCCATGGTCACGGAGGTTGCTAGCTGTAGTTTCGACCGGCTGGAGCTGGATTCCGGCGTTACGCTGGCACCGGTAGAGGTCGCCTATGAAACCTACGGCGAGCTGAACGCCGCGCGGTCCAACGCCATTCTGATCGTGCACGCCTTTTCAGGCGACGCGCACGCGGCGGGGGAGGGCGGCTGGTGGTCGTCCATGATCGGACCCGGCAAGGCCTTCGACACCGACCAGTACTTCGTTATCTGTTCAAACGTCTTGGGCGGATGCCGCGGCACCACCGGTCCGGGCTCGATCAATCCGGAGACCGGATGCCCGTGGGCGATGTCGTTCCCACAGGTATCGATTGCGGATATGGTGCGGCTGCAGAAAATGCTGATCGATCATCTGGGAATCGGGCGGCTTCTCACCGTATCGGGCGGCTCGATGGGCGGGATGCAGGCGCTGGAATGGGCCGTGACGTATCCGGAACGGGTGGCGTCGGCGATTCCGATTGCAACGACGGCGCGGCACAGCGCCCAGCAGATTGCATTCAACGAGGTCGGGCGGCAGGCGATCATGGCGGATCCCGACTGGAACAACGGAAACTATTACGGCGGACGGCTGCCGGGACGCGGATTGGCAGTGGCGCGCATGGTGGGCCACATCACCTACATGAGCGACGAAAGCATGCGCGAGAAGTTCGGGCGCAAGCTGCGGACGCCGGACCAGTTCGAAGTCGAGAGCTATCTGAAGTACCGCGGCTACAAGTTCGTCGACCGCTTCGACGCGAATTCGTATATCTACATCACCCGCGCCATGGACACGTTCGATCTGACGCAGCGCGGCGCGCTGCCCACGCTGTTCGAATCGAATGAGGCGCGCTTTCTTCTGATCAGCTACACGTCGGACTGGCTCTATCCGCCGTACCAATCGCTCGAGATCGTCAAGGCGTTGCGAGGGCGGAATTGCGACGTGGCCTACTGCAATCTGGACGCGCGCTACGGGCACGATTCCTTCCTGGTGGAAGTGGAGCAGCAGACGGAAGTAGTCCGCGGGTTCCTGGCGAGCACCTTCCGGGAGGCAGCAGCGGGTGCGTAAAGTTTATGGGCGGCGCGACTTCGCCATCATCGGAGAACTGATCGAGCCGCGGACGCGGGTGCTCGATCTCGGCTGCGGCGAAGGCGAGCTGCTGGCCTGGCTCAAGGAGAACAAGCAGGTGGACGGACGCGGCGTTGAGATGGAAGGCGCGCGCGTCCAAAAGGCCATCGCACGCGGCGCATCGGTCTACCAAGGCGATCTGGAGTCGGCAGTCGAGGATTATCCGGATCAGGCGTTCGATTACGTGATCCTGTCGCAAACGCTGCAGGAGACGCGCTATCCGCTGCGGGTGCTGCGAGGCATGCTGCGCGTCGGCAAACGCGCGGTGGTGGCGTTCCCCAATTTCGGGCACTACTCGGTGCGGCTGGCGACGCTGCTGAGCGGGGGCGCGCCGCGGACCGACTTGTTTCCGTATGACTGGTACGATTCGCCGAACATTCACTTTCTAACGGTGTTGGACTTCGAGGCGTTGATACTGAAGCAGGGCTGGAAAGTGGAGCGGCGCATCTTCGTGGCCGGGGAGCGGCAGGTAACGTGGATGCCCAACCTGATGGCGGAAATCGCGGTGTTTCAGGTATCAGCGGGGGCCGCGCTGAACCATTCCATTACTGTCGCGGCTCCGTAAGCATGCACTCGTTTACGGGCGAGCCAGGGAAGCGGCTGGATCATTTTCTGCAAGAAAAATTGAGTGAGTACAGCCGGTCACGGATTCAATCGTGGATCAAGGACGGCCATGTGCTGGTGAACAGCTCAGTTGCAAAAGCATCGCTCCCGTTGCGCGGAGGCGAGCGGATCGAGGTCTCCCCGGCCGGGCTGCCGCCGCTCAAGGCCACCCCCGAAGATCTTCCAGTGGAAGTGCTGTATGAAGACGCGTCACTCATCGCTGTAAATAAGCCCGCAGGCCTGGCCGTGCATGCGGGAGCGGGGCTGCATGAGGGGACGCTGGTCAACCGGCTGGTGCACCGGTTCGGCGCGCTCTCCCAATTAGGCGGCGAGTTGCGGCCCGGGATCGTCCACCGGCTGGATAAAGATACCAGCGGCGTGCTCCTGGTCGCCCG
Organism: Bryobacterales bacterium; assembly: GCA_025463005.1. GTDB lineage: Bacteria > Acidobacteriota > Terriglobia > Bryobacterales > Bryobacteraceae > Palsa-187. Next base: position 18,271 of record JAOAPR010000248.1, on the reverse strand, counting down.
CACGGACGCAGCGCATCGCGCTCTGGCCGCGCAGTTCGCGGGCCGTACCGTGGAGAAGATTTATCTCGCGCTGGTGAACGGAAAAGTACGGGCGGATTCGGGACGGATCACGAAGCCAATCGCACGGGACCCGGTTCGACGGACGCGAATGACGGCGCGCCTCGAGTCGGGGCGCGAGGCGCTGACCGAGTACCGTGTGCGGAAGCGCTTCGAAAAGTTCACCTTTCTGGAGGTCCGGATCGGGACGGGCCGAACCCACCAGATTCGGGTGCATCTGGCAAGTATCGGGCACCCAGTCGCCGGGGATCGCGTATATGGAGCGCCACCAGCGAATCGATTGTTTCTACACGCGGCTCGGATTGGTTTTCTGAGCCCTGCCACGGGGGAGCGGGTGACGGTGGAGGCTCCATTGCCCCCGGAGCTCGACGTTTGGTTGGCGGGGCTATAATTCAGATAAGCCATGAAACGCGCCGTTATTGCCCTTGTAAGCGTTGCTCTCATGTTTGGGCAGAATTCCAAGCAGAATTCCAAACAGAAAGCGGCTCCCGAGGACCAGAGCCGGATCACTGTGGACGTGACGCGCGTGAACCTGCTATACACGGTGACGGACAAAAAGGGCCGATTCGTCAGCAATTTAACCAAAGACGATTTTGAGATTATCGAAAACAAGAAGCCGCAGAAGATTCTGGAATTCACGGCCGAAACAGATTTGCCCCTGCGGCTGGCGATCCTGATCGACACCAGCAATAGCATTCGCGACCGCTTCCGGTTCATCCAGGAAGCCGCGACGGACTTCGTCACGACCGTGATGCGGCCGGGCAAGGACCGGGCAATCGTGGTGAGTTTCGATACGTCACCGGAGCTGGTGGCTGATCTGACCGACGACTCGGTCGCAATCACCAAGGCCATCCGCGATCTGCGGCCGGGTGGAGGAACCGCTCTGTACGACGCGATTTTCTTTTCCTGCCGGGACGTGCTGATGAAGGATCAGCCGCGCGACAAGTTCCGCCGCGCGCTGGTGGTGCTGAGCGATGGCGACGACAATCAGAGCCGGTGGACGCGCGAACAGGCGCTGGAGATGGCGCACAAAGCGGATGCGGTGATCTACACTATATCCACCAACATCACGCACCTCGAAACCAGCGGCGACAAGGTGCTGAAGCGCTATGCGGAAGAGACCGGCGGAATGGCTTTCTTCCCCTTCAAAGCCGAGGACATGGGACAGTCGTTCGAGAACATCGCCAATGAGTTGCGGCACCAGTACAACGTGTTCTACCGGCCGGAACCGCTACGCACCGATGGCCTGTACCATCCGGTGGACATTCGCGTGAAGGACCGCAAAGAGTTCAGCGTACGGGCGCGGCATGGATATTACGCGCCAACGCTTCCGTAGATTCGGGCCGCCCCACATTCCGGGCCGTAGGCGTCGCGTAATAGCCGTTGCGGGTGCGGACGGTTGGTCGTCCAAAGCCGGTCACGGTCACCTTGACTTGCCGGAACGTACCATCCAAAGCGGGATTCGAAGATGTGTACCCGAGAACATACTGATTGCGGATCTCGTGGGCCACACGCGGGGTGATCTCCTGCACATCGCCAAGGCTCTTAGGGTAGTAATCCAGGCCGCCGGAGGCTTCCGCCAGCGCCTTCAGAGCCCGCTTGGCCGACCGCGCCTCACGCGCCTCTTCTTCGTTCAGTAAGCCGATGGAATAGATCAGCACATCGCTGCTCTGCGCCTGGCGGAGCAACTGTTCCAGGCTGATGTTGCTGGAATTATCATTGCCGTCGGTGACCACCACCAGAACTTTCTTGTCCTTCTTCCCGTTTCTCTTGACGTACTCGATAGATTTACTCAGCGCGTCGCGCATGGCTGTGCCGCCGCGCGCCTCCATCCTGGCGAGCGCACCTTCGAGTTTCTTTACGTCGCTGGTCAGAGGCTGATCGATATGCGCATCGTCATTGAAATTGACGATGAAGACTTCGTCCTCCGGGTTGGATTGCTTCACCAGTTCCAGCGCGGCCGCGGCGACCCGGCTCCGCTTGCTGCTCATACTTCCGCTGTTGTCGACGATGATACCCATCGAGACGGGTACGTCTTCGCGGCGAAACAGCCGCAGCGGCTGCTCCACGCCATCCTCGAATATCTTGAAAGCCGATTGGGGAACGTTGGTGACCAGCCTTCCGTTCTTGTCGACAACGCTGGCGTGAAGAAGCACCAGACGCGCGTCCAGACGGTAAAGCGGAAGATCGTCCTGCGGCGCCGGCGGGGCCTGCGCCAAGGCGAGTCCGGCGAGCAAAAGGACGAAGCTCGTCGAGGCAAAGCCCCAGGTATTGCGTGGAAACAACAAGTCCCTCCAGTCTAACAGGTCAATCGGTGAGTGGGAGGCCGGGGTAGGTAATCGATTCCCCGTCGACTCGTACAAAGGGCGTGTAGGTGTGGGATTTGCTGCTTGCGGCGGTAAATATGTGCTGGACCTCGATTTCGCGCGCGGTCAGGGCGTCGGCGATCAGCGAGCGGTGGCACTGCCAGGGGACTGCTTCGGCACACATAATGACGGTCGGACCAGCGGCGGCAAGTTCGATCAGCTTGGCCAGATTCTCACGGAAGGCAGGAGTCTGCATGTAATCCGCATAGCCGCGGAAACTGGCGTTCTTCCAGCCGGTATTGATCGAATCCTTACTGGGGTGGCGCAGCCCTCCGAGTCCGGGCAGATGCATGTACCGGATTCCATGTTGTCCCAGCGAAACGGCGAGTTGATCCTGGCCGAATTGAGGGTTGCGGCGCGACTTGGGGATCGTGCGGACATCCACGAGCTGCTGAATTCCGTGCGCCTCGAGCATTTCGAGAAACTTCTCGATAGGAAGCGTGGAGTGACCGATAGTGAAGATCGTCAGGGTTTTACTACCGTACGGAGATAAGAGAGGATCGCCGACAGCTCGGCGTCGGTGTAAGAGCCGATGACGCGGGCGTGACGCCAGTTACTGCCATCGCTGGTCTGGACCGCCGAGGGCGATTCGGTCCGCAGCACGGGGGGCGCGGTGGTCAGATCATAGAAGATCACCGCATTGGATTTCTTGCCGAGCATCAGAGCAGGCATTGAATCGGAACCCACCGTCGCCGTCGACACCTGAGGAGTGGCGAGCGCTTTCAAGGCGGCCGGATCAGCGGGAACTTTGGCGATCGTTATCGCGACGGGGATGCCGATGCCTCCGATTTCATGACACGTGGAGCAGCGCCCGAAGCTGCGGACGGCGTCCGAGAACAGATCGCGGCCGCGAGCGGCATCCCCTGTGAGCCGCGTAACTGGCGGGCTGGGTGGACCGCCGCGATTCGCCACGATGGTTGGACTCGCGACGCCGTTTAGGGACGCCACATAGGCCACCACGGCAGTCAGGTCCGCGCGCGAGAGCGCAGTCCCGAATGCCGGCATGGCAGTGCTGGGAACGCCGCGCTGGACCGTATTGTTTATGAAACTTTGATCGAACCCGCGGGCGGCGATCCGCGGTGCACCGCCTGCCGCGCCGCGCGCTCCGTGACAGTATCCAGTGGCGCAGGTTTTATTGAACACGCTTTCGCCTTGCTTCAGCACGTCCGGGAGGTTCTGCGCAACCATGACTCCGGCAATCACGAGCAAGAGCAAACCGGCTTTCATCGTGATCCCTCCGGCAGCGCGAACACCACCAGCGTCGATCCGGCGCGAAAACTCTCCTCGGGGAACACGCCGACGATAGCGCCGCCGACCAATGTCTGTTGCCATCCGGTGGTCGCCGCGATGTATTGCCGGCCGTTGACCGCGTACGAGATCGCCGAGCCGCGGTGTCCGGCGCCCGTCTGGAAGTTCCACAGCTTGTTGCCGCTGCGCGCGTCCAGCGCGAAGAAGTTGCCTTCCGGATCGCCGGTAAAGACCAAGTCACCCGCAGTGGCAAGCATGGAGGAAAGCAGGATGTACTTGTACGGCACGCTCCAGACTCGCTTCCCGGTGACCGGATCCCAGGCGTCGACGTGACTGTACGTCGCGCGATTAGGCGGCAAGCGACTGGGGAAATCGCCATTCATGTAGAAGCGGCCTTCGCTGGGCTTGCTGTCGTTCGAAGTGATATCCATGCAGAGCTCTAAGGCAGGAACGTAAAGCAAACCCGTGCGCGGCGAGTACGCCGTGGAATTCCAGCTCTTGGCGCCGGCCGTACTGGGGCAGAAGTTCTTGGTTTTGCCCAATTCCGGTTCGTTGCGGCCTACCAGCTTGCCGTCTTCAGTAACACCCGAGATCCAATTGAAGATCTCGGGCACATTGAACGAGCTAAGAAACTCGCCGGTGACGCGGTCAAGCACGAACGTCAAGCCGCTCTTGTTCATGTGGACCAGAATCTTGCGCATCTGACCGCGGATTTGCCTGTCCATCAGGAGAACTTCATAGGCGGAATCGTAATCCCACACATCGTCAGGGACTTCCTGGAAGTGCCAGCGGAGCTTACCGGTGTCGGCGTCGAGCGCGACCACGCTGGCTGTATAGAGGTTCACGTCCCTTGACTTGTTGGCGCCTGAAGCGACACGATCAGCGTCATAGAAATCGGAAGCGGCGTTGCCGGTGCCCCAGTAGACCAAGTTGAGGTCAGGATCGAAGGAGCCGGTGAGCCACGGTGCACCCCCGCCGTAGCGCCAACTGTCGCCTTTCCAGGTTTCATTCCCCTTTTCGCCAGGCGCGGGCACCACGTACCAGCGCCAGGCGACGCGTCCGGTTTTTGTATAGAAGGCGGTGAGATAGCCGCGATGCGCCTGATCGCCTCCGTTGCCGCCGACGATGACCTTGTCCTTGACGATAAGCGGCGCTGCTGTGATGTTGCACCCGCACTGCTTGGGATCGTCGACGCTGACTTTCCATGCTTCATGGCCTGTTTTTTGATCCAGGGCCACCACGAAATTATCTTTCGTTCCGAAGAAGACCTTCCCGTCGCCGACTGCGACCCCGCGATTCTGGATGAAATCGGAATGGCTCCCGGCGATGCCGGGGCGAGCAGTGGGATAACGATACTGCCAGATCAGTGTCCCTTTAGCTGCATCGAGCGCGAAGACGCGCGCGCCGGCGGAGACAAGATACATGACGCCATCGACCACAAGGGGCGTGGACCCGAGGTTCTCGGTGTAATCGCCCGTTTGGAAAATCCACGCAGGGAGGAGATTCTTGACGTTCGAAGTGTTGACCTGGTCAAGTGCGCTATAGCGCCAGGAAAATTGCGTGCCGCCGTAGTGCGGCCAGTCGGCATGCGTCACGCCGGCGTCCTGGGCGGAGAGCGCCGACACAGCTAACAGGAAGGCAAGGAATCGCATCGCTCTATATGATACTTGTCAGGCGGCAGGATCGCCTGCCCCACGGTGATAGCATGGTGGTCATGAAATGCGCGGCGTGGCTCCTTCTGGTGGCCCCGTGGGTATGGGCCGCGGATGAATCTGCGGATCGCGCGGCAATCGATAAGTTGGTGGCCGTCCTCAAAGAAGCTCAGGTGCCGGCAAATGGCCGGATTGGCGATCTCCTGTCATCCGACATCGACTTAGTGGAGTTTAATCGGCAGATTAGGGCCCTCAGCGCGGGCATGATTACCCAAGGAGTCTGGACCGAGGTCAGCCCTCCTGCGATCGTCGTCCGCTCCGTTCAGTTCCTAACTCCTGACATTGCCCTGGTGGATGGAGCTAATGTGCAGATTGGTTCGACGATGACGCGCAGAGTGCCCTTCGTGCTTATCGCCAAGCGCGAGAACACGGTTTGGAAGGTCGCCGTGCTACGCACTCTCAATAACGTACCTGCGCGGATGCAGCTAGTACGAGCCGAAGGTCCACTCTAGGCATCTCTCCCTAGCCCATCCATGGATCTGCAAGGAGCCCTCATCAATGTGGCGTTATTGTGGCTGCTGACGACCCCACACGAATTCGCGCATGCCTGGGTCGCAACAAAGTTGGGTGACGATACGCCGCTGCGTGAGGGCCGAGTCACGCTTAACCCTCTGGCGCACGTGGACTGGATCGGTACGGTTCTGCTTCCGGCGGTAACGTCGCTGGCCGGCGCGGGGTTCCTGGGATGGGGCAAGCCCGTCAATACGAATCCCTCGAAGCTCCGTTATGGCTTGAACGGCTTGGCGCTGGTCGCGCTGGCGGGTCCGGCGAGCAATGTGGTGTTCGCGGTCGTCCTGGCGGCCGTAGCGGCGGCTACCGCCCACGCGAATCTGGCCGTGGCCAACTTCGCGGCTCAAGGAGTGCGGCTGAGTTTATACCTGGCGCTGTTCAACATGATCCCGGTACCGCCGCTGGACGGGTCGAAGTTGCTGCTGGCGGCGAGGGTCCCGGTGCAGGTCTACACGGCGCTGGCCCGCTACGGATTCCTGCTGCTGATCGTGTTAATGGCGTATACCGAGGTCGGGATCACGCTTTCGGCCTGGAGCGTGCAGACCGCGCGGGCGATGCTCGGCTGGTTTCGCTAACACGTCGCAGAGTTATTTTCCGGCTTCAGCCTTGAGTTGCTGGACCAGCGGGATATCCTTGGCTTCGGGTGAATCCGGCAGGGTCTTTATGTAGGCCCAAATGTCCGCCAATTGCGCATCCGTAAGAACCTTCGCCGAATACGACGGCATCTGGTTGGTGCCAGGGCTGCGGACGTAGGCTGTGAAGGCGACGTTCGCCATTTTCATCGGTACCAGCCGCCTTCCGGGGCCGTTCTGACCCGAAAAGCCGTGGCAGGCGTAGCAACTGTAGTCGACGAACATCTTCTTTCCACGGCCGGCATCACCCTGCTGTGCAAGAGCGGAAACCGCCAGCAAGCCCAAGGCGGAGGCTGGCGCAAGAATTCCGAATACGAGCTTCTTCATAATCTCCTTAGCCGCGAGGCTGCGTGACAACATCAATCATCACGGGCTCGCCTTTCTTGACCCGCTCGATGCCGCGCTTAAATGCCGGCGCCAGATCCTTGGGATCGGTAATGGGTCCTTCACTATACATCCCGTAAGCTTTGGCCATCATGGCGTAGTCGATGTTGGGATCGATCAGGCGCGTGCCGATGTGCGAATTCTCCTGGCCGCGGTTGCGGATGCTGGCCGCGCGCGCGATAAACATCACTTCCTGGTGATACCCCCGGTTGTTGTGCATGATGCTCAGCAGCGGGATGCGGTGATGCGCGGCGGTCCACAGAATGCCCGGCGAGTAATTCATGTCGCCGTCAGTCTGGATGTTGATAGAGATGCGGCCATTCTTTCTGTTGGCCAGCGCCGCCCCTACCGATGCCGGAGCGCCATAACCCATGCCGCCCGCGCCCTGCCCTCCCAGATAGTGGTAAATCTTCTTCATGTCCCACAAGCGGTTAGCCCAGTTACCGGCGAAATTTTGCGGGGAAACGTAGGACCAGTCCTCGTTCTTGATCAGCGGCCACAGTTCGGCCGCGATGCGCGCCAGGCTGACCGGGCTGGCGTTCCAGCCCACCGATGCTGCTTCCGCGGCTGTGGCGCGCGCGGCGCGGTTTGCTTCGGCATGCTTCTTGCCACGATCCTCGAACAATCGTTTCTTATCGGGAGTCATGAGCTTCTGCACTTCCTCGATCAGCGCCGGAAGAGTCGCTTCCGGATCGGCTGCGATGTAGACATCGCCGTTCACGCCGTTGCCGTTGATGTTGTAGTTGTGCGTGGCAAGCAATTCCGCGGTGCTGATGACGATAGTCTTCCCTCCTGCAGCGCCGCCTCGTCCGCCGCCCCCGCCGCCACCCGCTTCGAGACTCAATATAACGTCAGCAGCTCCGCCCGCGCCGTTGCCGGCCATAGGGTGGCGATTCGGGAAGGTCATCCGGTCGCCACCGCCGGCAACAGGGCATTGCAGCAGATCGGCCAGTTGCACCAACTGGTCCATTCCCTCCTGCGTGCGAACGCGTCCCGCGGCAATGCGCGGATTGGTCGCGTTCACCAGATCTTTGGCGATCTGCCGCACCGATGCCAGATCGGCGCTGGGCGCTGAGGGCATGGTGAATTTGGGAACTTGCGGACGGTTCGCCGGCATCGCACCCATCTGCAGCTCGGCTTGTACCGTGACCAGTACGGGCGCCATAGGCGGCGTCATCGCCAGTTTGTACGCGCGGATCAACGCCTGGCCGACACCGGTCAGCGTATCCGGCTGGTGATCCCATTTCACGAAATCGCGCACCATAGCCCCAAGGTCGACGGCGGTATGGGCGGGAACGGCCGTATCGCCGACCCCGGCAATCATCACGATCGGCACCCGGTCGCCATAAGCGTTGTAGATCGCCATCGCGGCGTGTTGCACGCCGATAGTTCCGTGCAACAGGGCGAGCATCGGCTTCCCGCAGGCTTTGGCGTAGCCGTGCGCCATTGCAACGGCATTTTCCTCGTGCGTGCAGGTGATGATTTCCGGATTGTTCTTGGTGTAGTTGATGAGCGATTCGTGCAGACCTTCGAAACTCGATCCGGGATTGAAGGAGACGTACTCGATGCCGAGCGCCTTTATGACGTCGCACATGTAGTCGGAGCCGGGGTTCTCGACGATGCGGGAGACTGGTGCGGGCCGGGCCGTTCCGTCTTCGCGAGCGATCGCGGAGCCGTCGGGTTGGGGTGCGCCGCCCTGACCGCCGCCACGTCCGCCGCGGCCTGCCCCCTGCTGTTGCGCTTCAGTGAGCTGGGGAGTAACCAGCGTTGCCGCGCTGACGGCCGCTCCAGCCGCTGCCCCCTTCAAAAATCCTCGACGACCGACGGAAGTGTTCTTGAGTTTCGCCATGGGGAAGTCTCCTGAATCGGTTCAGCCCATGAAAACAGGCCGGTATCGATTCTACACCATACGGACCAAAGAATCGGGGTCGTCAGGGGCGAGGCGGGGACTAGCTATGGCCGTTCTTGCCGTTGGTGTTGGAGCGCAGCATAGCCTTCTGGATCTGGCTGACTTCGCGAACCTCGCGGCTCAGTTGGCGATTTTCGACGGAAAGGCGGGAGACGAATTTAGTGCCATCTTCGACGAGCTTGCGGGTGGCCTGGAGCTTCTTGTCGAAATCATCCATGCGCAACTTTGCCTGCCGATGTCCCTCCGCAGTCTCAAGCAGGATCGCTTCGATGCGACGGAAACGCTTTTCGACCGCCGGTTCCAGTTCCATCGTCTGTAGGATAGCAAGCTCAGCCGCGCGGCTGAGTAACCACGTCGATCAGTACGGGCTCGCCCTTTTTGACCCGTTCGACGCCGCGCGCAAGCGCCGGTGCGAGGTCCTTGGGATCGGTGATTGGACCTTCGGCATAGAGGCCATAGCCCTTAGCGATGGACGCGTAGTTAATATCCGGATCCCACAGCTTCGTGCCGATGCCCGCCCGTTCCGCGCCGCGATTGTGGGCGCTCGCCATCTGTTCGACGAACATCACTTCCTGATGATATCCCCGGTTATTGTGCATGATGCTCAACAGCGGGATGCGGTGATGCGCGGCGGTCCAGAAAACGCCGGGAGAGTAGTTGAAATCGCCGTCGGTCTGAATGTTGATGGAGATGCGCCCATATTTGCGATTGGCCAGCGCCGCTCCAACCGAAGCAGGAGCCCCGTAGCCCATGCCTCCGGCTCCCTGGCCGCCGATGTACTGATAATGCTTCTCCATGTTCCAGATGCGATTGGGCCAGTTGCCGACAAAGCCCTGCGGCGAAACGAACGACCAGTCTTCGTTCTTGATCAACGGCCACAGTTCCGCGGCAATGCGCCCGACGCTGATCGGGCTCGCGTTCCAGCCCCATGAGAGCGCTTCCACATCCGCTTCGCGGTTCTTGCGATGAGCTTCCGCGAGCTTTGCGCCGCGATCCTTGAGCGTGCGCTGGCGGTCCGCGGTCATCAGCTTCTTGCAGGCTTCGATCAGATAGGGGAGCGTCGCTTCCGCGTCGGCGCCGATGTCGAGATCGATGTCGGCATAGTGGCCGAAATCCTGGATGTTGCTCTTGTGCGACAGGGAGACGGAAGAAATCTGGATGACCTTGGCATTGCGCGTGCGCGCGGTGCGGGCCTCCGTCAGGATGTCCTGGACTTCCAGGGCCAGCGTGACGTCGGGCTGATACCCCTGGCCGCCGTTTCCAGATAGAGGATGCCGGTTCGGGAAGTTCATGCGCTCGCGGTTATTGACCGGCGCTTGCAAAAGCTCCGCCAGCTCGACCAAAAGTTTGATGCCGTTAGGGGTGCGGGCATAGCGCTCAGGGATGATCAGGGGACGCTCGGCCGCCACCAGCATCTTTGCGGCTTCGTTCACCGCGGCCATATCGCCGGCCGGAGGAGAGGTCATGACCAGCTTGGGAATCCGCGGCGTGGGTCGCTCCATGGCATGCGATTGAATCTCGGCTCCCGCCACGATCAGGACCGGGCCCATCGGCGGGGTCATGGCGATTTTGTAAGCGCGCACTGCGGATTCGGCAAACGCTCCGAGCGAATAGGGCTGATCATCCCACTTAGTGTAATCGCGAACCAGTGCGCCCAGGTCCTGCGCGCTGTGATAACTCTGGACGCCAGGATTGCGCTCAGCGCCGTCGGAATGATTGCCGACGACCATGTAAATCGGCACGCGGTCGCAATAGGCGTTGTAAATTGCCATGCCGGCGTGCTGCAGCCCGATATCGCCGTGGATCAGGGCCATCATGGGCTTGCCTTCGATCTTGGCGTACCCGTGGGCCATCGCTACCGCGCACTCCTCGTGCGTGCAGGTGAGGAACTCCGGCATTTTGTTGTCGCCGTAATTGATGAGCGACTCGTGGAGCGATTCGAACGTGGATCCGGGGTTGGCGCCGAGATACTCGATATTGAGCGTCTTGAAGACGTCCACCATGAAATCGGAGCCGGGATTCTCGATGACGCGCGAATTGGCTGCCGGGCGCGCCGCGCCGGTTTCGCGGGCGACGGCCGATCCGCTGGGGGTCTGCGCGGTGGCGCTGCCTCCGCGTGCCGCGGGTTGCTGGGCATTTTCTTGAGCATGGCTGAGCTGAGGCTTCGCGGCGAGGGCGGCCGCGCCGACGGCGGCGCCTTTCAGGAAACCGCGGCGGCCAACGGAGCGTTTGGTGGATTTTGCCATTTGGTTGAGTCCTCCACGTTCTGGGTAATTCACCCGAACCATCGTACCGCAGGAATTCGGAGCGCAAAGGGCGCGGCGCCCGCCATTGATGAGGCTCCAAACGATGGCGCCGCGCTCCGTTTTGCGCGCTTCACAAAAAGAGGCTCGCGGGCCTTGCGGCGTCGCGAGCCTCTCTTATCCTCCGATTTGCTCGTGTTACTTAGAACGTAAATCGGCCCACCAGCACGCCGTTGCGCGGCTGGCTTTGGGTAGAGCCGGGATTGATGTATCCGAACCCGTTCGCGCTGGGCGTCTGGACGCCAGTGGTCGTGTTCGTCACGAACGTCTGCGGCCCGCTGAACGTGGTCGCAACCGGATTATTCAAGTACGTCCGGTTTAAGACGTTGTGCATTTCCATGCGGACCTGGAAGTTATACCTTCCGCCTTCACCGAACTTGAAGTTGCGGGCCACACCCACATCTTCGGACGGACGGCGTTGATACCGATAGTCGTTGTAATAGGCAGCCGACGAGCTGAATTGACCCGCGGGCGGATCCACCCAGGCAGCAGGATTGAGCACGAAGTCCTTGTTCGGGTCGATGCAGCCGCAGTTCGGATCCTTCAGGAACAGCGGAACACCGGGAACACGATTCGCGAAGGTCCCGCGGAAGAGTTGGTTCGCCAGATTGTTATTGGAGTTAGGTACGCGGATCGGAAGACCGCTGGCGTACTGCAAAGCGGTATTGAACTGCCAATCGCTTCCGATGTAGGACAGCACCTTGTTGCCTCTCCACCTCGGCACGGTGTAGTTCAATCCGAGCACGCTCACGAGCGGCCGGGAGAAGCTGGATATGTATTTGTTCTGGTCGCGGTTAAAGACATCATTGACCTGCGAACCGGTGCCGACACTGCCCGGCCCTACGATCTCGGCGTCAGAGCCCAAAACGAGCTCCTTCTGCCAGGTGAAGACGTAGGTGAAGTCCAGACCGTGTGAGAGCCGCTGTGTCGCCTTGGCTTGCAGCGAATCGTACCAGGTCTTGCCGAGCGGCGCGAAGGTCCGGTTGATGGTAGTGAACTGCGGGAAAGGCCGCAGCGCCTGATTCACCAAAGTGGACGGCGGGAAATTCGAGTACGGCAAGCTAAGTCCCTTGGCAATGGCGGCTGGCGAATTGATGGGCGACGTCAACAAGGTGCGGTCACTCGCATTGTTGATATCGATTCCGTACTGAGCCAGAATCTGCGGCGTCAGAGCATTGACGTTGATGAGTGAATCCGCTCTCCACCAGACTCCGCGATTGCCCACGTAGCTGGCTTCCACCACCAGGTTCCGGAAGATTTCTCGCTGAACTCCGAAGCTCCACTGGTATTGACGAGCGGGGCGGCCCGCGTTCTGGTCATACTGCGGCAGCGGCAGAGCGCTGGGCACACCCTTAATCGCCGGATACACGCCTGGATCGAACTTGGGCCATACCAACTGGCTGGCGGGAACGGGAATGCCAGTGCTGAGCAGCATCCCGGGCTGGCCGAAACTACTCGCCTGGAACGGGTTTTGGGAGGGCGGGTTCAGAACGCTGAACATGTTCTCGTTGCCCGTGCCGTTATAAACGATACCGAATCCTCCGCGAAGAACAGTTTTCGGAGTCATTTGGTATGCGAAGCCCAGGCGCGGCCCGAAGGCGAACGGATAGTTTTTGGCGAAGTCGCAGTTGCATCGCCCGGGTCCGAATCCCTCAAAAATCGAGGCTCCGGGATGGTTGCCGGCGCTCGGATTAGGCAGCAGCGGATCGAATGAGGAGTACCGGCCGTATTGCTCCTTCAGGTAGGTCGAGTAGTCCCAACGCAACCCATAATCCAAGGTGAACTTGCGCGTGATTTTCCACGTATCCTGCGCGAACAGGCCGGTTTGGGTCTTGCCGCGGCGCACGTCGGATACAGAGCCGATATTGCCGTTGTTCACGCGGCCCAGCAGGAAGCTGGCATAGGGGAAGCCGATGGTGCCACCCCCAACCGTCGTGCTTCCGACATAAGGCTGTGCGGTCTGTGCAGCATTGAAGGTGTAGTTACCGTTCGTGTTGGTATAGCTGGTGTTCAATTCACCTTCGACGCGCAACTCGCCGCCGAACTTATAGGAGTGGTTGCCGTGGATCCAACTTACGCTGGCGTTTCCAGTCGGCTGGATGGTCCGCGAATGATTCTGGTTAATCGGTCCCATTGCGGCCATGCCGCCGAAGCCGGTTGCCATGGTGGCGAAGGTCGGGAAGTTGCGATTGAGGGTGGCGCCCTTCAGACCCAGTTGGGTGGCCGCATCATAGTTCAGCACGTTTGCGTGGTCTTGAAAATCGAGATGCTGGAAACCCGCTCCCATGTGGAGCAGGACCGTGGGCGCGAGCGTGTAGTCGAGATTCAAACGCTCGGTGTGGGAGTTTACGTAGGTTCCGCGAGCAGCAGTGATGGGATCGGGGAAGCCTTCCGCCTGACCATATTGGTTCGAAAGAGCGCTTTCCGTCCCGGTTTTGGACCAGTAGAAGGCCAGCTTCATTTTGGAGCTGAACGAATGGTCCGCCTTGACGGCCGGAATCGTGGTCACGCGCTGGCTGGGATAGTTCGGAATGAAGTTGTTGGTCAGTCCACCGTTATTTGGAAGCGGGATCAGGTTCTGAATTTTTACAGCGACCGGATCGAAGTAGCTCGACGGAATTTTGTTTCCCGGAAATGCATCGCGAATAAGGCGGGTGTCGGTCGCTGAGATCGGCCTTTCGGTAGTCGGATCAAAGATCTGATTCTCATAGATCGGGCGGCCCAGTGGGTCGACGCCGCGCTGAATTCCAAGAATCGAGCTGAAATCGCCGTTGCGAAACGCAGCGGTTGGAACGGTGGTCTGGGGCGAGATTGCGCGCTGAGTTTCCCGGAACTGTTCCCAATTCACAAAGAAAAAAGTCTTGTCGTGACCGTTGTAGATTTTGGGAATCCAGACGGGGCCGCCGAAGGTGAATCCATAATCATTGCGGCGAGCACGAGCCCGGACGTTGGGCTGCCCGTTCACGGACGTAAACGGCTGCGCGGCATTGAACGCTTCGTTGACGAAATAATCGTAGCCGCTGCCGTGAAATTGATTCGAACCCGACTTGGTGGTCATGTTGTACAAGCCGCCACCGACGGTTCCGTATTCTGCCGCGAAGTTGCTGGTCTGGATGGAAATCTCCGCGAGTGAGTCGACGCTGGGCTGCGTCATCATCGGAGTGTAGATGGAATAGCCGTTGGTTGCGTCCTGACCATCCAGGCGCATCACTTCGGTGTTGCTCGGAGCCCCATTCACTTTCACGTTGGCATTCGCCTGCCAGATGACGCCTGGGATAAGAATTGTAGCGGCCAGCGGATTACGGATACCGGCGCTTCCTGCCGCCGCGCCGCCGATTCCAAGAATCGGAAGGTTATCAAGCCGCTCTGAGGTTACGTTGTGGCTCATCTCGCCGCTTTCCGTTTTCAGGAGCGTTGATTCGGCGCTCACCGTAACCGTGTCCGATGTTTGGCCCAATTGCAGGCCGATATCCACACGCACAACCTGCGCGACTTGGACGATGACGGATTCATGGACGAATTTCTTGAAGCCCGGAGCTGACGCCGTCAGCTCGTAGTTACCCGCTGGCAATTGACTCAACGTATAGTTGCCGGTGGACGTGCTCACGGTCGGGTAAACGGCTCCGGTATCTTTGTTCTTAGCCTCGATCGGGGCGTTGGCGATGGCCGCGCCAGTCGGATCGGCTACAGTGCCCGTCACTGTGCCGCGGTCGCCCTGGCCGAAGCCTATAGACACTGCCAATAGCAGACACACAAAAACTGTAAAAGAACGCATAGCTATCCCTTTCACGAACTACTTAATGATTAACGACCTCAAGACCCTCTGCCCCTAAAAACCTCTTTTGCGGTTGGGTGTGCGAGCGCAACTCAGCACGCAAAATTTTCCAAAACTTGCCATGATGGTAACGTGCTGGAGCTTGAATTGTCAAGGTAAAAACCCCTTACAAATCGATCCGAAAAATACCTAAATATGTATCCCGAATTCAGTTTCCGGAAGCGTGCGGATCGCGACGTTGACTTCCGGGGTAGGGACCGTTAAGATCGGAGGCGTTATGCGACAGGAATGGGTTGCGCGGCGCGTGAACGACGAAATCCGCACGCAGATGCACTATGGCCGGCAAGGGCGGATCACCGAAGAAATGGAATACGTCGCGCGGCGGGAACGGCTGGCGCCCGATGTGGTGCGAGACGAAGTCGCACGCGGGCGGATGATTATCCCCGCCAACATCCATCACACCAACCTTGAGCCGATGTGTATCGGGGTGGCGTCGACCTGCAAGATCAATGCCAATATCGGGAATTCCTCGACCACGTCGGACGTAGACGGAGAGCTCGAAAAACTTCGCTATTCCGTAAAGTACGGTGCCGACACGGTGATGGATCTGTCAACGGGCGGCGACATTCCGCGCATTCGTAAGGCCATCATCCAGAATTCGCCCGTTCCGATCGGGACGGTGCCCATTTATGAAGCTCTGGCGCGCGTCCGCCGAGTGGAAGACCTCAACCTCCAGGTGATGCTGGAGGTGATCGAAGAGCAGGCCGAGCAGGGCGTGGATTACATGACCATCCACGCGGGCGTGCTAGTGCAATATATTCCGCTGACCACCAAACGCATCACGGGAATTGTCAGCCGCGGCGGTGCGATTCTCGCCGAGTGGATGGTGAAAAACCACAAGCAGAACTTCCTCTACGAATACTTCGAAGACATCTGCAAGATTTTTCAGAAGCACGACGTGAGCTTCTCGCTGGGCGACGGGCTCAGGCCGGGATCGCTGGCCGATGCGAGTGATCGGGCGCAATTTGCCGAGCTCGAAACACTCGGCGAGTTGACCAAGATCGCCTGGAAGCACGACGTCCAGGTGATGATCGAAGGTCCGGGGCACATTCCCATGGACCAGATCCAGATGCAGGTGGAGAAGGAAGTCAAGATTTGCCACGAGGCTCCGTTTTACACGCTGGGGCCGCTGGTGACGGATTTCGCGCCGGGATACGATCACATCACCTCGGCCATTGGGGCGGCCATGATCGGATGGCACGGCGCGGCGATGCTGTGCTACGTGACCCCCAAGGAACATCTGGGACTGCCCAACCGCGAGGACGTGAAGCAGGGATTGATCGCCTACAAGATCGCGGCCCACGCGGCGGATATCGCCCGGCATCGGCCGGGAGCCAGGGACCGGGACGACGAGCTGTCGCGTGCGCGCTTCGCCTTCGACTGGAAGAAGCAGTTCGAGCTGTCGCTCGACCCTGAGACGGCGCAGGCGTATCACGATGAAACGCTGCCTGAAGAAGGATTCAAGGACGCCGCTTTCTGCTCGATGTGCGGGCCCAAGTTCTGCTCCATGAATCACTCCGCCAAAACGCAGGAATTCACCGAGGCGGACGCCGAAGCCGTGCTCAATGCCAGTGAGCCGAACCTGACTCAGATCGCCAACATAGCCGGCGACTAAACACTGAGCCCCGTTCCACCTGTAACTACCGCGACGGAATTAACGTGTATAGATACGGGATGATATCATCTGGATGGCCATGGTCCTAGAGCTGGAAGCCACACACGCTCAGATCCAGCGGATCCTGCAGAGCAAAGCATTTCGCACGTCGGAGATCCATCGTAACCTGTTGAGTTACCTGGCTGAGAAATCCGTCTCCGGAACCGCGGACGGTCTCAAGGAATACACCGTCGGGCTGGATGTTTTCGCCAAGCCGGATTCTTACGATCCACGCCAGGAGTCGACAGTCCGCATGCATGTCGCCCGGCTCCGGCAGAAGCTCGGCGAATACTACCGGACCGAGGGCGTAGACGATCCCATTCTGGTGGATCTGCCCAAGGGCGGGTTCAAGGTTACGTTCGAGCCGCGCGAGGCTCGCCTGGAAGCCATACCCGAGCAAACAATCGCGATCGCACCCGCGCGCTGGGGGCGCAAGGAAATCGCGCTCGTAGCCGGAATGCTGCTGGCCGTGGGTCTGGCCGTATATTTCGGAACGCGACTGTGGCAGGTGCAGCGAACCAGCCTGCAGACGGCCCGGGAATGGACCCCCGAGTTAAAGCAGCTCTGGGAACCGTTTATATCGTCCAAGCGACCACTGATTGTGTGCCTGTCGACGCCGCTTCCGGGCTCGAGCGAGGCTGGGACGGCGACCGGCGCGGTCCTCCTCGGGCAATTTCTCGGAATGCTGCAAAAGCAGGACGTGTTGGTCACCCGCAGCGATCAGATCGCGGCTCCCGAGGTTGCAATGGGCAACGTAGTGTTCCTGGGACCTGTGGTGGGCAATCGGCAGATGCAGGCCATGTCGGCCGACCGGCCGTTCGTGCTTGAGCCGGAAGGCATACGCAACATGAATCCCGGGCCAGGCGAGCCCGAGCTGTTCGCCGACAAACCCCCGCACGACGCACAAGATACTGAGGAGAGTTACGCCCTGATCAGCCGGGTTCCCGGGCTGTACGGCAACGGAGAGGTCCTCTATCTCTCGGGGAATCGGATCTCGAGTATCACCGGCGAGGTACAGGCGTTTACCGACGCCATGTTCGCTAAGACGTTGGTTTCCAAGATGAAAAAGCCCGATGGCAGCCTCCCTCACTATTACCAGGTGGTTCTGAAAGTGAAGTCCATGGACACTATGCCCATTGAGGTTAGCTACGTGCTTCACCGAGAATTACAAGTCAACGACCAACCTACTCGTAAGTAGCTAAAACGAGAGGCCGTTATTCGGTCACACACCGGTCACTGACCGTGTCTTGACCTGCCGCGATGAGTAACCATCGGCTCCGCATGTTAGTCTCCTGATGCAGGTGTGTAGTTAGGATGTGCTGTTTTCATGTTTCTTCTTGAATTCTGTAAGTGGCTCCAGGAGACGTCGCTCAGCGTGTCTATCCGGGAGTCGATTCTGATGTTTCCGTTACTCGAAGGCGGCCATCTGCTGGGCATCAGCGTTTCGGCCGGAACCATCGCCATCTCCGATCTCCGCATGATGGGACTGGTCCTAAAGAAAGAGTCGGCGTCCGACGTATTTCACCAGCTCATCCCCTGGACCACTGCCGGATTCGTGCTGATGATTATCACCGGCACTCTCCTGCTGATATCGGAGCCGATCAAGTGCTACAACAGCATCTGGTTCCGCTATAAAGTGCTTTTCCTGTTCCTGGCCGGAC
>JAOAPR010000111.1 GCA_025463005.1 Bryobacterales bacterium | reverse complement strand
GCGGGTTCATGGCCATGCGAATCATGTCGCAGTCCTGGAACGATCAGCCCGAGCGGGCCTCGCGCCCCTTCTCGCGCGACCGCGGCGGGTTCGTTATCGCCGAAGGCGCGTGGTTCTTCGTGCTGGAGGAGCGGGAGAAAGCGCTGGCCAGAGGCGCGTCGATTTTAGGCGAGATCGCGGGCTACGGTTCCACCTGCGAGGCGTATCATCGTGTGCGCCTGGAAGAATGCGGGGAAGAACCGGCACGCGCCATCTCCCTGGCGCTCGAACAAGCCAGTGTGCCGGCCGAAGCTGTCGGTTATCTGAACTACCACGGCACCGGCACTGAGCTGAACGATCGCATCGAAACCCGGGCCGTGAAGCTGGCGTTCGGGGAGCACGCCTATCGCTTGCCGGGATCGTCGCTCAAGAGCCTGATCGGGCATCCTCAGGGAGCGTGCGGCGCGGCCGGCGTGGCGGCGACTTTGCTGGCCATGCGCGACGGAGTTCTTCCGCCCACTGTGAACGTCGACGTCCCCGATCCTGAATGCGACTTGGATTATGTCCCGGAAACAGGCCGTCTCGCAGGCATCGAATATGCCGTCGCGAATTGCATCGCCTTCGGTAGCAAAAATTCGGCGCTAGTTCTCAAGTGCGCCTGAGCGATTTCGGCCAGGCTTATTCTTTCCGAGGATCGTCCGTGGAGCCTACCGTGGCGTATTCGTGCCCGGCGTCCTCCAGGGCCTCGCGCTCATCCTCTTCCTTGGGCGTGTAGTAGGAGTGATAGTAGGTGTACTTGCTGTACAGTTCTCCGCGGCGCGCTCCGTTCACCACAATTCCGAGCACGTTGTTGTTGCACAGGGACTGCATGGCGCGCGTTACCGAATCGATGGTGGTATGCCCGATGCGAACCACCAGCAGGGTTCCCTGGCACATCGTCCCGAGCAAGTTGGCATCCGCCGCGAATAGCAGTGGTGGAGTATCCATGATCACCCACTGAAACAGCGATGGCAGCCGGTCCATCAGGTGCTTTACTTCGCGGAGGTTCAGTAACTCCAGCGGATTGATGACGGCCTGTCCGGCCGGCATGATGTACAGATTCGTCCCCGCAATCCTTTTGATCACCTTATGCAAGGGTGCTTGCCCCATCAAGTAATCGGTGATGCCGGGGCTGCGGTCGATTCCGAACAGCGTGTGGATGATCGGGCGGCGGAAATCGAAATCCGCCAGCAGCGTGGTGTTTCCGGCAAGGTGCGATTCAGCCAACGCGAGGTTCGCGGCGGTGAGCGACTTTCCTTCGGCTGGTGACGCACTGGTGACCACCACCGTATGAATCGGCTGCAGGCTCTGCATGTGATTGAGCCGCGTCCGCAACGTTCGGAACTCCTCCATCGGGGCTTCGTGCGGCCGGGCGGCGTCAATTAGAAGCGAATCGGTGGCGGTGCGGAACGGAACTTCCTCAACCAGCTCCAGCAAACCCGCCAGATTTGATCCATTCAGGTTGGATGCCGTCAGGTTCGGCCCCGCCAGATTCACCCCCGACAGGTTTACCCCCGCCAGGTTTGACCCTAGATCGAGCGTAGCCGCGGGAGTGCGTGTCTCTGCTGCGGGATGGACTCCCTCGGCAGGGTGGGCGCTCGCGGCAGGGTTGGCGCTAGGTTTTACCGTTGGTGAAGCCAGCCCCGCGGTCCGTTCGGCGCGGCGGAGTGCATCATGAACTCGGCTCATTCTTTTTTTGTCCTCCGAATCCTACAGCTTGGTCGCGTAGTAATACACGACCGATCCTGACATAGTGACCGCGGCCATCAGACAGGCGGTAGTCCATCCCAGCCAGGCCATACGCTTGCGGCGACGCACCACGAAATCGTTCTCCAGAAGAGGGACACTCCCGAGAATCGCCATTTGAGTATACGCACGCACGTCTTTCAGGTTTTTGAGCGACGTGTCTTTCATTTCCCGAGCAGCGGCGATCACGATACCCAGCAACAGTCCCAGTCCCGCCCCGATTCCGATGACCATCGGGCGCTTTGGTTCGGTGGGGTACTGAGGCAGCGACGGTGCGTCCAACAGCTCTAGCTTTTCACCTTGCCCACGGGTTTCCAGGTCTTGCGACATCTGCGCCTTGCCCAGCCGCCCGTTGAGATCGATGTATCGCGCTTTGGCGAGCTCTCTCTCGCGTAACAGATCGCCGTATTGCTGCTCTCCCAACGGCGTCGAGTTGATCTGCCCATCCAGCTTGTTGATCGAAGCTTGCACGCGCTTGATGTCGGACTCGAGCCCCGCGATCTCCAGATCTTTGGCCCGGCTGGCGGATTCCAGACGCTGGATGTTGCCATCCAGATCCATCACTTGCATTTGCAATTGGCGGTTCGCCACCGGCGCGGTTGGCGTCGTTTTGTTTTCGGCTTCTTCCTTCAGGATGTCCTGCTTGCGATTCTTCGCTATTTCCAGCCGGTTCTTAAGATTCTGTACGTCCGGATGAGCGTCCGTGAACTTTTGCCGGGTTATGCTCAGCGCATCTTCTAGATTCCGTATCTCGCGCTCGGCCTCCAGGACCCGGTCGCTCTTGACGGCTGCGGCGGCAGCGGCAGCCTGCGGCGCCTCCCTGGTCAGTTCCGCCTTGTGACTTTTTTCCACGCGCAGATTCGTTTCAAGGGACAGCTTCTCCATTTCAGCGCGGGTTTTCGAGCTGGTCAGGAATTGATAATTGTTCTGCAGCGCTATCAATTGCCGTCCATTCATATCCACTTGATCGGGCAGGCGGCCGTTATTCTGTATCCGGAACTGCTGAACCTTCTCTTCGAGCGCGTCCAGCTCCTTCTTGGCCTGTTCCGCCTGATCCTTAAAAAACTGGTTCGTCTCGGTGGTGGCATTGGAGCGGTTGGAGATGTTCTCAGAGATAAAACGGTTCACCACGTCCGACACCACTTTATTCGCCAGCATCCGGTTTTCATATGAAAACTGCACGGAGAAAGCCGGAACGTTGCGGCCATTCGATCCTGCGATAACCGGGGTGATCTGCACGGCCTTGCGCATAATCTCGACCACATCGTCGGTCGGCAGGCGCTTCCGATCTTTCGGGTACAGATCAAAATTGTTAATCATGGTGGTGAGCACGTTGCGGCTCAGGACCGTGGTAGCCATCGAGTTGATGCGGTCGGTCATATCCTGAGTAATCGAGGACTGGACCATGTTCTCCGGCACCTGCTGCGGAACGATCTTGACCACCGCAACGGATTCGTAGCTGTCCGGCCACAGGTAAACTCCCACCACGCTCGCTACCAGCGTCAGGAGAAAAGGCCCGAAAACCCAGCCCTTGTGACGGCGCAAGATATCGATGTAATCCTCGACGTCCAGGGCGCGCCGGGGTATGTTGAAATTCTCTGTTGGTTGCATTCTTGGAAGTCCTCGGGGCGCCTATTTGACCACGACCGTATCGCCGTTTTGAAGCCAGATATTTTGGTCGAGCGCTTCCTTCTTGCCCTTCACATAATCCCTGTAATTGAAGGTCAAGCGCTGCGCTCCGCGAATAATCTGGATGTTCTTTTCGTTGGCGAACTCCTGAAAGCCGCCGGCCAAACCAATCGCATCGAAAACTCGAAGCGGCGTAACCAGTGGCCACCGCCCGACTCGATTGACGCGTCCGGTCACGGTGAAGGCCTTGCTGTTGACGGCCAGGACCGATGTGCTCACCTCCGGACTGTTCATGTATTGGGACAGCGCTTCTTTGATCTGCGCGTTCAGGCGCTCAGGTGTCAAGCCCTCGGCCTGGAGATCGCCGATCAGGGGCAACGTGATCTTGCCGTCGGGCCGGACATTGACAGGCCGTGAGAAGTCCTGGTCACGGAAAACTTCGATCCGCAGCACGTCTTCGGGCCCGATCAGGTACGTTTTTGGATCCACAGGCTGCACGGTCGAATCCGTCCCCGCGGTCGTCACGCGTGGTGCATCGAACACCTGAGGATTGTTTGTGGGTGCGCTCTTGCTTGCTTGCCCCCAAGCGGGGATACAGGCTAGTCCTACTAAAACTAAAGGGAAAATCTTTTTGGCGGTCGCCATATTCGCTTCCTCCGAGGTCGCCGGACGCGAGTACCTTTTATTGTAAACTGTTGTCATTGCGCAGTGTCAGACTGATACCATCGATTAAACTCTGCCGCCCGGAACGTGTCCAGTAACCCCCGTACCGGGACTTTAGGACCCTTAGCAATCCACATGCCTTACTATTTGGCTAAGACCGACCCGGATACCTATTCCATCGGCGACCTGGAACGGGAAAAACAGACCGTTTGGGACGGCGTGACCAATCCTCAGGCCGTCAAAACGATCCTAAAAATGGAACCGGGCGACCGTGTGTTCATCTATCATTCCGGAAGCAATTCGGCGGCAAGCGTTACAGGAATTGTGGGCTTGGCTGCAGTCCGCTCGGCCGGGCGGCCGGACCCCAAGAATCCGAAATCGGCCGTGGTCGACGTCGCGTACCTGGGCCGCCTGGAGCCTCCCACATCCCTGGCAGAGGTCAAACAAAGCGGCCGGTTCGATGACTGGGCCCTGGTGCGCCAAGGGCGCCTTTCGACCATGGCCGCGCCGGAAAAGTTTGTCGAATGGATGCGGGGCCGCTACCCCGGGAAAAAAATCTAGGACATACGCGGTCTCGATAGACCACCCAGGCACGGTAGACTAAGAATTCGAATGCCGCTGGTAGCCGGTTCGGTCGCCGATCTCGCCCGTTCGCCGGAAATGCGTGCGCCGCTCGACTGGTTTCGGCGCGAGCGCACCTGGATCAACGAGCAGCACCTGAAGCTGTGCCGGATTCCCGCGCCGACCTTCCTGGAGCAAAAACGGGCCGAGTGGATGACGGAGCGCTTTCGGGAGCTCGGCTGGGAATCTCGCCTGGACCGTTCGGGCAACGTAGTAGCCGCTCTGCCGGGCCGCCGCGACAGCGCTACGGTAGCCGTGACCGCGCACCTGGATACGGTGCTGGCGCCCCGGTCCGCAGAGGAGATCAAGGTTTCGGGCGACGGCCGGCTCCTGGGACCCGGCGTTTCCGACAATGGTGCGGGTCTGGCTGCGCTGCTAGCGCTCGCCGCCGCTTGGAGCGCCGCTCCTCCCTTTCCGGATGCGTCCCTGGCGCCCTTGTTGGTCGCCAACGTAGGTGAAGAAGGCGAGGGCAACCTGTGCGGCATGCGCTATCTCTGCCGCAATTCAAATGGCTCCCGGCCGAAAGCTTTCCTAGTACTGGACGGGCCGAATACCGATCACATCACGTGCCGGGCCTTGGCGAGCCGCCGCTTTGAAGTGGCCGTCACGGGTCCGGGCGGGCATAGCTGGAGCGACTATGGGGCCGGCAACCCGGTTCACGCGCTCAGCCGGGCGATCACGGAATTTATTTCCACTGCGCCGGCCGACCCCACGCCGCGATCTTCGTTTAATTTCGGGCTGATCCAGGGCGGGACCAGCATCAATTGCATCCCCACCGAAGCGCGAGCCAAGGTGGACTTGCGGTCCGAGAAACCGGAGCGGATCGACGAGATGGCGTCGCTGCTGGCGGCTTGCGTGGCGCAAGCTTCCGAGGCTGAGAACAGCCGGGCCACGGGCGGACGGGTGGTCGCGCGTCTCAAGGAAATCGGCTCACGGCCGGGCGGCGAGCTGCGTGAGGGCGCGCCGATCCTGAGCTGCCTTTTGGCAGTGGATGCGTTCCTGGGAATTCGGAGCCGCCTGGATTGCTCGTCCACGGACGCGAACATCCCGCTGTCCATGGGAATTCCCGCCGTCTCGATCGGCGCGGGTGGGCAGGGCGGCGGCGCCCACACTGCCGCGGAGTGGTTCCATCCTGAAAGCCGCGAGCTGGGGCTGCGCCGGATCCTGCTGGCGCTCTGCCTGCTGCTTTTGGCCGAATAAGCCGAATAAAGAAACCTCGGGGTACCGGCTCGCGTCCATCCGGCTGCGGCCCGTATAATAGAGACGACAGCCCAGTACAGGTGTGAAGCCACGGGGGAAAGAGACTGCGATGAAGCTGTTTGAAAAAGTCCGCCAGCAAAAACTGATGTCCATGGCCTTGATGCTGCTCACCCTTTCGGTGGGCATCCTGATCGGGACATTGATTAATACTCAGGTAAAAGCGGCCCGCGATACCGCCGCTCCCGACGCGACGCCATTGACCGTGCCCAGACTAGCGGTGTTGGGCAACGACTTCACCGCGCTAGCCAAGCGGCTCGAAGCGAGCGTTGTGAACATCACCGTGGACGTGGCAGCACCCGAAAAGAGCGCGGTCCGGGGCCAGGCCCCCGACGAAAACGGCGATGAGGTTCCCGAGTTTTTCAAAAAGTTCTTTGGTCCGGACGGCGGCGGGCAAGATCTTCCGGAATCGCCTAAGCGCCAGGCTTCCGGCAGCGGCTTCATCGTCGATAAGAACGGCTACATCGTCACCAACAACCACGTGGTGGAGAATGCCACTAAGATTCGGGTACGGTTGCACGGCGACCCCGGAGAATATCGCGCGCGGGTGATCGGAACCGACTTCGAGACGGACCTGGCAGTGATCAAAATCGACGCCGGCAAACCTCTGCAGCCGGTTACGATCGCGAATTCGGATTCGGTGCAGGTGGGCGATTGGGCGGTTGCTATCGGCTCTCCCTTTGGTCTGGAAGCGACTGTGACGGCCGGCATCGTTAGCGCCATCGGACGCAGTGCGGGACAGCTCGGGGCAAGCGCACGGGCGTTCCAGCATTTCATTCAGACCGACGCGGCCATCAATCCGGGCAATAGCGGCGGCCCGCTGCTGAACATCCGGGGTGAGGTGATCGGCGTGAACACTATGATCGCCACCAGCGGGCGCGGTTCCGAGGGCGTCGGCTTCGCGCTGCCGGTGAACATGGTGGCGCGTGCCTATAACGACATCATTCGGATCGGAAGGGTGACCCGAGGCTCGATCGGCGTGAGCCTGGATCGAAGCCTGCAGCCGGAAGTCACGCTGAAGGCCCTGGGTGTGGACCACGGAGCGATCATCGAAAACGTGTCCCCAGGCGGTCCTGCGCAGAAGGGCGGAGTGCGCGCCGGAGATATCATCCTGGGCATCAACGGAGCCCCAGTGAAGGACGGCGACGATCTGGTGTCGCATGTCGCTGATACACCAGTGGGCGCTCAAGCCGCGCTGAGCATCGACCGCGAAGGAAAGCCGCTTACCCTCAGGGTGACCATCGCGGACCGGAGTGAGCTGTACAAGGATCGGCCCGATATCGTAGGCGGCAGCAAGCCTCTGGAGACGATCACCAGCAAGGCCGACTCCCCGGCCGAAGTGAAGTTCGGTTTCCGGCCGCGTGCGCTGACCGAGCAGGAACGTGACAGCGTCGACAACCGGCGCGGTGTGATGGTGACGCTGGTGGAGGCAGACTCCTTTGCCGAGGAGATCGGCATTCAGAATGGCGACGTGATCGACGCGGTCAATCGCCAGCCGGTGAACTCCCTGGAGGATATTCGCAAGGTACAGGAGAAGCTCAAAGCCGGCGATGCCGTGGCGTTCCACGTAGTGCGCGGCGTGGCTCCTCCTGTCGCAGGTCCCCGTTCGGGGCGCGGACGTACTGCGGTGCAAACGCGTCCGGCGGTGGACGGACCGCAAGGCACCTTTGTGTCGGGAATCCTTCCGGGGCGCTAGGAGCTTGCGCTCGAAGATTATCGTCGTCGTTCTCGCGCTCTGTACGGCGCTGGCGCTAGTGGCAGCGACGCCTGCTAAGAAAGTCAAACCGAACGGGGCGAAGAAGTCCGCGACGAGAGCATCTGCGGCCAAAGCTTCGCAGTCCAAGGGGACCACCGCCGCCGGTCACACCGCCGGCAAGAAGGCGGCTGGCGGTAAGAAATCCTCGGCCAAACAAACCTCATCGGCACGCTTCCGGCGATCTACGCAAAGAGAGCCCGCTCCGGAGCGCTACAAAGAAATCCAGCAATCGCTCGCGGAGAAGGGCTACTTCACGGGTCCTGTGAACGGGGCCTGGGGCACGGATTCAGTGGAAGCGCTGAAACGCTTCCAGCGCGACCAGAACATCGGTGACGATGGCAAGCTCGGTTCGCTCTCGCTGATCGCGTTGGGTCTCGGCCCTAAGCGCGGGGCCAGTGGCGATGCGAAACCTGAAACTCCCGCCAGCGCTCCTCCCCTGCCCTGAATTCCATTGAACGGCGGCCTTGCTTTCGTGTAGAACAGGACGCTATCGTGTAAAACAATGACCTATCAAATCGACCCGAAGCACAGCGCCGCGCGGTTCAAGGTGCGGCACATGATGATCGCCAACGTTGGAGGGGAGTTCAATTCGGTTTCCGGCAGCGTCGATTTCGACGCGGCCAAGCCGGAACATTCGCGCATTGAAGCTTCCATCGACGTCAACAGCCTGCATACGGGCGATCCGCAGCGCGACGGGCACATCAAGGGAGGGGACTTTTTTGACGCGGCCCAGTTCCCCGCTATTACGTTTCGGGCCGGCCAAGTGGCGCCCGGCGCCGGCGGTAATTCCTATAAGGTGGCCGGCGATCTGACGCTGCGCGGAGTCACCAAGCCAGTGACGCTCCACGTGGATTCGGTATCGCCGGAAGTCACGGACCCCTGGGGTCTGCAGCGCCGTGGCTTGTCCGCAACGACTACGATCAACCGCAAAGATTTCGGCATGGCCTGGAATGCGGAGGTCGGCGGCGGCATGATGCTTAGCGAGAACGTCGAGATTACTCTGGATCTCGAAATGACCCGCGCAGCCTCTTAAGTTCGGAGTCGCCGGCCAGACTCTTCAAATACGTCACAATCTGCCAGCGCTGTTGCGGCGGCAGCTTGGACCAGGAGGGCATGCCGGCTTCCAGAACGCCATTTTCGATCACCCATTCCAGAACTCCCGGCGGAGCCTGCACCACCGCCGGGATTCGCAGCGAAGGGGCGTGATTGCAGCCTGCCGCCGATTCTCCGTGGCAGCTCGCACAATAGCGGCGGAACAATTTTTCGCCCGCGCGCTGCGCCTTGCCAGAGCCCGCATAAGGATTTTGGCGCGCCGCCTTGTTCGCCGGAGCGCGATCGAGAATTCCCTGGCCGCTCAGCAGTGACAGGCTGGCGAATGCAATTAAGCAAAATGCTCTCATGATGTCACCTTCCACCGAACAAACGTCCGAGGCCCGTAAATTCGTATCCGATCGCGAATCGAAGTAGAAATCCGTTACTCACATCAGTCAGCCCGAAGGTGGGAGAGACCTGCGCGCGAACACCGTTCGGCAGCATCCAGGCGAGCGTCGGCGCGATGTAGTGCGAAGTATCTTGCAGGCCGAACCTGTAGCGGTTGCCGAGGCCACCATAGAGCTCGAGGCCGGCGATGAAATTTTCACGGCAGAATCGGCAGGGATCCGGGGACGCTTCGAGAGCCAAGGGACGGCTCGCGGCGACCGCATAGCCGAATTCCCACGGCTTGTTCGACAGATTCTTCTCCGCGATCAGGTTTTCCGAGACATTCCAGCCCTTGAAGTTGCTGGAGAGAATCAGCTTGGTTTCGATCTCGTTTTCATATTCATGGCGGGTTATGGAAAGGGGCTCGAGCTGGTCCTCGAAGCTGTCATGCCCCACTATCTCGCGCAGGCTCTTGTCGGCTTCGTTTTTGTGGACGAACTCGACGTAAATGACGGGATTGATCCAGTGCTCTCGGACCAGAGGGCGGAAGCGGTTCTCCCAGCGATAGCCGGTGAAAGAGCCACCTTCGTTCCAGGTCTGCTGGCCGGACAAGTACAATTCGGTGGTCCACCAGCCCCTGAGCCCGTATTCAAACTCGATCAGGTGGTTCAGGAAGCCGTTGCCACCTTTGGGGTCGCCCAGGAGCTGCTGAGATACGACCTCGAGGCTTCCCGGCTCCTCCATCTCTTGACCATAAGTAACAAAATAAGGCGGTTCAGCCGCCTGGAGGCTGGCTACCAGGATCGCCGAGAGCCAGATGTACTTGCAAATAACTTGCATCTTGAAAGCATCGTAGCCAAATCTATGGTGATCTGGAAGGAGAAATCAGCAAATGACTTGCAACTGAGGGTCGAACGGCGAAATATCGGACCTGAACGGTCCTATATACCCCGTAATCTACTTACGGTAGCGATAAGTTGGCTAAAACGTATCACGCCAGCGCCGCGCACCGTGGATGATCGCCACGATTTCCACGGTGCCACGACGTAGCGGATATGCGATTACCAAGGGTGGAACCACCAGCTCACGCGTTGCGGAAACCCTCCCGCGCCTGCCCATTTGGGGATGCTGAGAGAGGGCCTCGATTCCGGAAAGGATTTTCTCAACGGCTGCTTCCGCCGCGATGGGGTCATCGTGCGAGATGTAGGCGTGCAGAGACTCCAGATCGCGCAGGGCCGTCAAGGTCCAGCGGACGTTCATTTCCGGCGCAGACGGTTGATCACTCGCTTCACTTCGCCCTCGGAAGCGAATTTACCTGCATCGGCCTCACGCAGGCCCTGCCGGATATGATCGAGTTGCCACT
Organism: Bryobacterales bacterium; assembly: GCA_025463005.1. GTDB lineage: Bacteria > Acidobacteriota > Terriglobia > Bryobacterales > Bryobacteraceae > Palsa-187. The sequence goes on along the minus strand of JAOAPR010000111.1, from coordinate 55,876 downwards.
GGTGGACGTCGATGTAGGCCTTCAGCGCCTCGTTGACCACGTACGATCGGTCGCGCTCCAGAGCTGCGGCGATTCCGTCCAATTCTTTCCGCATGCGGGGTTCGACCCGCACCGTCATCGTTTCGCGTGCCACGCACACACTGTAACACGAGCGAATACGTTGGAACGCGGTCAGCTCCGGGCGAAATACAGGGAGGTGGCCCGTTCGAGATCGGGCTTGGTCATCTGCGGCGGACGGCCTTCATAGCGGCCGATCGCGAGCAGGATGTTGCAGATATCATTTGGATAGCAGGCGCGCAGTTCGGTGCGGCCTTCGCGCAGGCACAGCTTGCGGAGGTACTCCGCGCTGTCGGACTCGGCCTGGATATTGCGAGCCTGCACTACGCGGCCGAAGATCTGGTCGAAGCTCCCGGCATCGACCGCTTCCACGTAAATCTTGTTGTGGATACGCCGCAGGAAGGCTTCATCGGCCAGGTCGGAGGGCTCCAGGTTGGTGGAGAAGACCACCATCAACTCAAACGGAATCTGAAACTTGATCCCGTATCGTAGCGTTAGGTAATCGACGCGCCGGTCCAGCGGCACGATCCAGCGATTCAGCAAATCGCGTGGGGACATGAGCTGGCGTCCAAAGTCATCGATCAGCAGAATGCCGTTGTTGGCTTTCATCTGCAGGGGCGCGGCATAAATGCCCGAAGACTCGTCCAGGCGCAACTCGAGCATACTGGGGATGAGCTCGCCGCCCACCACAATGCAGGGCCGCTTGCAGAGAATCCAGCGCGGATCCACATCCTCGTTGTCGTGATCGATGGGGTGGTGCACCACGGGATCGTAGACGCTGATAATCTGGTTGTCCACTTCGACCGCATAGGGGATCATCACCGCATCCTGATAAACGCGGAGCATGCGTTCCGCCAGGCTGGTTTTTCCGTTGCCGGTGGGACCGTAGACGAAGATGGAGGTCTGGGAAATGATCGCCGGGCCCATTTGGTCGAGCATCTTGTCGGACACGACCAGGTCAGAGAAGGCCTGCCGTAGGACGCGCCGGTCGACATTGATTCGTGCCGTTTGCGCCTTGGTCGCCGCGTGATACGCGTTGAGCGATACGGGGCAGGCGCCGGCGTATTGAGAGACTTGAAACCGCTCGCCCGCGAGCTGTTTTCCAGCGGCGGAGAGCGTGAACTGGTAATCATTCCCGCTCATGCCCTTGATTTCGATGAGCTGCTGCGCGCGCATGTGCTTGAAGACGGTGTCGACGACGGGAAGCGATACCCGTATCGAGCGGCTCAGCCCGGTCAGGGTGCAAAACCCCTCGATTACCGCGCGACGGAGCATCAAGTCGAGCACCAGCGACTCTGAAACGTCCAAATCGGCGAAGTTCTGGGGAACCGGGGGCAGGAACGAGGAGCGGACGGGGGCGAATGTGGCCATAGCTGTCTCTCCAACTACTATCGGCAGCAGCAGCGTGAGGGTTTATTGCACGTTTGGACCGGCCAAAGCGTCAATCATTGTCTGTGCCCATATTCCGCAGCGGATTGATTCTACTGACAATTGCCGCGCTCCTCGGGGCCGACGATCCGGCTGGCCGGCTGTTTCGGGCGGCCCAGCGCGCCCAGCGCTCGGGGGACAGCCTCCAGGCCTACCAGCTCTATAGCCGCGCGGCCGCACTGAATCCGTCCAACGCCCAGTACGCCTTGAACCGGAACATGCTGCGGGATTGGGCGGCGCTTTCCGCCCAGATCTCGCTGGGTGACGATGCGGCAGACGCTGCGCGGCGGATTACGGTGGAAGGGATCAGTCCCAGTGAGGCGATCGCCGGCCGGCTAGCGCTTCCTCCGCCGCGCTTGCAGGGATCGGCGCAAAAGAAGAGCTTTGATATTCGGGGTACGGCGCGGCTGGTGTTAGAGCAGGTCGCGGCCGCATACGGCATCCAGCTTCAGTTCGAGGACGGGTACCAGGGTCCGGCTTCCGCGTTCACGTTTCGCATGAACGATTTGAGCATGGCGGAGGCGTTCCGCGCGCTGGAAACCATCACGAATTCGTTCCTGGTGCCTGTAAATCCGAAGGTCGCCATGGTGTATCAGGACACCACGCAGCGACGCAACGACAGCGCTCCGCTGGTAACCGCCGAGATCCCCATCCCTGAGCGCCTTTCGGTGCAGGAAGCACAGGAAATGGTCTCGGCGGTGCAGCAGGTGATGCAAGTCCGCCGGATCGCTGTAGATCCGGGCCGCCGCATGGTGTTTCTGCGCGACCAGCCGGGCACAGTTATGGCCGCGCGACAGATTCTGACAAATTTATCGCGCAACCGGGCGCAGGTGAATATTGAGGTCGAGCTTCTGTCCGTTTCCAAAATTTCTACGTTGACGTACGGGCTGCAATTGCAGAACACATCGGCGCTGCTGAACTTGGGGACGTTTCTCCACAATGTTCCTTCGGCCATCGCCGGTTTTACTCGCTTCGCCACGTTTGGCGGAGGTGCGACTTTCATGGGCATCGGCATCGCCGACGCCGCGGCGTTCGCGACGGTGAGCCGCAGTGCCTCCGAATCGATTTTCAGGGCCAACGTGATCGCGCTGGACGGGCAGGCCGCTTCGCTAAAGGTCGGCGACCGGTATCCCATCGTCACCAGCGCCTATGTCGGGTCAGGCGGCGTGAACCAAACGCCGTTCGCGCCCGTGCCGGCCATCCAGTTCCAGGATCTGGGATTGATCTTGAAACTGACTCCGACCGTGCACAGCGATGGCGAAATGACTTTAGACGTGGATGCCGAGCAAAATGCACTGGGGGGTGCTGCGAATAACGACATCCCCATCATTACAAGCCGGCATTTTCAGGGTATGACGCGGCTGGTGGACGGCGAATGGGCGGTACTTGCTGGTTTGATGAAGACGACGGTGAGCGAGGATCGCTCCGGAATCCTGGGCCTCGGAAACATTCCAATCCTGGGGCGTCTGTTCACCAAAACCGTCAAGACCGAAGAAGTGGGCCAGGTCCTGATCGTGCTGAAGCCGCACCTGATCAGCCTGCCTCCGTGGGAAACGCCGACGCCGGTTTTGTGGGTGGGGACCGAAACCAAACCGCTCAGCCTATACTGACAGCATTCGCAAAATGGGGACAGTCACCAGTGTCCCGCGCGAAATTGCCATTGAAACAGGAGCGTTCGTGACCGGGACACCGGCTGACTGTCCCCATTTTGCATTTCAGTATTTGCGGAGGACGTCCCAGTATTCGCGGGCGACTTTTTCCGGAGCGTGACACTGGGCGATGTGCACTGCCGCGCGCCGGCCAATTTCGATCCCGGCCTCGCGGTTTCCGGCCAGCCAAGTGATGTAGCCTGCGAGCATCTCTTCTTCTTCCGGTCCCACGTTGAGCCGCAGACACGCGTTCGTGGGAATTCGCGCCAGAGCCTCGCTGGCCGTGAAGATCACTGTCTTGCCGATCCCCATCATGCGGATTGCGATCCCGGAGGTCTCGGCCGCCGAAGGATAGCGGAGGTTGATGCAGAGATCGGTCGCGGCCGCGTAACGCCACAACTCGGTTTCCGGCAGGTAACCGGTTCGAATGACGCCGGGATGCTGGAGCAGCGGAGCGATCGCGTTTTCGAAGGCTCCGGAGACGAACTCTCCCGAAACCAGGAGGCGGGCGTCCCTGCCGGCTCGCTGGAACGCACGCAGCAGGACCGTCAGGCGTTTGGTCTCGCGCTGGTGTCCGAAGGTTCCGATCAGCAGCGTGTCCGGTGTGAGGCCCAGGGACTCGCGCAAGCGCAAGGTTTCTTCCGGAGAAGGCAGCACAGGCGGTTGGAACAGGTGCGGGATCTCGACGACCCGCGTTTCCGGCGCATGCTCACGGACCAGCGCTGCTGCGGCGGGATTGTGAACGATCACTGCACGCGATGCCGTGGCGATTCGTTTGAGCATGGGACGCGCGAAGTAGCGGGCGTCGGCGCCGGAACGCGCCCGCTGCTCCCATAATTGTCGGCCTAGCTCGCGCGACGCCTCGCCGTAGTTGTAGACGAACTCGTTGACGTACTCGTCCGGGTCCAGCATGCCCAGCATAAGGTGCTGAAGCACCGCATCATGCAGGACGACGACGCCCGGATGCGTGAGAGCGCGGTGATAGATGTCGCGATGCAGGGCATTATTGCCGACATGGTAGAGCGGCACGTCGCACTTCTCCGGTGCAATCTCTACCTCTCCCAGCTCGTGGAGATGCGGCAGCAGTGCTGCGCTGTAATCAGCGATCCCCGTCGGGGCGGGTGGCAGGGGCGAGAAGAAACCGACCTTCATTCGTCAGCCGAGGGTTTGGGCCGGGGTCCAAACAGCGCGGTACCGACGCGGATGTGCGTTGCGCCTTCTTCAATAGCAGCCTCAAGGTCGTGCGACATGCCCATGGACAGCTTGGGAAGCTGATGAATCCGCGCCAGCTCATTCAGGCGGCGGAAGAAGGGCCGCGTTGTTTCAGGATCGGGGTTCCAGGGCGGCATAGTCATCAGGCCCGTGAGCCGGAGGTTCGGGCAGGCGCGTATCGCGTCGATCAGAGCAGGCAATTCTTCCGGATCAGCACCCGCTTTGGTGCCTTCCGGTGAAAGCTTCACCTCGATCATTACCTCTAGACGTTTTTCGGATTCGTTAAGACGCCGGGCCAGCTTTTCGGAATCGACCGTTTCCATCGTTTGGAACAACTCCGTCGCCTGGCGCGCTTTATTGGATTGAAGATGGCCGATCAGGTGAAACTGGGCCTCGGCCAAGCCAGACAGCGCGGGGCGCTTTTCCGCGAATTCCTGGACGTAGTTCTCGCCGAACGCGCGCAAGCCTAGGGAGTAGGCTTCGCAGATCACCGCGGCGGGAAATTTCTTGGTGACGGCGACCAAAGTGATTTCGTCGCGCGCGCGGCCGGAGCGGCGGACAGCGTTCTGGATGCGAGACTCGACCTGATCGATGCGTTCCTGAAGAGTGTTCATGCGGAAAGCCACGCTGGCATCGATGCGGCGGTGCCGGGCGGTACTCCATGGCCTGCGCCTCCGACGACTTGCAGGTGCGCCGTCGCGGGGATAAGCTTGATCGCTTCCCGGAGCTCGTCGACTGAGCCGAAGGGATCGCGCGTGCCATGAACAAAAAGCGCGGGAATACGCAGCGCAGGAAAGTGACTGACTCGAAGTTGGGCCGGCTTTCCCGGCGGATGCAGAGGATAAGAGAGCAGCAGGAGTCCGTCGGCCAGACTGGAATCTTCGGCCGCGACCATGCTCGACTGCCTGCCGCCGTAGGACTGGCCGGCGAGATGTACGGGAACGCCGGGAGCTTGCTGCCGAAGGAGCTGCACAGCCTGACGGATGCCTTCGCGGTCGCGCTCGCCTGAACCTCCGGGGGCGCCGCGGGGGCGCGCCTGGCGAAACGGCAGGTCCCAGCGCAAGACACAATATCCAGCCTCGGAAAAGGCTGTCGCGACGGCGACCATCAGTGGGGACTGGCAATCGCCTCCAGCTCCGTGGGATAGAAGCATAGCGGCTTTAAGCTTCGCTGGGTGGTGCAGCCAGCCGCGCACACCGGGTTTTTCAAATCGCTCTGCCTCTCTGTTTGCTACTGGCATGTATGCTACGTTTGACCGCATACCATGGTATCGCTTGGAGACATTCAGGCCGCGCGGGAACGCATTCGCGGCGCCATTCGTCAGACTCCCGTTCTGTACTCGGAACTCCTTTCGCGCGAAGCCGGCAACCAGCTCTTCCTGAAGCTCGAAAATCTGAACGTAACGGGATCATATAAGGAGCGTGGCGCGCTGAACCGCATCTTGACGTTAACCGAGGAAGAACGCACTCGGGGAGTGATCACTGCTTCGGCGGGAAATCACGCCCAGGCAGTGGCGTATCACGCGTCGCAGCGCGGTATTCGGGCGCAGATATGCATGCCTGAATACACGCCGCTGGTGAAGGTCACCGCGACGCGCGCCTGGGGCGCCGAAGTCATTCTCTATGGAGCCAACTACGACGAGGCGCTCGAAGAAGCCCGGCGCCGCTGCCGCGCCGAGGGGCTGGTTTTTCTGCATGCTTTCGACGATCCTGCCGTCATCGCGGGGCAGGGCACTATCGGACTGGAGCTGCTGGAGCAGATTCCGGATCTGGACGCGCTGGTGGCCCCGATCGGCGGCGGCGGACTGATTGGCGGGATCGGGTGCGCGATCAGGGAAACGCGTCCGCAGGTGCGAATCGTGGGCATTCAGCCCCAGGCACTGCCTTCCATGGAAGCCGCCCTGCTCCAGCGCAGAGTGCTGATGTTGCCGGCCGCGACCACGATTGCCGACGGCATCGCAGTGCGGCAGGTGAGCGAGCGGACACTTGAGCTCGCTACGAAGTACGTCGAGGAAGTGGTGACCGTGGACGATGAAGAGATCGCGCGCGCGATCCTGCGGCTGCTGGAAAAACAGAAAATACTGGCCGAAGGCGCGGGAGCGGTGGGCGTAGCGGCGCTGCTGCACAGAAAAACCACCCTGCGCGGCAAGAAGGTCGCAGTGGTGATCAGTGGCGGGAACATCGACGTGACGCTATTGGCGCATATTATCGAACGCGGCTTGGTGAAGGACGGCCGACTGGTCCGCTTGAGGATTACGCTGCCCGACCATCCTGGGGGCCTGGAGCGGCTGACCGGAATAATCGCGAAGGAGCGGGCGAACATCGTCACAGTGGTGCACGACCGGGCATATTTCGACGTGCACCTGGGTGAAGCGAAGATCGACGTGACCATGGAGACGCGCGGAGCGGATCACGCGGAGGAGATGATGCGGCGCCTGCGCGAAACCGGGTACGTGTTCGAACGCGTCCGGTAGATCAATGAGATAGCCGGGCACTTTTTTGCGCCGTTTATACTGAAAGCACCGAAGTGTCCACGTTTCGTTTGGGAATCGATTACATACCGCGCGGCGATCAGGCCACGGCGATCGACGCCTTGGTGCGCGGTCTCAAGGACGGCGAGCAGCACCAGGTTCTGTTAGGCGTAACCGGTTCCGGGAAGACGTTCACGATGGCGAAGGTCATCGAGAAGCTGAACCGCCCGGCGCTCGTCCTGGCACACAACAAGACGCTGGCCGCGCAGCTTTACCAGGAATTTAAGACGTTCTTTCCATCGAACGCGGTGGAATATTTCGTCAGCTACTACGATTACTACCAGCCGGAAGCCTACATTCCGGCGGGCGACGTCTACATCGAAAAAGAAGCCACCATCAACGACGAGTTGGACAAGCTGCGGCTTTCCGCCACGCGTTCGCTGTTCGAGCGACGCGACTGCGTGATTATCGCGAGCGTCAGTTGCATCTACGGACTCGGCTCGCCCGAGGCGTATTACGGGATGCTGCTGATGCTCGAAAAGGGCCAGAAGATCAAGCGCGAGGAGATCACCGGGCGGCTGGTGGACATTCTGTACGAGCGCAACGAGGGCGATTTCAAGCGTGGCACGTTCCGCGTGCGTGGCGACGTGATCGAGATCGTTCCCACCTATGACGACCTGGCGTATCGCATCAGCCTGTGGGGCGATGAGATCGAGTCGCTGGAGCAGATCGATCCTCTGACCGGCCAGGTAAAGCAGACGTATCTGCGGCTGCCGATTTATCCCAAGACGCACTACGTGATGAGCGAGGAGACGCGCTTCAACGCGCTCCAGAGCATCGAGAACGAGCTGCACTGGTGGAAAGCCGAGCTGGACAAAGAAGGCAAGCGAATCGAGGGCCAGCGCCTGTGGCAGCGCACGATGTTCGATCTGGAAATGATCCGCAACATCGGATATTGCCACGGGATCGAGAACTATTCGCGGCATTTTTCGGGCCGGCTGCCCGGGCAGGCGCCGCCGACGCTGCTGGATTATCTACCCTCGGACGCGCTGTTGTTCCTGGACGAAAGCCACCAGACCGTTCCGCAACTAGGGGGCATGTATCACGGCGATCGATCGCGCAAGGAGAACCTGGTGAAGTTCGGGTTTCGGCTGCCCAGCGCTTTGGACAATCGTCCGTTGACGTTTGAGGAGTTCGAGAATCGGGTGCACCAGGCGATTTATGTTTCTGCTACGCCGGGTCCGTACGAGTTGACGAAAACCTCTGGCGTCGTGACCGAGCAGATTATCCGGCCGACGGGCCTCGTAGATCCGGAAGTGGACGTGCGGCCGATCCGGGGTCAAGTCGACAACCTGCTGCATGAGATCCGGCTGCGAACCGAGCGCAATGAGCGGGTACTGGTCACTACGCTGACCAAACGGATGGCCGAGGATCTGGCGGAGCACTATGCCGAGGCGGGAGTGAAGTGCGCGTATCTGCACTCGGAGGTATCGACTCTGGACCGCGTGAAGATCCTGCGCGATCTGCGGCGTGGCACCTACGATGTGCTGATCGGCGTGAATCTGTTGCGCGAAGGATTGGATCTGCCGGAAGTATCGCTGGTCGCGGTGCTCGACGCGGACAAGGAAGGCTTTCTGCGGTCGGCCGGATCGCTGATTCAGACGATGGGGCGCGCGGCGCGGAATCTGAATGGGCGGGCGATCCTGTACGCGGACGTGATGACGGATTCGATGCGCCGGGCGATGGATGAGACGAAACGCCGCCGAACTGTACAGCAGGCGTATAACGAAGCCAACAACATTACCCCGCAGTCGATCATCAAACCGATCGATCTGAACCTGATTGCGGTGGCCGAGGCGGACTACGTCACAGTGCCGCTGGAAGAGATGGAGCCCGAGCAAAGCGTTCCGCCGGAGCAGATGGACAAGTATCTAGCGGAGATGGAAGAAAAGATGCGCGAGGCTGCGCGAAGGTTCGATTTCAAGCAGGCGGCGGCGTATCGGGACCGGGTGAAGGAAATCCGCAATCGTGCGGTGGTTCAGGACGCCTGATTCGTCGGCGGGCCATATTGCAGCACCTGGACTTTTTCCAGCGTGATCAATCCGCTGCCCATCATTGGATCAATCGCCGCGACAAATTCCTTGATTTTTTCTTCCGTGTCGACGATCTCAACCACCAGAGGCAGGTCTTCGGATAATCGCAGGATCTTGGCCGTGTGCAGGCGGCTGGAGTGTCCGAAACCCATGGGTCCGCGCAAGACAGTGGCGCCGCCGAGGTGCATTTCTCGCGCTTTCAGGACCAGGGCTTCATACAAAGGTTTGCCCTGGTGACGATCATTTTCGCCCAGGAAAATTCGAAGCAGCATCGCGTCGCGGGGAATCTGCATGGGGCGTCACCTTTCGTTAAGCGCGCTTGCGGCGATGTGGCCGAGCCATACTCCGAGAAGGCAGAGCGCGACTGAACCGAGCACGTTGGCGGCGACCCGGGTCCATTGTCCGTCGCGCGCGAGATTCAGCGTTTCCAGGCTGAACGAGGAAAACGTAGTGTAACCTCCGCAGATCCCTACCATCACGAATTGGCGTATGGGGGATCCGACCAGCAGCCGCCCGTCGGAGCCGGTGAGCGTCGCGAACAGGCCGATGAAGGTGCATCCCACAATATTCACAATCAATGTGCCCCATGGAAAAGTATCGCTTATGAGGCGCGCGGCCCAGCCCTGGCAGGCGTAGCGCGCGACTCCTCCGAGGGCGCTACCGAAGGCGATCCAGAGATAGATCATGCTTTGATGGAGGCGTTCACGATTGCGTCCAGAACTTCCTGGTAGGTTTTGGGAAATTCCCCAGCGAACGCGCCACACAGGCCAAGATCGGCGGCCCAGTCCATGCGTCGCGCGGTGGCCTCGGCCATTATCGGCTCGATGCCCAGCTCTTCGAGCGTTCGTGCGACCTCTTCCATTTCACGCGCGCGGCGCTCGCCGTGGACCACGACGCGGCCGACCATGTAATCCGCGAGCTTTTTCCAGTCGATCCCGGGGAAGCTTTCGGCGAGCGACGCGAACACCCGAGGCTCGGCTCCATACTTGCTGGCGCCGAGCACGCATTCGAAGATCAGGGCTTCGAGGCCCTTGTAGATCACGCTGCGGAACATCTTGACCGCGGCGGCACGGCCGATCTGGTCGGTGGAAACTACGTCCATCCGCATGCCGTACGGCGCGAACATCTCCTGGAACTGGGGCGCAGCCGGTCCTCCAATCAGCATCGGCGTTTTGTGGAGCTGCGGTGGAATCGGACCCATCACCGCAATCTCGACGAAGCGGGCGCCGGTGCGCGAGATGGTTTCACCTACGGTTTGTTTCGTGTGCGGCGAAACCGAGTTCAGATCGGCATAGATGTGGCGCGAAGTCAGATAAGGAGCAGTTTGTTCTGCGGCGTCGGCTGCCTGATCCGCAGTGACGGCGGAAATAATCACGTCGGCGGCGGCCGTGAGTGCGGCCGAAAACTCGACTAGCGCCGTCTGGGTTTCCTGCGCCCGCGCCTGGATTTTGTCGCCCAGGCCGGGCGTATGCATGTGGATGTCGTACGCGACGGTGCGCTTAACGCCGGCTTCACGGAGGCCTTTGGCGATGTGAAAAGCCGCCTCGCCGAAGCCCACGAATCCCACCCGTTCGACCATAAATACACGGTACCGCAGGCGATGGTTTGACGGCTTAGCTCGAAGCGCGTTCGGCCAGATTGAGACTCTTCTCCAGCCGGTCGAGCGTCTGCATCGCGGGAAGCACCTGGCCGACGCTGGCATTGGGCTCTCGCTTTTCCTTGATCGCGGCGAAGAACTCGCGATCCTGAAGCTCGATCCCGTTCATCGAGACGTCCACGTGGGAAATATCGATTTTATTGTTATCGCCGTCCATCAGATCGTCGTAGTGGCAGATGTAGGTGCCGTTGTCGCAGATATAGCGAAAGAATGTGCCTATGGGTCCCTTGTTGTTAAACGAGAGCGAGAGCGTGCACACCGCTCCCGACGGAACCTTCATGATGATGCCCATGTCCATCGCGATCTTCAGATCGGGGTGCATCGGACCTTGCACCGCTTGCGCGACCGACGCGGTCTGGCCGGTTTGATATTGGAACAGGTCCACGGTATGGCAGGCGTGGTGCCACAGCAGGTGATCCGTCCAGCTTCGCGGCTTGCCGGCCGCGTTCATGTTGGTGCGCCGGAAAAAGTACGTCTGCACGTTCATCTGCAGAACCTTGAGCTCGCCGGCGACGATCTTTTTGCGAATGTACTGATGGCTCGGATTGAAACGGCGCGTGTGGCCGGCCATGGCGATGACGCCGGTTTCCTTCTGGGCCTTCGCCAGGCGTTCGGAATCGGCCAGATTGTCCGCTATGGGGATTTCTATTTGCACGTGCTTGCCGGCGCGCATGACCTGCTCACCTTGCTTGGCGTGCATCTGTGTGGGCGTCGCCAGGATCATGGCTTCCAGGCCGGGCTGTTTCAAGCTTTCGGCCAAGTCGCCGGTGTAATGCGGAATCTTGAATTTCTTGGCGACTTCTTCCGTCGCGGCGGGATTGCCGCCCGTGAGCGTAATCACTTCTATGCCTGGAATATTGGCGCAGGCTTCCAGGTGCTTGACGCCGAAGGCGCCTTGTCCAGCGAGACCGATCTTCATGAGGATTCCTTAGAGTTCTCCGGCTGCGCGCAGGCGCCGTTGTTCGGCTTGCACGACGACAAGGGCCATTAGCATGCCAAGAGCATGCGCGCCGGCGTCGACTAGCGGATGCGGTTTCAGAGACCGCAGCGAGTCGATGTTTTCGTCCTTGATGGTCTCAAGCGCAGCCGATTCCTTGGGATTCAGACCGTACTCCTTGGCGACCGCCTGCGTGTCCTTGAAGAAGCGCCTGCGGAGCTCGCTCGAAAGCCGAAGCTCGTAGAGGACTTTGTTCAGCGCATACGAAGACGGCTGGGGATGCTTGTAGAATTCGAATCCGCCCTGCGTGAAGTTGTAGGCGGGGGGGACCTCACCGGTCGGCGGACCCTTGCGTTTGTTCGGCAGGAACCGCATGACGGCGTGCCCATGGTGCCAGGTCGGCTGATAGGTGATCAGTTCGCCGGGGATATTGCCGGTGGCGCCCCACATGACGTACCAGGGCAGCATTTCGGTGTTTCCGACCTCGTCGAGCTGCTCGGCAGTCAGATTCAGAATTGGATCGAGATTGCCGCGCTCCATTTGCGCGATGGCCCAGTAATCGAAATCGTAGGCGGGCTGCGGATACTTCCAGGTGCCCGGGTAATGCGACATGCCGCCGCTGGCGACGATCACGACGCGCTCGCCCCGGCTCTTGACAATGTCGCCAATCGCTTTGCCTAAGGCATGGCAGCGCTTAGGATTCGGCAGCGGCGGCAGATAGGCATTGACGAAAATGGGCACCACGGGGATGTCGCGGTCTCCGATGATCCATTCGTATACTGCGGCGAAGCTGTGGCCTAGCAGGGCGTCCTGAGAATACGACATGTCGAACTCGGCTCGCACCAGCTTGTCGAGGATGTCCTCGGCCAACGGCAGGTGCACCTTCATCTCATAACTCTTGGTGGCAAAGTGCGCCTTGGACGTTTCACCGGCGATTACGGCAAAAGTGGGCACCGAGGACAGGAAGAATGTTTCCAGGTGGTCGCTGCCGATAACGATGACGGCGTCGGGCTTGAGCTCGTCGAGCTCCTTGCCCATCAGCTTCATCGCGGCGATGTCGGCATCGATCTGCTCGGGAACTTCTGTAGGCGGCCGTGTGAACAACTGCGGTGCGTGTACGGTTGCAAAAGCTCCAACAATCTGTCCCATAGTTCGCTCCTTTAGTCCGGTTCCTGATCCACGTATACCACGCCAAGCTCTGTCAGCTTGGCCCGCAACCCGTACATGTCCAGTCCGGCTTCGCCCGCGCGCAGTCGCTCGCGCGATTTCTCTTCCTTGGCGATCCGCTGCTGGCTGGCCTTGACGACTTCGGTCACATCCTCGCGCGGAACCACCACTACACCGTCCAGATCGCCGATCACAGCATCGCCAGGGCGTATTAGCTGACCGGCACACGTTACCGGAACGTTGACGGACCCGAGCGTGGCTTTCACCGTTCCTTGTGCCGAGATCGCCTTTGACCACACAGGGAACTCCATGGCGGTCAGATCGGCAACGTCGCGAACACCTGCATTAATTACGAGCCCCGCGACGCCCCGGGCCATAAGCGAAGTGGCCAGAAGATCGCCGAACATGCCATCCGTCGATTCGGCCGTACAAGTCACCACCAGAACATCGCCGGCCTGGCACAGCTCGACCGCGGCGTGGATCATGAGGTTGTCGCCGGCCTGGCACAGCACTGTGACCGCGGGGCCAGCCACGCGCGCCGAGTTATAGATGGGCCGCATATACGGCAGAAGCAAGCCCGTGCGCCCCTGCGCTTCGTGTACCGTGGCCACGCCGAGCTGGCCGAGAGTCTTTACAGCTTGAGCATCCGCACGGCGGATAGAACGTACGATTCGGTGTTTCATGGTTTACGATACGATAGCTGCCGGATTGGTTACCGTCATACGGCGGACAGCAGACTTGCTGAACCCGGCGTCGAGCAGCTTTTGCGCGAACATCGCGAAGCCTTCGGCCACCGGAGGGTTAATCGTCTGACCCAGATCGGTGGAAAGAACCACACGTTCCGGACCCACCTGGCGCACGGATTCGAAAAATACGTCCCACAGCGCCTCATTCGTATACATGGTGGTGAAGCAATGCTCAATGGTGGCGCCCAGGTTGGCTAGCTCCACTTGCTCCTGAATCGATAGATCCTGCGAGGGGAATTCGGCGTGCGTGACCATCACGGCCTTGAGGCCCATTTCTTTGCCGGTCCTGACCAGTTGGTAAATTTCCTTGCGGCCCAGATGCCCGGTGGCAAGAACCATGTTGTGCTTCGCGATTGTTTCCAGGCACCGCCGCGCTGGCTCGTTGAGCTTGCTATCGTCGCCCAGGACGGTTATGGGGGGCGGCGAAATACCTCCGAGCGCCTCGTGCCGGCCTGCGGTGTCGTTAGCGGCGTCCACCGTGGGCATCCAGACGATCTTGTTGCCGGAACGGCCGGCGATCTCGATGGCCACGGGATTCAAGCCGCCCACGCTGTGATTCAGCGTGATCGCGCCGATCGCCGTGATCCCCGGATTGGCCTTGGTGACCACCTTCGCGCGCTCATACGTGGGGACGTAATGCGACTTCAGCACGAAGCCCTTCAGTTTGTATTTGAGAAATTCTTGGGCCAGATCCAGATCGTCGATGCGACGCTCAATCACGTCGGGATAGACGTGAACCTGCAGATCATAAGCGCCTTCAATGGCTTCCCAGGCCGCATCGGTGACTTGGATGGGCGGGGCTCCCGCGGCTACTGCCATGTCCCTCCAGACGAAATCACGAGTATAACATCTAGGGGAATGGACGGCCTATCTTCTTCGCTACCGCTTGCTCGTATACGTAGGCAGCCGCCGCGACGTCCTCCACGGCGATGCCCAGCGATTCGAAAATAGTGATGCGCGCGGGATCGTAGCCGGGCTCTACGTTCTTGAGCTCCACGACGTTCGCCCAGCAATCGGCCATGATCAGGTCGCCCGCTTCAATCTTCGCCTGTTCGAGATCGTCCACCACCACCAGATCCGCTGCGCGCACTAGATCGGCAGGAATTTCGCGCCGATTTGCGACATTCGATCCCATGGCATTGATTAGCGTGCCGGGCTTGATCCATTCGGCGGCCAGCACCGGGTCTTTGGAGGCGGTTGCGGTGACCACGATGGGAGCATCGCGCACTGCGGCTTCCGCCGATTCCACCGCGCGACAGTCGAATTCCTCAGCGAAGCGACGGGCATGCTCCGCATTCCGGCTCCACACGCGGATTTCGCGAATGGGCCGCACGGCGCGCATCGCGTCCACTTGGCCGCGAGCCTGCCAGCCGCTGCCGATCAAGCCGACTACTGACGCATCCGGAGCGGCCAGAAGATCGGTCGCGTAGCCGCTCGCCGCCCCCGTGCGAATCATGCCCAGGTTGTTCGCTTCCATGTACGCCAGTGGTTTTCCGGTCTCGGCATCGTACAGCAGGGTGATCATCTGAAGCACGCCATACTTCCGGTTGCTGGAATAAATCTTGGTGGCGAAGTAGCCGCCCCAGGATCCCGCCATTTGGTGCAGCACAGATCCGGTTTCCAAAATGAGCCGCCGGCGTGGCTGGTTGCGCGTGCGGCCGGCCCGCATCTCCTCAAACGCCCGGCGCATCATGTCGACGCAGGCGTGCATCGGCAGCAGTTGCTGCACTTCTGTCTCGGTCAAATAGAGCACGTGAAAAATCCTAACACGAGCGCTCAGGAGCTTTTGGGGACATGAGCCGCGAGTGCAGCTTGCAGGAACCCGACCGGGTCATCGCGCTCGCGTGAAAGCTTCTGCAGTCGCGCAAAATCGCCTGCTCGCTGGCAGAGTTCGGGAAGATCCGGGCAGCTGAGAAAGCTCGGGTCGCGATCCATCAGGAACCGCTCGAACACTTCCACAGCCTCGCACGGACGCCCAAGTTGAAGCAGCAACCGGACCAGCACTTCCGCCGAGTCTGTTTTCTTGCGAAAGTGATCGATCGCTGCATCCACGTCCTGGCCGAGCAAGGCTCTGAGATAGACCGCATGATCGCGGCAGTAATCGTCGAACGGCGGCGGGGTATTCGTGCGAAAGGTCGCGGACAGGCAGCATCCGTACTCAGCCATTTCGAGGGCGAGCCGCAAAGTGTCGGGATCGCCGGAATCAAGCGCGAGCCGTAGAATCCCGAACAGGTGGGAAGCATCGACGTACGAATCGTATTCCCCGAACAGCCAGTCACGGCCCGCGATCAGCTCGCGGACGTCGCTGCTTTCAGGCGCCGAAGCTTCCCGGCGGGCGATCGCCAGTTTGAGGCTCTGCTCCAGCTCTTGGTGGAGCGAACGGGCGATCATGCTTAGCGCCTGTTCCCACGTAGCGGGATCCGGGTACTGATCGAAGACCGTAATGGCACGGCAGATTCCGCTGCTGGCGAGCAACAGCTCCAGCGCTTTTTTCGGATTAAGGCGCTCCTGGAAACAGAGACCGAGGATCTCCTGGGTGAACTGGTCGGGTTGCAGCTTCTCGATCGCCTCGATCATCGGCTGATGATCGCCGAGGGCGCGAAAGTAGGGCCAGGCGCGCAGGATCTCTCCGTCTTCGAGGTACCGTTTCCCGGCCTCGCGTGCGATCTCGATCTGGACGTCATCGGGAAGCGATCCGAGCTCCAGGCGTGTGCGCATCAAACGCGCCTGGAACCATTCGGCCCAGCGGTGTTCCTGTGCGAGACGCTGGATCAGGAGATCGACCGCCGCGGCGGGGTGACCCAGGGCTTGCTCCAGCTCGGCAAACAGGTCCATGCAGCAATCATAGTAGGGACAGCCTGCATGTTTCCAGATTTCCGGCGATTTTTAACCCCTGCGGCCACTAGTCTTGGTATGCCCCGCATGGCCCGAGCCGTATTCCCTGGCGTCGCCCACCACCTTACCCAACGCGGCGTTGACCGCCAACCCGTCTTCTTTGCCGATCGCGATCGCCACGTCTATCTTCAACTGGTTCAACGCGCAGCGACCCAGTTCGGCGTCTCGCTGGTGGGGTACTGCCTGATGCCGAACCACGTGCACTGGATCGCGGTGCCGGAATCGCCCGCCTCTCTCTTCAAGACGTTCGGCCGCGCGCATGGCCGCTATGCACAGTATTCGAACTCGCTGCTGCAGCGCAGCGGACATTTTTGGCAAAACCGCTTTTATTCGTGTGCGATGGACGATGCCCATCTGTGGGCCGCGCTGCGCTATATCGAGCGAAATCCGGTGCGATCGGGGCTGCGTGCCGCCTCGGAAGACTGGACCTGGTCGAGCGCGGCGGTGCACGTCGGACTGCAGGCGGCGCCACAGTGGCTCGATCTTGCCGTGGCGAGCGAGGTTTACTCCTCGAGAATGGAGGGAGTACTTAGCAGCGGAGACGTTTGGCGAAGCTGAGGCGGTGCTTCGTCTCAACACCTACAGCGGCAGGCCTTTGGGAACAGACGCGTTCGTCGCGCGGATGGAGTCGCAACTCGGCCGTCGGCTTCGTCCTCTGAAGGGCGGTCGACCGGCACGGGAATCGGCAGAGACTACCGCGGCGGGGAGCGGGCAGGGGATACTGTTTCCGAAAGGGTGAATCAGGAAACATGCAGGCTGTCCCCATATTGTTGTCTGAACTCGCTGCGCGGCTGGGTTGCCGCCTGGTCGGCGAGGGCGCCACGTTCATCACCGGCGTCGCTGGAATGGAGCACGCCGCCTCCGGCCAGCTCACCTTCCTGGCAAACCCCAAGTATGCCCATAAGGTGAAAGACACCCGAGCCGGCGCGATCCTTCTAGGCGAGCCGATCCCCTCACTGGCCATCCCGCAGCTCATTTCTACCAACCCGTATCTCGATTTCGCGCGCGCTCTGGCGCTGTTCTATCAACCGCCGCGGCCGAAATCCGGCGTGCATTCCACTGCCTCCGTGTCCGATTCCGCTTGGATCGGCGAGAACGCCTCCATCGGGGCCTTCGCGGTGATCGGCGAAAATGTCGTGATCGGGCGTAACGCGGTTCTTCATCCCCATGTGGTGATCTATGACGGCGCGCACATCGGTGACGATTTTCTCGCGCACTCGCACGCCGTGGTTCGCGAATTCTGCCGGGTCGGCCACCGCGTCACGCTCCAGAACAGCGTGGTGGTCGGCGGCGATGGATTCGGCTTCGCCAAACGCGCCGACGGGACCCACGAAAAGATCGTCCAGAGCGGTGTTACCGTCATCGAAGACGACGTCGAGATTCAGTCCCTGACTTCGGTGGATCGTGCCACAGTCGGCGAGACGCGCGTTCGACGCGGCGCGAAGATCGACAGCCTGGTGCAGGTCGGCCACGCCTGCGTGGTGGGCGAGGACGACATCATCTGCGCCCAGACCGGCCTCGCCGGGTCCACTGTGCTTGGCAAAGGAGTTCTGTTGGCGGGCCAGGTCGGTGTCTCGGGTCATCTGACCATTCACGATGGCGCGGTGGTATATGCGCAAAGCGGAATCGGCCACGACGTCGCGGCCGGGGCTACGGTCAGCGGATCTCCGGCGTTCGAGGCCCGGGAATGGCTCCGCGCCATCACCGCTTTCCAAAAATTGCCTGAAATGCTGATGAGGGTGCGACAATTGGAGAAACATTTCCAACATGAATGACCCCACAGATCTTCCAGCGCGCCTGCTGCTTGCTTACCAGAACGAAGAGTTCCTCGATACGCCCGATGCCAGGCCGCTGCGTATTTTGAGTGAGTACCTCTATCCGCTTTCGCACTTTCGAAAAGAAAAAATCACCGACACTATCGTGTTCTTCGGCTCCGCACGAACCTTCGAAGCGAGCGTGAGCGGGCGTTACTACAACGAAGCTCGCCAGCTCGCGCATCGCATCACCGAATGGTCGATGAACCTGGATGAGCGGAACCGCTTCGTCGTCTGCACCGGCGGCGGTCCAGGCATCATGGAGGCCGCCAACCGCGGCGCCACCGAAGCAGGAGGGAAAACTATCGGGCTGAATATTGGTCTGCCGACGGAACAGCGTCCGAATCCGTTCATCACGCCCGATCTGAATTTCGAGTTCCACTACTTCTTCATGCGGAAGTTCTGGTTCGCTTATCTGGCGAAAGCGCTGGTAGTGTTTCCTGGCGGCTTCGGAACGCTCGATGAGCTTAGCGAGATCCTCACGCTCACACAAACCGAAAAACTGGTGAAGAAAATGGTGGTGGTGCTGTACGGAACCACCTTCTGGAAAGAGATTCTGAATTTTGATGCGCTGGTGGAACGCGGGATGATCGATGAGCGCGATCTGAACCTGTTCCAATACGCCGATGACGTAGACACTGCTTTCCAGATTTTGAAGGACGGATTGACGAAGTATTATCTGACGCCGGAGCAGGAACTTCCCGATATAGCCAAGTCCCGCATCTGAATCCTTGTGAAATAAACCACCGTGCGCGCGCGCGTCGATCTCCTGTTTCGCTGGCTGGGCAGCGTGGGGATTGCGTTCGTCGTTCTTCTGGCGATCTACGCCGCTCTCGGGTGGATCGCGCCGCGTAGCGGCTTCCGGCTGGTTCTGGAGATCGCCGCCATAGTGACAGGCCTGTGGCTCGCGATCCGGCTGCTTCGCCTGGTTGCGCGGCAAGCTGTGTGGCGATTACGGCACCGCCTGCTGATTACGTATCTGTTCATTGCGGTGGTGCCGATTGTGCTCATCGCCGGCTTGGCTGCTCTGGGCGGCTACATGCTCGTGTACCAACTGGCCGCATATCTGGTGACCACCGAGCTCGAACGCCGCATTGACGGTCTGCCGGCCGCCGCGTCGGGATTGGCGCAAGACCGCTATCCTGGAATCGCGACACTGCCCGCTCCGGCTGGAGGATTCCCGGAGCGAGGCGTGCTCAAGCGGGCCGGCAATTTCTATCTTTTCTCGCGCGCCACCAGCATAAAGGGCGACGTGATCGTTACCGTCCCTTTGACGCGCGAATACCTTGCCGACTTGGCGCCGGGACTTGGCTTGGTGGGCATAAACTCAGCGATCGCGGAGACGAAGACTGCGCGTTCGGGCACGCGCGCGCTGCCGCCGCCAGCGAATCGATTCGATACAGAAGTCGCATGGTTTGCAACCGTACAGGCGTTCGATTGGGAGACCCCCGGCAAAACGTCCGATATGGTCCTGGCGGTGGTGACACGCGTATCGGCAGTGCTGTCGACCGTGTTCAATCGCAAGACAGATCTCGCGCAGGAAGTACTTGTGGGGATCCTGATTGCGGGCTTCGTTGTATTCGTCCTGATCGAAGTCATAAGTTGGGTGATCGGGATAACAATGACCCGCAACATCACCGGCGCCGTGCATCACCTCTACGAGGGAACCCATCGGATCATGCAGGGCGATTTCTCGCATCGCATTGAAGTGCACGGCAAAGACCAGCTCGCCGAGCTCGGTGTTTCATTCAACCGCATGACCGAGAACCTAGCGCAGCTCCTGACCGTGGCCAAGGAAAAGGAGCGCCTCCAGTCGGAGATCGAAATCGCGCGCGAGGTGCAGAACCAGTTGTATCCGCGGGTAGCGCCGCAAACCAAATCTCTGCGTCTCACCGCGATTTGCCGGCCGGCGCGGATCGTATCCGGCGATTATTACGATTACGAGCTCACCCGCGACGCGTATGTAGCGCTGGCCATAGGAGACGTAGCCGGAAAGGGAATCTCGGCCGCGTTGTTGATGGCGACGCTGCAAAGCTCGCTCCGCACGCAATTGAACGGGATCACGGATGGCGCGCCTTCCGCGGCGCGTCTGGTTTCGCAGCTCAATCAATACCTGTACGCGAATACCACGGCCGAAAAATACACGACGCTGTGCCTAGGGTTGTACGATGAGACGGCCAGTTGCTTCATCTATAGCAACGGCGGGCATCTGCCGCCCGCGCTCGTGCGCAAAGGCGCGGTTCAACGGCTGGAAGTTAACGGAACCGTGGTGGGCGCTTTCCCTTTCGCCGAATATGGCGAGAGCCGGATCGCCTTGGAGCTCGGTGACCTGCTGGTATTCTTCACCGACGGCGTCACGGAACCGGAAAACGAGTACGGGGAAATGTTCGGCGAGGAGAGGTTTCTCGACTTGCTGGTGCGCAATGCCCACCTCGGCGAGCAAGAGATTGTGCGAACAGTCATCGAGAGCGTCCGCGAATGGACCGGCTCGGACGAGCTGCAGGACGATATGACCCTGCTGCTGGCCCGCCGCGTGTAAGCACGGGGATTGCCTCCGATTTCGATGAACCAATCCCGCACTGTCCTCATCGGCGCACCGAAATCGGCTGGCTGTCCCCGGCTCAGGTTACGAAGCGCCGGTAGAATGCCTCGGTCTGTTCCACCATTCGATCCACCGAAAACAGCCGCGCACGCTCGCGGGCTCGTTGGGCCTGCGTTCGCAGGCTTTCAGGACTCGAAGCAGCGGCCGTAATCGCCCGAGCCAGCGCCGCGGGATCGCCGGCGGGGACCAGCCAACCACCGTTTCCGGATTCGACAATTTCCGGCAGGCCGCCGGCATCGCTGGCGATCACCGGAACCCCGTGGGCCATGGCTTCGAGCGTCGCCAGTCCCCAGGCTTCCGAGCGCGATGGCATGATGAACAGATCCAGCGCCGCAAAAAACGCCGCGCGGTCGGATACGAAACCGGGAAAGGTCACGTTTTCAGGTGCGCTCCGCCGAAATTCGGATAATAGCGGGCCATCGCCGGCCAGAACCAGTTTCGCCTGCGGCAGGGACTGACGAACCAAAGCCGCCGCTGCCACCGCCACGTCCTGCCCCTTCTCATGCGTGAACGCGCCCATGTGGCCGATGACGAAATCGGTCTCGCCGAGCCCGAACCTCTGCCGGTCCCGCGGCGCCGGCTCCGGCATCTCGATGCCGGTGTGGATCGTCTCGATCTTCGCGGCAGGCACGCCGCTATCGATCAGGCCGCGCCGAACAGCGTCTGAGACGGCGATGATACCATCGCACGTCCGCGTGTATTTCAGCCGATGCATCCAGGGATTCTTGGGTGGGAACGCGACATGCCGCGTGACCACGCGACGCACGTTGGAGCCAAAAGTTTGCCAGAATGCGATGGTCTGCGCCCGTCCGCTGTGAGCGTGGACGATTTCGGTGGTCCGCGGTACGAGCTTCTCGACGGGGAATCCCGCCGACCGGGCTCGTGCGGCGAGCGCGCTCGCTGGCGGGCACACGATCGTTTGCCGGTATCCTTTCGCGCGCAGTCCCCGCGCCAGCGTGAGTAGCGCTTCCTGTCCTCCGCGCCAGGTTTCTCCGGTGTCTACGTGAATGATCGAGAGCGGTCGCAGAAAAATGACTGTAGCACTTTCTGCCGCGGACCCAACCTGGCGAGCGCTGTCGAACCTGTAATAAAATATCCCACATGATTCGCCTTAAATGGCTGCTAATCTGCGCGCTTTTCTGCGCGGTGGACGCATATTCCGAAAGTAAATGGATTCGCATGCAGTCCCCGAACTTCGAGGCTTATTCGAGCGCCGGAGAGCGGGACACGCGTGACACCCTGCGTTACTTCGAACGGGTGCGCGATTTCTTTCTGCAGGTAAACAAGCGCGAGCCTCCCAAACCTTTGCCTGTATACGTCGTAATGTTTGGGTCGGAGAAGGAATATGCCCCGTACCGCTTCAATGAATTCGCGACTGCCTACTATTTCGGGGGCGCGGACCGCGATTATATCGTCATAGGTCGCACCGGCGATCAGGCGGCGCAGGTCGCCGTGCACGAATACGTTCACCTGGTCGCGCGCCACGCCGGCCTCCAGTTCCCGCCCTGGCTCAACGAAGGCATCGCCGAGCTTTACTCCACTTTGCGGATGCAGGGCGATAAAGCGCTGGTAGGCGATCTGATCCCGGGCCGGTTACAGGCTTTATTTTCCGAAAAATGGGTTCCGCTTTCCGTAATTTTGTCCGCGGACCGGGACTCGCCGTACTACAACGAGAAAAACAAAGCCGGCAGCTTGTACAACGAGGGGTGGGCTCTGGTGCACATGCTGCAGCTTTCGCCCCAGTACGCGTCGAAGTTTTCCGAATTCCTGGCTGCGGTACAGAGCGGTGTCGATTCTGCGGCCGCATTGGAAAAGGTATATGGAAAGACGGTCTCCGCCGCCGATAAAGACCTGCAGGCGTACATTCGGGGTACTCAATTCTATGGAGGTCTTTTCCCGGTGAAGCTTGCCAATGCCAGGGAGAATTCTCCCGCGACGCCCGCTCCAATGTTCGATGTAAGACTCGCGCTGGCGGACCTGACGAACCGGCCCGGCAAGGAAATGGAAATCCGCAAGACGCTCGAAGAGCTCGCGCGCGAGGATCCCAAGCGGCCGGAGCCGTGGGCGGGCCTGGGCTACCTGGCGTGGCGCAGCGATCAAAATACTGAGGCAGTCGAAGCGTTCGGAAGAGCCTACGAGCTGGGCGACCGCAGCCCCAGGCTCCTGTGGGATTTCGGGCGCCTGGCCGAGCGAGAGCATCCGGAAGAAGCATTCAAAGCGCTTTCGGAGCTGTTCCAGCAGGAACCCGAACGGCTGGAACTCCGCATGGAACTAGCCGCTCTAAATCTGAATGCCAGGCGTGCCGGCGGAGCGCTTGCGATTCTGGCGGACGTGCGCCGGGTCACGCCGGAAGACGCGCCGCGTTTCTTCACGCTGCTCGCCAACGCGCAGATCCAGCTTGGCGATCGCGCAGGGGCCCGCACCTCGGTCGCGAAGCTTGCCGCGAACGCAAAGACCCCGGAGGATCGAACGCGCGTCGACCAGATGCAGCGCTATCTCGACCAGGCCGACGCTCCCGCTCCGTCGGTTGCAAGAGCAGTAGTCGCCAGGCCCGTCGTAACCGAAGATGCTCCCGAGGAAGCGCCTCGCATGGTGCGTCCGCCCACGGCCGAACGCCCGACTTTGCCCGCGCCCCCACCCCAGATCGAAGGCTCATTCGTCGAGTTTGTCTGCCTGGAAAAAAGGTTCAAGGTGGTCGTCGACACCGCTCAGGGAAAGAAAGGGTTCCTGATTCCCGATCCCCAACAGGTGGTCATCGTGGGTCGCGCGGGCGGGAAAGTTGACTTGAACTGCGGTCCCCAGACTCCCGTGCACGTCAAGCTCGAATATACGCCGGGCACGGCGGGCACGGATGCCGACGGGATTCTCAAGATTCTCTATTTCGAATGATGAATGCGGCCTTCGCCTGAGTAGATGTTGAACCGGCCATCGCGGACGAAACCAGCCAGCGTCATGCCGAACCGCATGGCCGTCTCGACCGCCAGGCTGGAAGGCGCGCCCACCGCGGCCAGCACGCTGATCCCGGCCATCAGGGCCTTCTGCACCAGCTCGAAGCTCGCGCGCCCGCTCACCAGCAGCACGGAGTCGTTCAGCGGCACGCGCCCATCCAGAACCGAGCGCCCCACCAGCTTGTCCACGGCGTTGTGACGTCCCACATCCTCACGAACCAGTTGCAGCTTGCCTTCGGCATCGAACAACGCGGCGGCGTGCAGGCCGCCCGTGCGATCGAATACCGGTTGTGTCGCCCGTAGCGTTTCGGGGAGCTTAAGAATCACCGCGGCGTCGATCATGGGCCGGTCAGCGGGCGGGGCAGTGCAGCCGGCGGCAACGAGCGCGTTTACGGATGCCTTTCCGCACACTCCGCAGCTCGATGTCAGGTAGAAATGGCGCGTCTGGGCGCTCAAATCCACAGAGGCTTCGCCGGAGAGGGCGATGGTGATCGAATTGTCCCCGGGGGTCGCCGACGCAATCGCATCCCGGCCGGGCAGAATGCCTTCGGTGAATAGAAACCCGACCGACAGTTCTTCATCGTTCCCGGGCGTGCGCATGGTGATTGCCAGGTCGCGATCGCCCAAGCGGATCTGCAACGGCTCTTCCACCGCCAGCAGGTCCTGATCGCGGGTGGTCTGCCCGCTTTTCAGAGACCCGGCGCGCCGCACCGGAACGGAAACAATGCTGCGCTTCACGTTCCAGAGTATAGCGCGCGCCGATTACGCTGCTCCGTACAGACTGTCGCGCAATTCGGAAACCAGCCGGATCGCATCACCGTCTCGGCCGCAGTAGATCAGCGTTTGTCGAAGCATCTCTACGCCGCCTTCAAACTCCGGCTGCACCACGGCAGTGACGCCGAGAGCGCGCAATTCCGCGACGTCACTTTCGCGAACTGCGCGAGCCACCACGGCCACGGTGGGATGGACGCGCCGCGCGTGTTGCACCGTCAGTTGAACGGAGCCGCGATCCGGGACCGTCACCACCAGGATCCGCGCTCGAGCAATCCGGGCCGCGGCGAGCACCTCCTCGCGCGTTACATCGCCCCACACGGCGGGCATTCCATCCGCGACGGCCAATGTGAACATGGCATGATCCAGTTCCACCACCACGAAACGAGTCGCGCCGGCGCGCAACGCCCGAGCCACCGCACGTCCGCTGCGGCCGTATCCGGCGACTACGACATGGCCCTCGAGCGGCTCCTTCGGCAAATCCATGTCCAGCGCGGGTTGAACCGGCTTGCGCCAGCGCTGCCATAGTCGGCCTAACGGAATCGCGGCGCTCGAAACCAGCGGCGAGAGCGCCATGGTCAGGATGGTGCAGGTGAGCGCAAGACTGTACGCGGTCTGGGAAAGGAGTCCGGCGCCGACTCCGCTGCGGGCCAGCACAAAGCCGAATTCGCCGATCTGCGAAAGCCCCAGGCCGATAATCCACGGAGCCATGTTGCGGTAGCCGAAAGCGACTGCCAACGATCCCAGAATCAGTGCCTTACTGACGATAATAAAAAGCGTTACAAGAGCCACCTCGACGGCGTGTTCCCACACAAACCGCGGGTCGAACAACATGCCAACCGTGACGAAGAAGAGCAGTCCGAAGATGTCGCGCAACGGAACAACGTCGCTCAGCGCTTGATGGCTAAATTCAGACTGGCTCAGCACGATTCCGGCGACAAACGCGCCCAAGGCAAAGGAGAGTCCCGCGGCTTGCGCCGCGTATCCGACTCCCACTCCTGCGGCGACCACCGCCACCAGGAACAACTCGCGCGAGCCTAGCGCCAGCACTCGTTTGAGCAGCATCGGGAGCAGCCACCTGCCGAGCGCTACCATTGCGGCCAGAACCACCACGGCGATTCCGGCCGCGCGAGCGAGCCTCGGTAGCGCACCGCTCAGGTCGGCCAGTTGCGGTAGGATGATCAGCATCGGAATCACGGCCAGATCCTGCGCCACCAGCAGGCCGATCATCGCTCGGCTCGCCAGCGTCGAAGTCATGCCTGTCGCCGAAAGAGTCTTGAGCACCACCATCGTGCTCGAAAGCGAAATCATCGCTCCCAGCCAGATCGAGTCTGTGGCGGACAGTCCTAGAAATTTGATTCCAGCGAGCGCTCCCATTGCGGCCGTCACGAGGATCTGGATCGGACCGCCGATCAGCGCGAACCGGCGGACCGGCTGCAGATCGCGGAAGGAAATCTCCAGACCCAAGGAGAACAGCAGCAGCGCCACTCCGATCTCCGCTAGCAGCTCAATATCGTGGATCTGCACCACAGTGGGCCCTGCCGTGTATGGGCCGATGACGACTCCGGCCGCCACATATCCCACCAATAAGGGCAGTCGTAAAAGGCGCGCCAGCAGCCCACCGACCAGGCCGGCGACCACGATCAACACGAAATCGGACGCGATGCCCATTCCGCTACTTTTTCGGCGGCTCCCATTCGTGCTGTTCCCATTTTGAATTTCGGAGATGGACCGGCTGCGTCGCGCGCCGCGCCCGCAGATTCAGCATCTCGACGAACACCGAAAAACCCATCGCGAAGTAAATGTAGCCCTTCGGAATGTGCTGGTGGAATCCTTCCGCGACCAAAGCCATCCCGATCAGCAGCAGGAAGCTCAGCGCCAGCATCTTGATAGTCGGGTGGCGTTCGACGAAGTCGCCCAACGGGGTGGAAGCCCACATCATGAGGCCCACGGCGATGACGATGGCGGCAATCATGATTGCAACTTCATTCACCATCCCGACAGCGGTAATCACCGAATCGAGCGAAAACACGATGTCGAGCAGCGCGATTTGAGTCAGCACGGAGCCCATCGTGGCCTTACCCTTCGACTGGCGGGCGGCCGCCTCCGCAGCTCCTTCCAGACGCTCATGAATTTCGCGGGTGCTCTTCCACAGCAGGAACATGCCGCCCAGCAGCAGGATCACATCGCGCCCGGAGATTTCTTGCGGTCCGATGGTAAACAAGGGCCGCGTCAGCCGCATGATCCAGGTCAGCGAAAGCAGCAGCAGAATCCGGGTACCCATCGCCAGGGCGAGGCCCAGCGTGCGTGCGCGCTTCCGCTGATTAGCCGGAAGCTTGCCTGCCAAAATGCTGATGAAGACGATGTTATCGATGCCGAGGACAATCTCGAGCACCGTCAGCGTGAGCAGCGCGACCCAGGATTCGGCTGAGAACAGAAAATCCATACTCTATGGTAGCGGTGGGAACACGCCGGCCTTCCGGATGAAACCGGAAAATCGCGGAAATATTGCTACTTCTGCGGAGGCGGATCCTTGGGTTTCTTGAACAGGTCCATGATGCCTTTGGCGGCATCGATCGCCTTGGAAGGATCTTTCGAGTACTGCTGGAGCGTTTCCTTGGCGACGCCTTTGACGTCCGGTTGGAAAGAAGGATTGGATGAAGTGCCGGTGATGACGAAAGGAATTGTCAGGTCGCCCTTTTGCCCGAGCGCCGTGAGTATGTGACTGGATGCCCGCACTGTGGCACGCATCTGAAAATTCAGCGCGTGCTGCGGGCTGATGGTCCCCGCACCAGTGAGTTCCCCCACTGCGGGCGCCACTACACGGATATCGCGAACGCTGGTGCCCTCAGGAGACGCAGCGATGCTGGCGGTCAGGCTCTGAATGGTGGTGCGCGGCTCGCCCTGAATGCCGGACAGTTGCTGAATCGTCTTCAGCTTCGATCCCAGATCGAAATTATTCAGACGCACATCTTCAGCGTTGATCGAGCCTGTTGTCACCAATCGATCGAACGGTCCCAGCGAAGCCAGGTCGACGCCGAGTGTCCCGCGTTCGATCGTGGATCCTGCAGGCAGCACTACGTCGAGCGCCGGCAGGATGGTTGCGAGCTCCGTGAGGGCCATCTTCGAGCCCGCCAGTTTCATGCTGACCACAGGCGATGCTTCGGTCAGGCGATAGGTTCCGCTCAGATTGGCCTGCGCCGCGCCAATATGAATCGTCGAGCGTTGCAGAGTTCCATCGCGCTTGGCCAAGTCATGCGCAAGGACGAGCTCGACTTCCACCGCCCGCTTGGCCGGCGATCCGCCCTTGGCCAGTTTGAGATTATCGGCTTTGACCTTGCCGTCGACGTTCACGACGCGGCCATTGGAGGCGGCTTTTCCGTCCAGCGAAACGATTCCCGCGACCCCCGAGGAAGGCTGCGCGAAACCCGATCCCGCCAGGTCCAGACGCGTGAGTGTCAAGCTCGCATCGAAGGGAGTCTCAATGACAGCGGCCGGCTTGATGGGACCTGCTTTGCCCTCGAGCTTTATCGAGCCGCCGCCGGCGACGTCCGCTTCGAGCGAAAAGGGGAAGGAGGACGCCCCGGAAAAATCTCGCAATTCGACATTGACTTTCTCGAGTGTACGCGGCTTCGATTTGCCGCCGTTGTTCATGCTAAGACGGCCTTTGGAGATGCGGATCAGCTTTACCGACAGATCCGCTGGGTTCGTTGCGGTCGTACCTGGAGTCAGAGGCGGAGCAGGGGCCGAGGCCTTCCCGCCCAGACTCGAAAAATTCCAATCGCCGGCGGGGGATTGGAGCACCATGATCTCGGGCTGCTCGACAGTGAGCGACGTGACATTGATCTGGCGAGAAACAATCAGTGGCCACAACTCCACGCCGATCGCTACAGCTTTGGCGCGCAAGAATGGTTCCTTGCTGAAAGCCGGATCGTCCGCCACAGTGACATCGCTGGCCGACGCGCCGCCGGAGAACAGGGAGAGCTTCAGGTCGCCGATCTTCACGTCCCGTCCCAAGGCCGCGCTGAGGCGTTCCTCCAGCACGGGCCGGAACTGACCGGCGTTGAAAAATAACGGCAGCGCGACGACGATCAGGAGGATCAGGGCCACGGCGATGCCGGCGATGCGCAGGTAGCGCTTCACGATTTGAGTTTAGCGCGGTTCAAGCCGTGCGGCGAGCGTCGTCCTCGCATGCGACACGGCCGAAACGCCGATCGCGGCGGTGAAACTCGTCGACAGCTTGCGCCAGATCTTCCCCCGTGAACGTCGGCCACATCCGCGGCGTGAACACCATCTCGGCGTAGGCGCATTCCCATAGCAGAAAATCGCTCAAACGCTGTTCGCCGCTGGTGCGGATCAACAGATCCACATCCGGTCCCAGGGCCTCGGAAAAAGTCTCTTCGGTAACACTATTGCCCAGTCGCAGCGCTGTGTCCAATATTGTCCGGCGCGAAGAATAGTCCAGCGCCAGGCGCAGATGGAGTCGCCGGCAGCGCGCTGTCTTGCGCTCGGCTTGCTCCAGCAGGGTGACTAGCGGAGCGGGTAAACGATCTCGCCGGCCGATGGCTTCCAGGCGTACGCCATTTTTTATACACCGCCCGGTCTCGTCCACCAGGTAACGACCGAGCAGCTTCATTAGCGCGGTGACCTCGCGCGCGGGGCGGCTCCAGTTGTCTTCGGAGAATGCATACAGCGTCAGCGTCTTGATTCCAAGGTTCGGCGCAGCCTCCACAACGCGCCGCACCGCCGTGGCCCCCGCGCGATGACCAGCCACCCGCGGCAAACCTCGCCCCTGGGCCCAGCGCCCGTTCCCGTCCATGATGATAGCGACGTGAAAGTGATCCACTCGATCAACGCTCCCTGGCCGCATCCGGCGTACGCATGGCATGAATCAGCGCTTCCATGTGATTCAGATACTTCTCCAGCGCCTTGCGGCCCGCCGCCGTCAGCGCATACTCGGTTTTCGGCATGCGGCCTTCGAAGGATTTCGTGCAGGCGATGTAGCCCGCGTCCTCCAGCTTCCTGGCATGCACACTCAAGTTGCCGTCAGTGGTCTTCAGCAGGCGCTTTAAATCGTTAAAGCTGAGGGAGGAATTCGCCGCCAGGGCGCTGATAATGCCCAAGCGGATCCGCTCATGGATCAGGCGATCGAGATCCGGCAGCGCCTCCGGCCCTTTTGTTTGGCGCGGAACGTTTTCACGTGAGCGAGCGAGTGTGCTTTGCCTAGCCACCGTACCTCCTCGCGATGATCGCTCCGAATAGAATGTGTAAGCCGCCGAAACCGGCGCCCAGCCAGAGATCCGCCCACACCATGGACATTCCTGGAAGCAGGAAGAGCGCGAGCGCGCCTTCCGCCAGGAAGCAGGCGCCCATCACGGGAATCGCCCGCACCGAGAATGCGCCGCCTGTGATCACACCCGTGCCATAGAGCATCAACCATAGGCCGGGAATCGACGCGACTGCTCCCGCTTCCCACAACGTTAGCGTTAGCACCGCCCCGGCGAACAGCGGCGGCACGAAGCTGAAGACGAACTTGCGGGCCGGCGCGGACCACAGCGGAAGACCCGCGGCACTGGCCTTGCGCCACATCGCGAGCACCCCCACTCCTATTGCCAATATGGCCTCGCTAAGCCAGATCGCCAGCCACAGACCTCGCGATCCTGCGTGCGATGCGAATCCGGCGGCAGCCAGCGCCGTGACGCCCATCAGCACTCCGCCCCAGCCCGGCACCGCCGTGAACGAACCGGCGCGTTCCATCGTCTCCCGGATATAGCGCAGGTTATCGAGCGCGTGCGTGTGCAGAGGAATCGGCTCGGGGGGTACGTTGCGAATCGGCCGGATACTCGCCATGAGCTACAGAATAGGCGACACCTGGAGGATTGTCAAGTACTTTACAACAGAAAGTAAATTAGGAATGAGTATGGCGGGTGAAGTACTTGCGCTTTATGTCCGGCCAGAATTCCTTCAGGATCTGAGAAAAAGCGTCCGTTGCCATCTGCGAAGAGAAGCGCTGGACGTTATCCCCCCAGTTCCGCTCTCCGGGATAATAAGCGTTGGCGATGGCCGCGCCGATCGCGTTTCCGCCCACTTCGGCGAAATTGAAGGTCCAGTTGCCATGGTCATTGCGCGCGACGAGCACGCGGCTGGCGGCGTAGCCTGTGCGCGACCAAATACCTCCGTGGCCGCGCCGGAAGTAGCGCGGGTCTTCATGCAGCAGCGAAGGTAACACTGATTCGGTAAGCAAATTCCCGATCACCTGATCGCCCACCGACCCGCCCAGGCGCTTGCCGTAACCTTTGAGGCCCTGTCGGAAAGCGGCGTGCTCATCGGTTAGTTGAGCCAGTCCCGCCAAGCCTGCAGCTAGAAAGAAAATGGGATAGTCGGTGGAATCTTTGTATCCGATGTAAAACTTGCGGCGCACCGTCAGCGGTTCAAAAGTGCTGGCGTCGTCGACTGTCCGGTAATTGGGCAACACGCCGAGCACGCGGCTGTTCGGAGAACTAGGGATCTCTTGCGGCTCAGGGACGTTTGTTTGCCCAAACATCGCCGGAACAAGCGCACACGCACCCATCACCAACCATATAGGATTCAAGAAGGCCAACCTCTGTACAAAGATACAACGCCGCTCGATGCCATCCGGTTGCAGATTTTTGCGCCTGCCGCGCCGCCGCTGGTACCATGGTCACTGAAAATGAAGGACCTGCTGGAGGCGCTCGCGCCGGGTTCGGATGAGCTCGCGCTGGCACGAGCCATCGACTCCGGGCGTATTCCCGCGCACATCGCGATCATCATGGACGGCAACGGCCGCTGGGCACGGCAGCGCAACCTGCCTCGCGTGGCCGGTCACAAGCAAGGCGTTCCCGCAGTTCGAGCCACCGTCGAAACCTGTGCCCGCCTGGGCGTCGGAGCGCTGACGCTGTATGCTTTTTCAGTCGAGAACTGGAAGCGGCCGCGCATTGAAGTCGACACTTTGTGGAGGCTGCTGCGAGTCTACCTCCGGGCGGAGCTGGCCCTGATGATGCGCCACGATATCCGTTTCACAGCCATCGGACGCCTGGAGGCGCTGCCCGCGCCGGTGCGCACCGAACTGGACCTGGTAACTCGCAGGACCTCCGGAAATCGCGGGTTGCGATTGAATCTTGCGATCAACTACGGAGGGCGCGCTGAGCTGGTGGACGCGGTGAAGGCTTTGGTTAAAGAAGCGCGCAACGGCGAAGTGGAAGTCACCGAACAGGCCATCTCCGCACGACTCTACACGGCGGGGCAACCCGATCCCGACCTCCTGATTCGCACTTCGGGCGAAATGCGCATTAGCAATTTCCTGCTGTGGCAGATCGCCTATGCCGAGCTGTACGTGACGGAGACGCTATGGCCGGATTTCACGCGCGTCGAATTGCTGCGCGCGATTCTCGATTACCAAAAGCGCGACCGGCGCTACGGCGGCCTGGGTAGTTCCGATGTGCCCAGCTCCGCCGGTGCTGTGTTGCCCGGGGGCGATCCGGCCCGTGAGCCAATGAGCCAGCCTGTGAGCCTCCCGGCGCGATGACGCGCATCATTACCGCGCTGGTTCTGATACCGCTGGTGGTGTGGGTGGTTTTGGCCGGGCCACTATGGGCCCTGCTGGCGCTGATGGTCCTGGTGGGCTTAATCGCCTTCCACGAATTCGACAACATCGCAGCCGCGCAGGGTGTCGCCCGATCCGGCCTGGCGGGCATGACGGCGGGCCTGGCGCTGCTGTTCACGCGTGATCCGGCCTCAGCATGGCTGACCATCGTCATCGCAGCGCTCGCGCTGATGGCGCTCGAGCTGCGCCAGGCCGATCTCGCAAAAGCGATGATCAGTGCGGCGACGGCCTTGCTCGGCGTGGTTTATATCTTCGGAGCGTGGCGTTCTGCCCTTGACTTGCGCGCCATAAACCCGCACTGGCTTATGATCGCGCTGCTGGTGAGCTGGGCCGGCGATACAGCGGCGTTGTACGTCGGTCGCGCGTTCGGCCGTCATAAGCTTGCGCCTCGCGTGAGCCCTTCGAAAACCTGGGAAGGATCGATCGGGTCACTTGCGGGCGGCGTTTTGGCCGCGGGCGTGTACGCGCATTTGCTGATTCCCTCGGAGCCGCTTTGGAAAGTGTTGGCCGTGGCGGCCGCCGGAAACATCGCGGGGCAGGTGGGCGACCTGTGCGAATCGGCCTTCAAGCGCGGCGCGGGCATGAAGGACAGCGGGACTACGCTCCCCGGCCACGGCGGATGGCTCGACCGCATCGATTCGAGCCTGTTCACCATACCGGTAGTGTATGCTTTGCTCAGGGTTTTGATATGAGGATCGGAGCGGCATCTGCGATTTTGTTGATCCCATTTTCGTTGCCTGCACAGGAGCCGACTGCGAGCCTGACCGGCACGGTTATCGACGAAAACGGGGCACGCGTCGCACGCGCCGCTGTAGAGCTGGTTTCAGGTGACAGGATGTACCGCGTCCGAACCGATGGTGTGGGTGACTATCTCTTTGCGAATCTCCCGGCGGGTGAATATACTCTAACGTTCCGAGTAAGCGGATTTTACCTGACCACCTTTAAGTCAATCGAACTCTCAGAAGGTGAGCAGAAACGAATGCCCGACATTACGCTGGATGTCGCATCATCCGGTTGTGGTGGAGGGCACCCTCCCGCGTTTCGACTGGTTGCTGGCGATACATCCTTCGGTGGTCTAGCTGGCAGCGTGATTGGAGCTGCGGACACAGTCGTAACTCTGGTGTGCAGAACGTTTCGGGCATGCGCCTCCACGCGAACGGATTCGAAAGGACTCTTCTCGTTCAGAATGCTCTCACCGGGCGAGTACGGCTTGAGTTTCCGGCGACAAGGCTTTTATCCGGAAGAAGCAACCGGGTACTTTTATCGCGTGAAGGCCGGCTTGGAATCAGAGTATGGCCCCACCGCCCTAGAGCCCTGTCCTGATGGCAATTGCGACCCTAAGCTGCGCCCGAAGCGCCCTGTTACGATCTGCGAGTAAACTTCGGATAGGAGAGCTAGCAATGCGAACCGTATCATTTCTGGTTTTCGCGGTCGCCACACTAGCGGCCGAAATCCCGCAGGGCGCCCACGTCCTGCTGCGCATGGAGAATTCCATCACGACGCGCACGGCCAAAGACGGCGATTTCGTGTATCTGCGAACCGGCACCCCGATCAGCGTCGCCGGAAGTATCGTCTTGCCGGTCGGCAGCTACGTGCAAGGAGTAGTCACCAACGCCAGGCGCAGTGGTCGCGTGAAAGGCCGCGCGGAGCTCGCGATTCGCCTGGAGACGATTACGTTCCCTAACGGCCCGGTCTATAAGTTTTCGCCGAAGCTCGCGTCAGTCGACTCCCCTGGTACCGAGGAACAGAAGGTCGTCGGCAACGAGAACGCTATCGAGGCAGGACCGACCGTCGGTCGGGATGCTGCGCGAATCGCCATCCTGGCCGGCTATGGAGCAGCCACCGGTGCGATCGTCGATCGAACCGTCTCAGGCGCGGGCATCGGAGCTGGTGCCGGCAGCGCGGTCGGTCTCGCTACCGTGCTTCTCACCCGCGGCCGGGAAGTCGAGCTGCGCCAGGGAACCTCGCTCGACGTCGTGTTCGACCGCCCGGTCACGCTGGAGTAATCACTGCACGCAAGCTCCCGTGTTCGCGGCGCCAGAAATCTCAGCGTCAGCCTGCTGTACGAAGCTGGTTTGGGCGTGCATCTGCGCCACAAAGGGATCCAGGAACCGCCCGAACTTCTTGAGCGTCGCCATGTCCCGGGTGTCAGCCGCATTCTGGATGGTCTGGCGCGTCCACGGCGACAGGACCTCGACCCGGCCCACGAACACGCGTGCGATTGCGTCGGGCGCCGGCTGGATCTGCAGCGGAAGCAGCGCGTCGACCTGCGCGCGGGGGTAAACATAGAAGATCCGGGTGCCCTCTTCGAACCACGAATCGTGCCAGGTCTCGATCATGGCGAGCGCTTCTTTCTTGTACAGTCCGAATTCCACCAGTTCGCCGGCGAGCTGCTCCCTGAGCTGCGCGAGATTCCCTGTCATCTCCGGTGGATCCACGTTCACAACGTACTGGATTCCGCGAATCACGCGGTAGCCTAACTGCGCGCCCCGGTTCTCGAACACAATCGCCAGGGGAATCGGCTGGTCGCCCGTGTTGCGGATCTCGATCTTGCCATCGCTCAAGTATTTCGGCCAAAGCGGCGCTTGAAAGCTTCCGATGCCTCGATAAAAGATCAACTTCTCCTGTTGATTGCCGATGCGTAGCGGCGCCGCGTCCGTGTCGCGCGCGGCGTAATAATGACTGGCGCCCTTGCTGCCGGGAAACTTGAGGTTCTCGCCGGGAAGCACCTGGATCGAGTTCCAGTTAATGCCTCCGTTCCGGTAGCCGTATCCTGGCGCGAATGAATGCGGAAACTCGTCCTTCCCTATCTTGTCTGCGTGCGGATACCATTCCGTGATCCAACCTTTGGGAAAATCCACGTGAACCGAAAGTGTCACCGGGCGCGGCGAATAGAAGTACAGCACGGGGGTCTCCATGCGTACCAAGCCAGCGAAGGCCTTGTAGTTTCCCCCGAGCCGTTCGACGAAACACGGCAGGTCAGCCGGTCCGTTC
The DNA here is from genome assembly GCA_025463005.1 of Bryobacterales bacterium. Lineage (GTDB taxonomy): Bacteria > Acidobacteriota > Terriglobia > Bryobacterales > Bryobacteraceae > Palsa-187. Next base: position 20,812 of record JAOAPR010000111.1, on the reverse strand, counting down.
AAGGGGGCCCACGCCACCGGTGCGCCGTTCCCGCCCGCTACCGACGTGAACGTTCCCCACTCGTGAGTGACCAGATCGGCCGCGGTTGAACTGACCGCGGAAAGAATGAACGTCGTTACGAATGTCGCGGTGAATTTCATTGTGCACCTCTTAGGTTTGTCAGGACCGATTCGACCTCGGCTGCTGTAGCGGCGCGAGGAAAAAACTTTGAGGATTCACGGATGAACAAGCCGTTGGTCCCGATCGCGACGATCGCCGAAGCTGTCGAGCTTCCGCAATGACCGGTCAGGTTAAGCACCCACACGCCCTGCGGCGGCCAATCGTGCAAGACGGCGTAAGCGCCGGGAGTCGCCGCGGGAACTACCCGCAGCGGCACGGATCTCCGGACGCCATTTTCGATGCCCTCCGCGGTCCCGCTGAGCTGCGCTTTAGCAGGATCCGCGCAGCTCTCGGCTCGAACCGCCAGGCCGATGTCCTTTTTGACGATGCCATTAGGCAGGGCCACTGCGACCGGGTTGCCGATAGCCAGAGAAAAATCTGCGGCCCAGGCACAAGATGCCAGGGCCAGGGCGAAACATGTGGCTTTCACCATTTCCATGCCAGCTCCTCCCTCCATGACTTCAGCGTCGCCGGATTGAGCTGCAGGGCTTTATCGCGGGACACGCTATCCGGCTGTGGGACCAGTTCCACCATGCGATCGAACACGCGGATCCGCTCGGCGGACTCTACCCGTGACAGCAGGTGCCACAAGGTGAGCGTGTCGCGCACACGCGCTTCGGCCAGGATCGTATTCATCGCATCCGGCCCACCGCCGCCGAAATCGAACGTAGCAAGCGCCTGTTGCAGCGCTTCCGGCGCGTCCGCGAAGTAAGGCGTCCCGGGGCCCGTCCGCGAACGCGTACGGCAGTTCGCACCCGCAGGCACCAGCGACTCGCGCCCCTTCCATTCGAGCGAAACCCAGCCGGACGTCACCCGCAGCAGCCCATCGCCAGACTCATCCGTCTGGATCTTATACGCGCAGCCAAGATCGACTGCCGTGCTCGCCGGCGTGTCCACCAGGAACAGGCGCGGCGGAGCGGTAACGGTCGCGCTGATCTCGCCGCGCGCTAGCGTGAGGCGATGTTCGGTCGCACTCGCGGCAACCAAACGCACACGGCTGTTCGGTTCCACGTCGACCACCCCAATATTCCCGATCGTGATCCGGGCCCGCGAGGAGGCATCCGTCTGCAACCACTCGCCGACCTTGATCGCACCGTCGGAAGCGAGCGTTTGCGACCCGATCGAAGGCAATCCTTCCAGCCGCGCGACTTCCCAGGTTGCCTTCGCCGGGCGTGAGGCAAACCAGGAGACCCCGCCGATCACGACCAGCGATGCCGCCGCCCATTGCCAGACAGGGAAAGAAAACCGATCGACGCGTCGAAGTTCAGGCGTCGCATCCAGCGCGGCCACGATCGACTTCCAGATCGCATCGGGCGCCTTGACCAGCGGCAATTGTCCGGGCTCGATCCGACCCGATGGTGGTTTTTCGTCAGCCATCTTCATCGCCCCATCCCGCGCAGCTTCGCCAGCTTCTCGGCGAGTAATTTGTGTCCTGTATTCAGCCGCGATGCCACGGTTCCCGCGGAACAATGTAAAGCCTTCGCCATTTCGATATAGGACAGGTCCTCGAAATAGCGGAGCAGTATCGGCATCCGCAGCTTCGGCGGCAACGAGGACAGTGCCGCCTGGATCCGGCTCGCGACTTGCCTGCGCGCCAGATCCTCATCGTGCGAAGCCGGTTCACCGATCCGGACCAGTTCCAACGGCTCTTCGGACCGCTCCCGCGATTTGTTCTTGCGCGATCCATCCATGCACGTATTCACTGCCATCCGGTGCAGCCATGTCGAGAATTCCGAGTCGCCACGAAAGCTCTTGATGTTCGTCATCAGCTTCAGAAATGTTTGCTGCGTCGCGTCGCTCGCCGCGCCTGTGTCTCCGTGAAAAAAATAGAGAGCGATGGAATACACTTTGTCCTTATACGCCTCGTAGAGAGCGCGAAACGCCTCGCGATCTCCCCGGCGGCACGAATCGATGATCTCCGGGCTGATCTCGCGATCGCTCAGGCTCACCACCGTATCCTTAGACGGACCCTCCATAGGTTTTCTTCAGTTTGTTGGAATCGCTAATCCCGCAGCTTCTGCATAGGGCTGTGCCTAACCCTTCGTAGGGTCGTTTTCTCATTGAACGGTATCCCTTTGCATGGTACTTTCTTGAAACGGTTTGATCTAAGTTGCCCTCGGGAGTGCCGCGAAAGTTTAAACGCGGGCAGGCGGACGGGTCTGCGTTTATAGTCGCGTCCAATAGGTTCCTAAATTTCAACGAGGAAAGGTGTATCTAAAAGTGTCTATTCACTCTCCGATCCATAAGGCTTTTGGGTTCTTGATGTTCGCCGTATTGGCCACAGCTCAAACCGATCCGGGCGTTCGCGCCGGCGCTCCTGGCGCTGGCGGCACAATCCAGGGCCTCACCACCAACCAGGTCAAGTTCTTCACCTCCGGCCAGAACGCGTTTCAAGAAGTCGCTTCCGTATCAGGGACAGTGCCGGACACGGAGAAGGGGCTCGGTCCCCGATTCAATCTTGATAGTTGCGCGGGATGCCACAAGTCTCCGGCCATTGGAGGTTCCAGTCCTGCCTCGAATCCACAGATGTCAGTGGCGCCGCTGAGTCAGGTCACGCCTCTTCAGGTCCTGAACATCATCAGCGCGAACGGGCCCATTCGCGAGGTCAGATTTGCATCCGACGGCGGAGTCCATGATTTGTTCACGATCATGGGACGTCCCGATACGCCCTCTCGGCCAGCGGAATTTTTTCCTTCACGACGGCAGAACTAATGATCTGCTCCAAGCAATCAAGGCTCATGCGAACAACGGCGCCGATCCGACTTCGGAAGCCAACACCGTGATCAACAACTTCAAGGGACTGTCAGTGTCGGACAAGCAGGATATCTTGAACTTCCTGCGGTCGTTGTAGCTTGAATTAAAGAGTAATGACCCGGTGGTCCGGGCAATCCACCTGGACCATCTCGTATAGCCGGTCGATCAGCTCCGGCCCGTGCTGGGCCAGAAACGGCAGGATCGAATAAAACCGCTCCTGCAGATGGCGATGCGGATAGAGCAGAGCGCTCAGATAGCGGGATTCCTCGGAAGCGCGGGCGTCGCGGCGCAACAGTTCGCGTTCCGTTTTCTTGCGAGTCTTTTCGATCTGGTAAAGAATCTTGGCGCGGCTTTTAGCTAAAGATGCTGCCAGGGTTGGATCAAGACTTTCGAGCCCGTCCCTGAGCCGGTCCAGCCGCCGCGTAACCTCAGCCGAAGATTCGTCGAACAGGCTTGCCACGGATTGCGGGATCAACGCGTGTGCGATCCGTTCCTTCAGCGACTCTTCCGGCGCCAGGGTATCGGCCAACGTCAGACGGTAGCGATCCAGCAGCTTCGCGGCGCGTGCGTCCAGCAGAGTAAAGCTCGTGCGCGATACCGCCACTGGCATGCGCCCCAGCAGCCGATCGTAGATCACCTGCGCCTGCGCCAGGTACGCGAGCTCGGCAGGCCCGCCCACGTAGGCCACGGTCGGAAGCAGGTAATCCTGCCATACGGGACGAAGCAGAGCGTTAGGAGAAATATCCGCGGCTCTGTCCTGGAGAGCCGCGAACTCGACATCCTTACGGCGCAGAGTCACTCGCTCGCCATTTTCGAGCAGAAAGAATAGCGAGCTGTTCTCTTCGATGTTGACCTGGGCGTGATATCCGGCAGCGGCGAGTTCGGCGTTTCTAGCCAGCAGCGCGGATTTGAGATCGGGCGCCGCTTCCAGGGCCTCCGCCATGAATGGCGCGCCGACCGCTCGCATTTTCGGATCCAGGGGATCCAGCACCAGCATTCCGATCCGGCCCAGCAGTTTGACTAACAGTGCCCGGAATCCGGCGCCCATGGTGATTCCCGGCGGGTACGATTCGGCAACAGCGGCGGCAATTTCCTCGCCATGCTCGAACCCGGCGAGCGCGCTCCGCAGCTCCGCGATCGGCGGATGTTCGACCGGGAAGCTGCCTGCGGGACGCTGTAGACCCTGCCAGCTCGAAGGGGCCTCGGTGCGCAACGCAACGGGACGATGGGCGGCGTCGAAGATCCACACGTGATCGACTTCGTGAAAATCGTGATCCTCGGTTGCCAGCCAGAAGATCGGGACGGCCGGGATTCCACTTGCGTTGAGGTCCTCGGCCAGCCGCGCCGCCGTGAGCGCTTTGTAAATGGTGTACGCCGGACCCGAAAACAATCCCACCTGCTGTCCCGTCAGGACTGCCACAGTTCCGGGCTGAGCGAAGCGCGCTATCAGGGGGTTCCCCGGATTCTGCGCTTCCAGTACGCGGGCCATGGCCGCGCGGCGATGGTCCGGATACTGAACCTCGCGAGCCGCTGCCGCGTACGACGTCCGTTGATGGGGATTGTGGCGGTAAAAGCGCGAGACCCGATCAAAATGATAGGAGAGATCGGCGAACAGCTTCGAGGTGCCGGGGATCTCAGTGTGACGTAGACAGGCGGGGTCCATCACGCGCTCATGCTCAAACGTAGCAGATGACAGGGGATGGGCGAAAGTCGCGACAATTTCCGGCGGCGTGCTACAGTACGCCTGTGGACGCATCCACCAGCGCATCAGTCAAACCAGTCGATCAGCGCGCCGAGTGGCTTTCGGCCGCCCGTAAGGTGATGGAAACAGAGGCGCAAGCGATTCTGGCCGCGTCCGCCCGCCTGGACCAGAATCTGATTGCGGCAGTGGATCTGATTCTCGGGCATTCCGGGAAACTGATCGTCACCGGCCTCGGCAAATCCGGCCACGTGGCACGCAAGATCGTCGCGACCCTTCAAAGCACCGGCACGCCCGCGGTGTATCTGCACCCTACCGAGGCGGCTCATGGCGACCTGGGAGTGTGCCAGCCGGGCGATTCCGTCCTGATGGTTTCGAAAAGCGGGGCGACGGCCGAGCTGATTGATCTGGTCCCATCCCTGCGCGAATTCCGACCCGCGTTCCTCGGGATCCTGGGAAATTTATTGTCGCCGCTGGCGCGCGAGATGGACGTGGTCCTGGATGCCACTGTCCAACGCGAAGCCGACCCGGAGAGCTTCACACCCACCGCTAGTTCGGCCGTTGCATTGGCGATCGGCCACGCCTTGGCGATCGCTCTGATGCAAGCCCGGGGGTTCACCGCGGAGCACTTTTCACGTTTCCATGCCGGCGGCCATCTGGGACGAAGTCTGCGCCTGCGCGTCGGCGACGCTATGCACAGTGGGGACGAGGTCGCCTGGGTCGCTCCGGAAGATTCGCTGAAACACGTGGTGATTGCGATGTCGGAACGTCCCCTAGGCGCCGCGTGCGTCGTTTCCCCGGCTGGGACGCTGGCGGGATTGATCACCGACGGTGACGTCCGCCGCGCGCTCCACGCTCATGACGATATTCGGGTCCTTCGGGCTTCCGATGTGATGACCGCCCGGCCTTCCACGCTCACTTCCGATGCGCTGCTGCACGAAGCCCTGGCCTTCATGGAGGACCGGCCGTCGCAGATCTCGGTGGTGCCTGTGGTGGACGGGGATCAGCGTTGCCTGGGCCTGCTGCGGTTACACGATATTTATCAGGGCGGGGAATGAAACGGGAACTCGGCCATTCTTATCATTTGCTCGGGCCGCGTGATACACTTAAAGCCTCCCGATAGCTTCCTCGTCGAAGGCGATTCGATGTGAGGAGGCACCTATGGCAGGGATCGCCACCAAGCATACGCTTCCGGCGCCATTCCAGGAATACGAGCTCGACGACGCATTCGACGAAATGGTCGATGGCGCCGGCGCGGTTCGTCCCCACTACCGCCATGTTTACGAAGCACTTCGCGAGCTGACAGCCGATGAGCTTCGCCGCCGGCAACAAATCGCCGATCTTTCGTTCCTCCACCAGGGCATCACCTTCACGGTTTACGGACGCGATGAAGGCACCGAACGCATTTTTCCCAACGATCTTCTTCCCCGTGTACTGACTCGCGAGGAGTGGGCACGCATCGAGCGCGGCCTGGCCCAGCGCATCACCGCGCTGAACTTGTTTCTCGAGGACATCTATCACGAGGGCCGAATACTGAATGACGGCGTCGTGCCGCGCGAGATTATCTATAGCTGCAAACACTTCCGGCGGCAAATGCGCGGTTTCCATGTCCGCAAGGACGCCTACGTCACGATCGCGGGCACCGATCTGATCCGGATGCCTTCGGGCGAATTCGTGGTCCTCGAAGACAACCTGCGCGTGCCTAGCGGCGTGTCCTACATGCTGGTGAGCCGCGAAGTGATGAAGCGTCTTTTCCCGGAGCTGTTCCGCAAATGCGGGGTGCAGCCTATCGAGCACTACAGCCAGGCGCTGCTGTCTACACTGCGCTCGCTGACGCCGCAGGGTTCTCCGCAAGGAACCAGCGAGCCCACCATCGTTCTGCTGACGCCCGGCGTTTTCAATTCGGCCTACTTCGAGCACGCCTTTCTCGCGCGCCAGATGGGCATCGAGCTGGTGGAAGGCCGCGACCTGGTGGTTCACGACAATTTCGTCTACATGCGCACCACTGCCGGTCTGCGCCGAGTGGATGTGATCTACCGGAGAATCGACGACGACTTCATTGACCCGCTCGCCTTCCGTGCCGATTCCGGCCTGGGCGTCCCTGGATTGTTTAACGCGTATCGGGCCGGCAACGTGAGCATGGCGAATGCGCTGGGGACCGGCGTCGCCGACGACAAGGCGGTTTATGCGTACGTTCCGGCGATCATTCGTTACTACCTGAAGGAAGATCCGGTACTTGCCAATGTCGAAACGTATCTCATGTCGGATCCAGTGCATCGCCGGCACGTGCTCGGCCGTCTGCAGGAATACGTGGTAAAAGCGGTCGGCGAATCGGGCGGCTACGGGATGCTGATCGGGCCGCAAAGCACGGCTGAGCAGCGGGACGATTTCCGCCGTCGCGTGGAGGCCGATCCACGCAACTACATCGCCCAGCCCACCATCCTGCTTTCGCGCGCTCCCTGTCTCCTGGACGGGAACGTGCAGCCGCGGCACGTCGACCTTCGTCCGTATATCCTCTATGGCGATAAAGTCACGGTCGTGCCGGGGGGACTCACGCGGGTGGCCCTTCGGAAAGGATCCCTCGTCGTGAACTCGTCGCAAGGCGGCGGAAGTAAAGACACCTGGGTCTTGGACTAATGTTTAATCGCGCACAACGGAACGCGTCGGCAGCAATCTCTGCCACGAGCGGAGGATGCCGCCGCGTCCTGTGCGCTCTAACGGACTGACCATGCTTTCTCGCGTCGCCGACAGCCTTTACTGGATGAGCCGCTACCTGGAGCGGGCGGAGCATACCGCGCGGGTGATCAATATCCACCTGAATCTGATGCTCGAGCGGGGCTCGCATTCGGACGATCTGGATTGGGCGCGGGTGGTACGCTCGCTCGGCATCGAAATTCCCGTGGAAGACGCCGGGCATGCGCAAAGCCTGGCTCAATCGCTGCTGCACGACGAGTCCAATCCCTCCTCGATCGTTGCCAGTATCGTCTTGGCCCGGGAAAACGCGCGCCAGGTGCGCGAGCAGATCAGCTCGGAAATGTGGGAGCAGTTGAATCGCTTGTTCCATGCCGTGCGACGCAGCAGCTCGTCGGAAGTGTGGGACGCTCGCGATTTCCTTCAATCCATCAAAGAGGGCGCGCATCTCTTCCAGGGCATCACCGACTCCACCATGACTCATGGGGAGGGTTGGCAGTTCATCCAGGCCGGCCGCTTCTTGGAGCGGGCCATGGCCGTTTCAGCATTAGTAGGCGCGCACTTCCGCGAGTTCCATAAACCCGCCCAGGCGGGAGCGGAACGCGTATATCTGGAATGGATCGGACTGCTGCGCTGCTGCACCGCCTTCGAGGCGTATTGCAAGGCGTATACCGCGGAGGTAAAGGCGGAACGCATCGCCGAGTTCCTGGTGTTGCATCCGAATTTTCCGCATTCCATTCACTTCTCGGCCGAGGCTCTGGAAACGGCCATCAAGGAAATCGGTCGCGAGGCCGGAAGTCGCCGGGCGGTTCGCGTCGAGCGCATCGCGGGACGCTTGCGGGCCACGCTGGGCTTCGGCCAGATTGACGAGATTATGGCGGGCGGATTGGAAGCGTATTTGACCGAACTCTTGCGCCAGTGTGGGCAGGTGCACAGCGCACTTTATCAAACCTATATCTCGTATCCGATCGAGGCGGCGCTAGAGGCATGACCATGTTCTATTCCATACGGCACCTGACGCGATTCCGCTACAAAACTCCGGTAAGCGAGAGCCTTATGGAGTTGCGCATGCACCCGCGAACCGAAGGCGGACAGCGGTGCCTTACCTTCCAGCTTTTCGTGGAGCCGCGAACCCGCGTGTATGAATATCGCGATTACCTTGGCAACAGCGTGCACCACTTCGACGTGCCGGGCCATCATCGCGAGCTGAAGATTGTCGCCGAGGCACTGGTCGAGAGTGAGCCTATGGCGGAGCTTCCGAACGGCCTGGAACCCTCGGCTTGGGACGACCTCGATGCGCAGGCTGCCGCCGGTGACTATCGCGAAATGTTGATGCCCAGCCAGTTCGCGTCCCCGTCGGAAGCGCTTTTTAGCTTGATTGAGCCGCTGGGAATCCGGCGCCGCGATGACCCGCTTCGTTTCCTTCGCGAGCTGAACTCGGCCATTTACGACTGGTTCGAGTACGTGCCCAAAGCCACCCGCGTGGATTCGCCCATCGACCATGCCATCGAAGCTCGCAAGGGAGTTTGCCAGGATTTCGCGCATATCATGACCGCGCTAGCGCGTCACGTAAGGATTCCATGCCGCTACGTAAGCGGCTATGTGTACCCGCGCTCGGAATACCATGATCGGTCTCCAGAGGGCGCAACGCACGCGTGGGTGGAGGCGCTTCTGCCGGGGCTGGGCTGGGTGGGTTTCGACCCGACGAATAATCTGATCGCCGCCGAGCGTCACATCCGCACAGCCATCGGACGCGACTACGCGGACGTCCCGCCGACCAAAGGAATATTTAAGGGCGATTCCCTCAGCCAGTTGACCGTCTCCGTTCGCGTGGCTCCGTCCGATGCCCCACCGCCTCTGGAAGAGGTCCCTGCGCCGCCAGAAGATTGGCAAGCAGCTATCGCCGCTGCTGACGAGGCCGATCGAGTGCTTCAGCAGCAACAACAGCAGCAACAGTAGCAGGGCCCGCTATAATCGTGGCCGGATGGTGCCTGCGGCAGTACAATCGAAGCCCCCCGGACCCAAAGGCCGGCTGCTGGTGGGTGTGCTGCCCGAGTTTCGCAAAGATCCAGCCGGGTTTCTCGAACGCATCGCGCGGCAGTACGGCGACTTGGTCTATCTCCCTCTGGGCCGCCAGCACATCTATTACGTAGGCCACCCCGACGCGATTCGCGACATTCTGATCACTCACCAGAACAAGTTCAAAAAGAGCCGCATGCTGGAGCGCGCGCGAGTGCTTTTAGGCGATGGGCTCCTGACCAGTGAAGGCGAGCATCACCGCCGCCAGCGCCGACTGGTGCAACCGGCGTTTCATCGCGACCGTCTGGCCGGATATGGCGCCGTGATGGTGGATCGGGCGGCAGTGGTCCGCGATCAGTGGCAGTCGGACCGGCCTTTCGATGTGGCCCAGGAGATGATGCGCCTCACTCTCGCAATCGTGGCAAAAACGCTGTTCAGCACCGAGTTCAGCACCAACGCCGATTCTGAAGCGGATGAGATCGGGGCGGCTCTCACACAGGTGTTCGAGCTGTTCGAAATCGTCCTGATGCCGTTCTCGGAGCTGCTGGAAAAGCTGCCTCTGCCCGCCGTCCGCCGCTTCCACAGGGCACGCAAACGGCTCGATGAGACCATCTATCGCCTGATCGCCGAGCGCCGTGCGCAGGGCCGCGACGCGGGAGACTTATTATCCATGCTGCTGCTGGCCCGCGATGAAGAAGGCGATGGCGGCATGACCGACAGCCAAGTCCGGGACGAGGCCTTGACGCTGTTTCTCGCCGGCCACGAGACCACCGCCGATGCGTTGACCTGGGCGTGGTATCTGCTCTCACAAAATTCTGAGGCTGAAGCCGCATTGCACGCCGAACTCGATCGGGTTCTGGGCGGGCGGCTCCCTTCGTTCGAAGACCTGCCGCAGTTGCGCTACACCGAAAGCGTGTTCTCCGAAGCACTGCGGCTCTATCCTCCAGCGTGGGGAATCGGCCGGCGTGCGCTCGAAGACTATCATGTAGGCGACTTCCTGATTCCGGCGCGCTCGGTGGTCCTGATGAGCCCGTACGCGGTGCATCGCGATCCGCGCTGGTTTCCCGATCCGCTCGCGTTTCGTCCCGAGCGCTGGCTGGAGGACGATCCTTCGAGGCCGAAGTTTGCTTATTTCCCGTTTGGCGGTGGCGCACGCGTCTGCATCGGGGAGCGCTTCGCGTGGATGGAAGGCACGTTGCTCCTGGCTGCTATCGGACAGCGCTGGCGATTGCGCCTGGAACCCGGACATCGGGTGGAGACACACGCGCGAATTACTCTGCGGCCCAAGCACGGAATGCGAATGATCCCGGAGCAGCGCTAGGATCCGCTTCAAGCCACGTCAATCAATTCGTCCCATGCGAGAGCATGACCCACAGCGCGCTTCAATTCCGGCACACGACGCGCAGCGAGCTGTCCTATCCGCTTCACGAGTGCGGAGCGCGACAGCGTTCGAATGTTGTCGCAATTGGCGACACAACGCCGTGGCAGTCCTTCGGAACGGCCCAGGGGAACCTCCACTGCGATACTTCGCACCGTGGAAGTAATCTCGACGGCCAGAAACTTATTCAGATAATCGTACGCACCGCTGCGGCTCAGCAAGAGGACTGGCCGGCGGCCCGCCGGCCCAGGAAGCGACGCCCACCACAGTTCATACTGTTTCACGCCTTCCATTCCTCTGCGTTAGCCCAGTCGTCCGCCTCATTTTCGGAATCGGGTTGTCGTAAATAGGCAAGCTTGGTCCGCGTCTCCTCGGTTTCACGGATCGCCTTCCGGATTGCGGCGCGCACGAACTCAGCTCGCTTGCGCTTGGCGGCAACGCGGTTTAGGGCGCGATAGGTCGGATCATCGAGTTGAACCAACAGAGACTGCATATGATTATTCTATATCAAAAACATATATAGTTCTGCTGAATACGCCAAGATCAGCTCTTCTCCGGATCCATCACAGCGATGTAGCCCAGATTCCGGTAGCGCTGCTTGAAGTCCAGGCCGCAGCCCACCACGAACCTGTCGGGGATCTCGAAACAGCGATAGTCGACCGGCACCTGTACGATCCGGCGCACGGTCCGGTCGAGCAGTGTGCAGATTCCCAGCGAGCGCGGCTCTCGTCCCGCGAGAGTCTGAAGCAAGTAGCGCGTCGTAAAACCAGTGTCCACGATGTCTTCCACCAGCAGAATATCTTCGTCCTGAATAGGATGATCCAGGTCCTTGGCGATTCGCACCATGCCCGGCGCGCCGCCCTGCCGGTTTCCATGAACTTGGTCCCCGAAACTCGAAATGGCCAGGAAGTCGACCTTAAGCGGAATCTCGATGGCGCGTGCCAGGGCGGTCAGAAAAAACACCGCGCCCTTTAGTACCGCGATCAGTTTCAGGTCGCGGCCCTGATACTTGGTGCTGATTTCCGCGGCCACTTCCCGGATACGCTGGTTGACCTGCTCTTCCGTAAACAACACGCGCTCGATTCCCGGGGGCGCGGTCACTGCACGGCCTCCTTCAAGCCGTATTTGAAGACCAGGTCCTGAAGATCCTTTTGATAGAACACCTGAATATTAATGTGCGGATAGATCGCGCGCAGCATTTTAACTTTGCGATTTTTACGCGTCACTAGGGTCTGCTTCATGGTGGTGAGTTCTACATAGAGGTCGAATTCGGGCAGGTAGAAGTCGGGCGTAAACGCCTCGGTGACCCGGCCGTCCTTGTCCCACTGTAATGGGAAGCTCCGGGGCTCGTATTCCCATGCGATGCGGTAGAAGTCGAGCAGGTTGGCGAATACTTCCTCGCTGGGATGATTGAATGCGGCGCGCTTCAGGCGCGCGCGACCCGCAGGAGCGATTCCGTGCCGCGCCAGCTTAAGTCGCGTGTCGAATTGAATACGAGCTTCGGCATCCGGGGTCAGCAGTCCTTGTTCGTGCAGCCCTCGTGCCGCGGCCGCGGCTTGCAGGACCTGCGCCATCTGCGTCGCGTCCATGTGCTCGCTGTTGAGGACGACGTCGAAGGAATCGGGCTGCGGCCGAATGCGGCCCCAGCGCTGCTTGAGCAGCTGCTTCGCTTCGCGATCCATTCGCGCCAGGGTCACCCTCGCTTCGGGCCGCTCCAACCTTTGGTCGAGCATGACGTTCCCGATGCGGCGCACGTCAAACGCAACGATCCCGGCACGCAGTGTGAAAGGTGACGGAGGAAAGAGCGACTCGGCTCCTGACAGGCAGATGACCAGGTGATGTTCCATAGCCAGGCGCGCCAGAACGGAAACCGCCGCCGGGCGCCACGCGCGATCCGGAACGGGCGTGTCACCGAACTCTTCGGCCATCCACTTGGAGAGGCGCGACTCCGTTATAAATTCAAAACCCAACAACTGAGCAGACGCATGAGCCACCTCCTCAAAGCGCGAGGCCGGAGCGCCCGAGATCGTCAGGATCGCCATGCCAGCAGTTCGAAATTGCTTCCCAGCCGGTTTAAGCCGGGTATCCGCACCAGTACTTCGTCGATGGCTCGCGCGGCCTGATACCCAGCGCGCCACCCTGGCAATAGCCCCGCCAAAGGAGACGACACGAAATCATACATGCTCGTCTGGCAAGTGAACGCAGCCGATCGGAAGTACCGCGCCGTTTCCTCCGGATCAAGCTGGCGCTCATCGGGACTCTGATACTTTTGCATCAGCCGCGGAAACAATAACGAACCGACCATCCCCGACAGCCGCCGCCTGCTGGGATCGAGCGAGTAGAACACGCCCCGCGGCGTCAGCCGTTCACCGATCAGCTCTGGCGCGCCATGCAGCATCGCATCCGGCAGATGGTGCAGCAGGAAGATTGCAATGATCGCGTCGAACTTGCCTGTGACGGATTCGAGCGATCCCTCTTCGAACCGCGCATTCATGATACCGGCAGTGGCCGAGTCCTGGCGCGCTTGGCGCACCGCCGCTGGAGAGAGATCCACGCCGACGAGCTCTCGCACGTGCGGGGCAAGCAGCAGCTCGGTATCGCCGATCCCGCAGCCGAGACTGAGTACCCGCGATTCACGGCCCGCGCCGGTTTTCGCCAACACCCGCTTGACCATGTGCGCGCGCAACGCACGGACCGCGGGCCGCGCGAAATGCTGCTGAGCGAATCCGGAGTATAACTTCTCGTGATACTCGATCTCCCGCTCCAGGATCTGGTTCAGCGGAGAACTATCCATGACAGAGCCCCATTACGAAAACTAGTGTAGCGCCGCATAGTCGAGCCCATAGGCGAGAATGATTCGTATGCGCGTGGCAATCGTGGGAGGCGGCATCGTCGGACTGGCCACCGCGTTTCGCCTCCAGCAACGCCTGCCCGATGCGCGCATCACCATCCTCGAAAAAGAGCGGCAGATTGCCCTCCATCAAAGCAGTCACAACAGCGGTGTGTTGCATTGCGGCCTGTACTACAAGCCCGGATCGCGACGCGCGCGCCTAGCCGTGCGCGGCATTCGCCAGATGGTGGAATTCTGCCAGATCCACGCGATTCAGCACGATGTTTGCGGCAAGGTAGTGGTGGCGGCCAGTCCAGACGAAGTGCCGCGCCTGCAAGCGTTGCTCGAGCGTGGATGCCAGAACGGTCTGGCAGGTCTTCGCTTACTCGGTCGCGAAGAGTTGCGCGAGATCGAGCCACATGCGGGCGGTGTCCAGGCGCTTCATGTTCCCCAGGAGGGCATCGCCGATTATCCGGCCGTGTGCGCGACGCTCGCTGGGCTGATCCGAAAGCAGGGCGGCGAAATCGTTACCGGCGCGCGTGTGACGTCGCTACGTCGTGACGCGGGCGGCTGGCGCGTGATTCACACGAGTGGCGAAACACCCTGCGATTTTCTGGTCACCTGCGCCGGGCTGTACTCGGATCGCGTAGCAGAGCTCGCCGGGCAGAAGCGCGCGGTCCGGATTGTGCCGTTTCGAGGCGAATATTATCTGCTCCGGCCTGAACGGCAGTTCCTGGTGCGCAATCTCATCTACCCTGTGGCCGACTCGCGATTCCCTTTTCTCGGCGTCCATTTCACACGCCGGATACTGGGCGGCATCGAAGCCGGGCCGAACGCTGTCCTGGCGTTTGCTCGTGAAGGTTACACCAAGCGCGACGTCGATGTTGCCGACCTGGCCGACGCGCTCGCCTTTCCCGGACTGTGGCGTTTTCTGGCGAAGTATGGGCGCACGTGCTGGGATGAGATCCGCCGCAGCTTTAGCCGGGAGCTGTTCTGCCGCTCGCTGCAGCGTCTCGTTCCGGTGATCCAGCCTGACGATTTGATTTCCGGCGGATCGGGCGTGCGCGCGCAGGCCATGTCACCGGAGGGCTCGCTGGTGGACGATTTCCACTTTGTCCAGGGCAAACGCGAGCTTCACGTTGTGAACGCGCCCAGTCCCGCGGCAACGTCCTCGCTGGCGATAGGGGAAGAGATCGCCGATATGGTTGCGTCGATACAATAAGGGAATGACCACGCCAGCCGCACGGGCGCCTCAGCAGGTGGTCGAGAGGTTCTTCCAGTTTTCCCTGCTGGGGATGCTCGCGTCAGGATACTTCGCGGTGCTCGGTTCGGGTTACCTGGACTGGCCCACGGCGATCCTCACATTGGCGGCTCTGTGTCTCCGCGCACTCATGGTCGCCGGCGTCGTGAAGTTCGAAGTGCCCGGACGCGTGGTCGCGGCGCTCACACTGCTATACATCGGATTCTATCCGATCGATTACTTCTACATTTCTGAGGGATTCCTGCCCGCGGCGGTCCACCTGATCTTCTTTCTCGGCGCAGTCAAGATTCTGACGGCGAAAACGTCGCGTGATTTTACCTTCGTGAAGGCGATCGCCGTGATGGCGCTGCTGGCAGCCGCTGTGCTCTCCGTCTCGCTGGCCTTTTTCGCTTTTTTGACGGTGTTTCTGCTATTCACCATCGCCACACTGTCGAGCGGCGAAGTGGTGCGATCCACGCGCCTGTTCATTTCCTCCGGTGAGACGCGACGGGCGCTTTCACGCAGCGGGCTGCGCGCGTTTCCACGGCGTCTGGGAATGCTCTCTTTCGGATTGTTCGGAGGAATTCTGCTCCTGACCGCGGGGATGTTCTTCGTGCTTCCGCGCACTGCCCGGGCGGCGTTCCAGCGATTCGTGCCGCAACGTTACCACCTGCCCGGATTCTCCAATGAAGTAACCCTGGGTGAGATCGGCGAAATCAAGCAGAGCAGCACACCCGTGATGCACGTCTTCTCGCAGGGCCACGGTTTCCTGGAGGTTCGGTGGCGAGGCGCCGGGCTCACCCATTTCGACGGAAAGCGCTGGTTCAATCCTCCGGCTTATGAGGAAAGCCTGCGTCCGGAAGGCCGCCGCGTGTTGCTGCATGAGGGACTGGCGAGCCGTCCGGGTCACAGGATCGGTTACGAGATTCGCCTCAGCGATGTCGCCTCAGATGTTCTTTTTGTCGCAGGAACGCCCGAGAGCATGATCATCGATGTTCCGGTGGTATGGCGCTCGCCCGCTGGAACGCTGCATGTGCCGAGGATCAACGGGGCGGGTTTACGATACGCAGTCTCCAGCCTGCTCGAGGAGGAAACGTCGGCTTCGGCGCAGCTTTCGCCCGCTGAGCGCGTGGAGGCATTGGAACTCCCGCCGCTTGATGAGCGCATCCCTCGCCTGGCGCGCGATATGGCCGCGGGGTCGACGACTCCCGAACAGCGGGCTCGCGCGCTTGAGCGCCGTCTGCGGCATGATTATGGCTACACGCTCGAATTGCTTCCTGCGCCGGTAGCCGATCCGCTGGCAACTTTCCTGTTTGCGCGAAAAAAAGGACATTGCGAATACTTCGCCTCCGCCATGGCCGTGATGCTACGCACTTTGGGAATCCCTTCGCGCGTTGTGACAGGATTTCTGAGCGGCGTCTACAATCCCATGACCGGATGGCAAGTGGTGCGCGCCTCCGACGCGCATAGCTGGGTGGAGGCCTGGCTGCCGCGGCGCGGCTGGGTGACGTTCGATCCCACACCGCCCGATCCCTCACCTTCTTACGCGGGCTGGTGGAGTCGCGCCGGGCTGGTTCTCGACGCGGCCGACCAATTTTGGCAGGACTGGGTAGTCGGCTACGATTTTGAGCGCCAGATTACGCTCGCGGCGCGGATGCAGGAATCCGGCCGTCAACTCCGTTTTTCGTGGCTGGGTGATGCTGCCGCAGGAATTGAAACGGGTATGAGCGCGGCCCGCGCGTACACGGTGCAAGTTCTCATCTTGTTCGCGGTGGCTGCGTTGGCGATTCTCTACGGTCCAAGCCTGGTGCGCAAGCTGCGCGCCGATCTCCGGGTTCGACGGGCGCAGCGCGGCGAAGCGCAAGCCTCCGACGCGACTCTGCTGTATGAGCGAATGCTGCGCGTGCTCGAGCGCCGTGGCATGCAGAAGCCGCCCTGGCTCACTCCCGCCGAGTTCGCGCGCGTATTGCCGGCTTCTGAGCTCGCCCTGCTGGTAGAGGATTTGACAGGCGCATACAACGAGTTTCGCTTCGGCGGCCGCAGCGATGCCGCGCCTCGCATGGTGCGTCTGCTGCGGCGGATCGAGACGCTCGAGTCCCGCTGAACAAACCGGTGACTTCTTCCTCACCTGAGTACAGCGTACGCGAGCAGCGCGGATGGTACCTGTACGACTGGGCGAACTCGCCCTTCGCGACCTCCGTGCTCCTGGTGTTCCTGGGGCCATATCTCACCGCGCTCGCCAAGGCTGCCGCGGATGCCAACGGATACATCCATCCTTTCGGCATTCCTGTAGACGCGCGCAGCCTGTATCCCTACCTGATCAGTATTTCGGTCGTGGGCCAAGTTATTTTCTTGCCGGTGGTCGGCGCGATCGCGGATTTTGGACACCGCAAAAAGGAATTGCTGGCGCTGACGGCGTTTCTCGGCGCGGCCGCCGCTATTGCGATGTTCTTCATCCAGGGCGCGAATTACATGCTGGGAGCCGCGCTGCTAATTGTTTCCAATATCAGCTTCGGCGCATCGCTAGTGGTCTATAACTCGTTCCTGCCCGAGATCGCTCCGCCCGAACAGCGCGATGCGATTTCCTCCCGCGGGTGGGCCCTGGGATACGCGGGCGGCGGCGTATTGCTTGCCCTGAATCTCGCTCTTCTCGCGGGCGCTGACAAGCTGGGCATCTCGGAAGCCATGGCCGTGCGTATCAGTCTCGCGTCGGCAGGAGTCTGGTGGGTCGTGTTCACGATTCCCGTGCTGTTCGCCTTGCGGAATCGTGGTCCCGCGCGGGTCCCTCCTCCCGGGCAGAATCCTGTGGCGCTCGCGTTTCGGCAATTGGCGCACACGCTGCGCGACACGCGCCGCTATCCGCAGACGCTGCTATTTCTCGCCGCTTACATGATTTACAACGATGCCATCCAGACGGTTCTCGCAGTGGCCGGTCAATTCGGCACGGATGCTCTGGGAATCCCGATCTCGCAATTGACGGTCGCTATTCTGATGGCCCAGTTCATCGGAATCGTCGGAGCCATCGGGTTCAGCCGGTTAGCTGCGCGGATCGGAGCGAAGCTCGCCGTCGCCGCCAGCCTGGTGATCTGGGCCGGGATCCTGATCTACATCTTTGCCTTGGTCCACACCACTGCCCAATTCTTTCTGGCAACAGCGGGGGTCGCGATCGCAATGGGAGGCAGCCAGGCTTTGAGCCGGTCTCTGTTCGCTCAACTTGTTCCCGCGGGGAAAGAAGCGGAGTACTTCAGCATCTACGAAATTAGCGATAAGGGCACCAGTTGGCTGGGGCCCGCATTCTACGGCCTTGCGCTGCAGTGGACCGGCAGCTATCGCGCCGCCATCCTGTCGCTGATTGTGTTCTTCATCGCCGGCTTGGCGATCCTATCTCGCGTGGACGTGGAAAAGGGCGAGCAGGATGTTGCCGTGCGGCGCCCTAACGAAGCACCGGCGCAGAATCCAGCTCATTAATCAAGTCAGCGTCCACTGAGTGGATGATCTCGCCGTCGCGGTTCAGCGTCCCGGCATAGCGCGCGTTATCCGGACTTGCACCCATCAAAATGAGCGTGACGCCCCTGCGCGAATACCACAGTCGACGGTAACCGCGCGATCCGAACGCCGACTGGAACCAGCGATCGCCCGTGGGGTTCCCCAGCTTTCGTACTACGGAGGAATAATCGTCTTGCTGGTTGAAGTTCGGCAGACGGGCAGTTGCCGACGTCCACCCGAACCTCGTCCCCAGATGCGCGTCGCGCACCACGAACATCACGCTCACGCAGGCCAGGATTCCGGCCGCAACCGACCCGCGCAGCACACGCCAGAAACGGGATTCGCTATCCGGCTCGGCCCGAATTGCGACCACTCCAGCCGGTCGCCCGTAGAGCGCCGGCCGCAGGCTCGACCGGTTGAAATCGTTCACCGCCAGCGGCATCTCGATCACGCTGCGCCGATGCGGGAGAGCCACGCCTTCCCGGTATTCCAGTTCCTTCACCAGCCCTACGATACGGAACGGAGCTTCAATGGAGGAAACCTCGCCCACGAAACGGCGCGGAATGCAGAGCTCTTCCGAGGTCTTGGCATTCGCCACCAGGATGTCCGTCCACGTGGCGCGCCGCAGGATCCACTCATTGTGCCGCACGCCTACGATGGCGGGATAAAACGAAAAGCGACCGTGGCGCAATTCGGCGAGACCGGCGGCGATGAGCGGCACCGACACTAATAATATTGTAGCGGCCTCCGGCAGGCATGGCTACAATAGTGGCGGTGCGCGTCCCGCTGTTCTGTTCGTTGCTATTCTTTCCGCTGCTGCTCGCGGCGGAGGACGCGACGCGCGTCGAGTACACCTGCCCCGCCGACGACGTGGAAAAGTTTGGATTGATCTGCTCCGAAGACGAGCCTTGCGACGTTTTTCTCGAGCTTGCATCGGTGGAAGGAGTCGGCTCCACGATCTTCGCCACGGGCAACCTGCATACGCTGGTTACCACGCTCTACGGCGTCCTACTGATGAGCGGCGACGGCGGTAAAACTTGGGCCGAGCCGAACCCGCGTATCCAGGCGGCTGCGCTGGACCAGGTCCAGTTCCCCGATTTCCAGCACGGATGGGCCAGCGGCGTCACGCTGGAACCTCTGGCGCGCGATCCATTCTTTCTGGTCACTGCCGATGGCGGCAAAACCTGGCGTCGCCGTCCTGTATTCAATGAGACGCGCTATGGCTCCATTCAGCAGTTCTGGTTCGATTCGGCGAAGTCCGGCCAGCTGATTTTCGAGGGATCCAAAGGCTCATTCGAAATTTACGAAACGACGACCGGCGGCGAAACCTGGACCATCAAGGAAGCCGGCAACAAAACTGCGCGGCTGGCCATAGCTCCTGCAAAGGACACCGCAACATGGCGGGTGCGCGCGGATACCGCCACCAAGGCGAATCGCATCGAGCGGCGCACCGCGCGAGGAGGCTGGGAAGTAGTAGCGACTTTCGCCGTTCGCGCCGGTGTTTGCAAATGAGAGAAGCCCGCGGTATTGAGCTGGAGCTGTTCCGGCACCTGCTGGTGTCAATCGCCGAGGAGATGGGCGCCGTGCTGCGCAAAACCTCCTATTCGGCCAACATCAAGGAACGCCGCGATTATTCCTGCGCCGTATACGACGCACGCGGGGAGGCCGTCGCCATGGGCGATCACATGCCCGTGCACCTGGGAGCCATGCCGCTTTCCGTGCGCGCAGCCATGGACGCGTTCGACCTGCAAGCGGGCGACGTCGCGCTAGTGAACGATCCGTTCCGCGGGGGAACACATCTGCCTGACATCACCGCCGTGGCTCCGGTGTTTACGCGCGGCCGCCGGCCGGCGTTTTATCTGGCGAATCGCGCGCATCATGCCGATGTCGGCGGGATGAGTCCAGGATCCATGCCTCTGGCGCGCGAAATTTTCCAGGAAGGGATCCGCATTCCGCCCGTGCTGATCCAGCAGCGCGGAAAGATCGACCGTCCTCTGCTGGATCTTCTGCTGGCCAACGTCCGCACGCCGCAGGAGCGCGAGGGCGATCTGATGGCGCAGCTCGCGGCGATTCATCGCGGAGAAACGCGGCTGCGCGAGCTGGTTGCGAAACAGGGCGAAACGCGCGTCCGCCGCAACATGCGCGAGATCCAGGACTATAGTGCGCGGATGATGCAGGCAGCGATCCGCAAATTGCCGCGCGGTGTGTACCGCTTTGAGGATTGCCTGGACAATGACGGCGTCACTGATGAGCCGGTATGGATCAGGGTCGCGGTCACCATCTCGAACGACCGTGCAGTGGTGGATTTCGCCGGTTCGGCTTCGCAAGTGCAGGGTCCAGTGAACGCGAACTTCGCCGTGACGCTGGCGGCGACCATGTACGTATTTCGCTGCCTGATTGAGGACGATGTTCCCTTCACCGCCGGCATTTTGCGGCCCATCCGCGTGATCGCTCCGGAAGGCACGGTGGTCAACGCTCGACCTCCCGCCGCGATGGCCGCGGGCAATGTCGAGACGTCGCAGCGCATCACCGATGTTTTGCTGGGCGCGCTGGCCA
>JAOAPR010000239.1 GCA_025463005.1 Bryobacterales bacterium | reverse complement strand
CAAGTGATTCCCGTTAGCCGCCGGACCATCCAAACCACCGATGGGCAAACGCTCCAGGGGCAGGTCCTCTCAGAAGGTATGTCCGACCTGCAGCTTCGCGCTGACGACAAAAGAATTCGCCTCTTGCGCAAGGCGGACGGCAATCGCTATCGCGTAGTCACGTCGCAAACCGATTGGCCGACCTATCACGGCGATCCCAGCGGCAATCGCTACAGTAAGCTCACGCAGATCGATAAGTCGAACGTCGCGCGTCTGTCGCCTCGATGGATTTTCCCCATGCCCAACGCCACGACCATCGAAAACACGCCAGTAGTCGCGGAAGGCGTGATGTACGTCTCGGCCGCCAACGAATGCTGGGCGCTCGACGCAGGCACCGGCCGCGTCATCTGGCGCTACCGGCGCGAACGGACCCGCGGCATCTCGGGCAACGCGGCGGGCGGATTCAATCGCGGCGTCGCCGTGGCCGGCGATCGCGTCTTCATGCTCACCGACAACGCCCACATGATCTCGCTCGGCCGCTCCGATGGCGAGTTGATGTGGGAAACAGAGATGGCCGACTCGCACCAGAACTACAACGGAACATCCGCGCCGCTCACCGTCGGGAATCTGGTTATTTCGGGAACTGCTGGTGGCGATGAGGGCGTGCGAGGCTTCGTCGCGGCCTTCGACCAAGCCTCCGGCAAGGAAGTCTGGCGATTCTGGACCGTGCCTTTGCCGGGCGAGCCTGGCTCCGAGACCTGGAAAGGAAAAGATCTCGAACATCGCTCCGGCGCCACTTGGATGACCGGCACTTACGACCCGCAACTCGATACCGTGTTCTGGCCGGTCGGCAATCCCGGCCCCGATTTCGACGGAAGTGAGCGCGAGGGTGACAATCTCTACACCGATTCGATCCTGGCGCTCGATGCCAAGACGGGCAAGCTCAAGTGGCACTATCAGTTCACGCCGCACGACGTCCACGATTGGGATGCGCAGGAGCCGCCTGTCCTGGTCGATACCAATTGGCAAGGGCAGCCGCGCAAACTGCTGCTGCAGGCCAATCGTAACGGATTTTTCTATGTGCTTGATCGGACGAATGGGCAGTTACTGCTCGCCAAACAGTTCTTGAGAACGCTGAACTGGGCTGACGGGATCGGCAAGGACGGCCGCCCGATCCTCAGGAATCTACCGAGGGACGCGAACGGCGACACGTACGTGTGTCCCGGATTCCAGGGCGGAACCAACTGGTTCTCCACTTCATTCAATCCAGCCACGGGCTTCTACTATTTCAATGCGCTGGAGCGCTGCAACAACTTTTCCGCGAAGCATGGCGAATGGCAGGCGGGCCGGGGTTACATGGGCGGGGCAGCGCGTCCCGTGCCGGGCGAGACGTTCGAAAAATTCCTGCGCGCGGTCAACATCCGGACCGGCGAAGTGGCTTTCGACGTCCCGCAGGTCACCACGCCGCAGACGGCTTCGGCGGGCGTCATGTCCACCGCCTCGGGCTTGGTGTTCTACGGAGAAAATAGCGGATCGTTCATGGCGGTCGACGCCGCCAACGGCAAGATCCTCTGGCAGTTTCCGACCAACCAGGTTTGGAAGGCGTCGCCCATGACGTACATGTTCGATAACAAGCAGTACGTCGCGATAGCTGTGGGCCAGGATATCGTGTCGTTCGGCTTGCCGGATTAGGGAACTTTCCCGCCGCCGCGGACGTACCCTGAAAGAGAGGTGGTTATGTACTGCACGCACTGCGGCACCGAGAATAAGGAAATCGACAATTTCTGCTGCCACTGCGGACGTGAAACGCCCCGGGTCCGAGCACAGCAGGCTCCGCGACGCCTGTACCGGCTGGCGTATGACAAGAAGATCGCCGGTGTCTGCGCCGGGATCGCCAAGTATCTTGACGTGGATGTGACGCTGGTCCGGATTCTGGCGATCACCGCGGCCATCATGACGGGCGGCCTCGTCATAATCGCCTACATTGCGGCGTGGATTATTATGCCGGTCGATCACGGCGTACCTCCTGTACAAGCCACTTCCGAGGTCCACGCGACCAGCTAGCTGGACCAACGTCGGGGCAAGGCATCATATCGACGCCAGCGATTTGTACTACCTTGTCTTGTGGTGCACTCTTTTAAGGCAGTCCCCGTGTTAGTCACGGGCGCGGGGCGGGGAATCGGCAAACGCCTGGCCATCGGCTTTGCCGGAAAAGGCGCCCGCGTGGGGTTGCTCGCGCGAAGTAAGGCCGAGCTTGACCTGTGCCACCTGGAGATCGAGCACGGCGGCGGGGCCGCGCTGCGCATTCGCGCTGACGTCTGCGATTACGAGCAGGTATCCGCAGCACTCGAACGAATGCGGGTCCAGTTCGGCAGTCCTGTGCAGGTGCTGGTTTGCGCCGCCGCGATGCTCGGTCCCATCGGGCCATTTGTCGAAACATCGCCCAAGTCGTGGCACGAGATCGTCCAGACCAACCTGATCGGCGTCATGAATGCCTGCCGCGCGGTGCTGCCCCAAATGCTCGAGCGGCGCAGCGGCAAGATCATCGTGGTCGCCGGAGTGGGAGGAGTTCTTCCCTCCCGGCCGAACTTCGCCGTCCACAGCGCGACCAAGACCGCCGTCGTCCGGTTTGTCGAAAGCCTGGCGGAGGAGGTCGCCGAGCATAACGTTCAGGTGAACTGCCTGTCTCCCGGCGAAACCTACACTCATATGACCGATCAGGTCCTGGCTGCCGGCGAGCGCGCGGGCTGGCGTGAGATCGAAACCGCGCAACAGGTTCGGATGACCGGGGGCGTTCCCGCGGAAAAGCAGATCGAGCTGGCTCTGTTCCTGGCGTCTCCCCAATCCAACCACGTGACCGGCCGCATGATCCACGTCGCAGATGACTGGAAGAAGCTGAAGGACAGGTCGATCACTCCCGAGCTTTACCGGCTGCGCCGCAACCAGAAGACGTAAACCGTCCCATTCCAGGGGACGCTTGCGGACCGATCGCGTTTGTTTCAGAATCGACAGGGGGGCAATGCACATGAAACCGCTCGCAGCGTTCGCAGTTTTGCTTACGATCCCGATGGTTTGGGGTCAGAAGCCAAAAATCCCGCGCATGCCGGATGAGAAACCCGATTTTCAAGGCGTGTGGCAACATCCCTACGTTCCCGATATGAGCCAGGATCGGCAGGATCAGAAGGGCGCGGGCGAACTGCCGTTTTCCGCCTCGGGAGCAGCTAATTTCAAAAACTACGACGTCTCTAAATTCGATTACACCGGCCACTGCCTCCCCTTCGGTCTGCTGCGTTCGGTGAACGTCGGCGGCTACCCCATCCAGATCATGCAGAACTCCAAATATCTGGCGTTTCTATTCGAGCAAAACACGTGGTTCCACGTGGTCTATATGGACGGACGCGGCCATCCGGCCAATCTCGACCCCACCTGGTTCGGCCACTCCATCGGGAAGTTCGAAGGCGACACGCTGGTGGTGGACACGGTGGGCTTCAACGGCAAAACGCGGCTCGACACCATCGGTCATCCGCATTCCGATAAGATGCACGTGATCCAGCGGTTCCAATACACTGACCCCGATCATCTGGCTTACGAAGTAACGATCGATGATCCGGTGACTTACACCAAGCCGTGGAAGAATCAGCGGGTCTTCACGCGCATGCAGCCCGGCGAAGAGCTGATCGAGTATTCCTGCGAAGAGAACAATCGCGACTTCACGGAAGGCCACATCAAGTGAGGAGGGGACTGCCTACCTGTTTCCGCCGGAATGCTGTTCGGCGCTCAACTTACCGCGTGCCGAGCCCCAGCAGGGCGATCCCGCACAGGATCATCCCCAACGCCACGAACTTCGCCCGCGTGAGCGGCTCGCCCAAAATCAGCCTCGACCAGAACAGCGTCCATACCGATCCCAGCGAGATCATCGGGTAAAGGACGCTGAGCTCTCCTTTGCGGACGCCCAGCACAAACAGCACCGACGAGAACAAGTAGAAAGCGATTCCCAGCAGCAGCCGCCAGTTCGTGACCACCGAAAGCAAACTCCGCTGCAGCTTCCCCGCGCCGATTTTCAGAAATAACGCCCCGAAGCTTCCGAAAAACGACGCTCCCAGCACCCAGGCGATGGATGAGAACGGAGTGTTGTTCACGTCGATTGCCCTCGTCCCAGCACGGCGATGCCTGCGACAATCGTCGTGATGCCCGCCAGCTTGAATCCGTTCATCGATTCGTGGAACACCAGCACGGAAAGTATGGTCACCCACACGTACGTCATCGCGAACACCGGGTAGAGCAGCGATAGTTGCCCATGACGCAGCGCCAGCACCAGCAGAACCGTGCTGACCCCGTACATCGAATAACCGGCAAACAGCGCGGGTGTGAGCAGCATGGCGAGCGCGGTCTGCACCATAGTCGGATTCGGCCCCAGCGCGCCCGCGCCTTTCTTAATCAGCACCTGAGCGGCGGCGCCAATAATCGTGCAGCAGACAACCAGAAGAAAGGAGCGGCGCTGATGCGCGTCAGTAGTGGACACGAAACTCCAGGATACCCGAAGGTATGCTTTTCTATCGAATTAATTCCGAATATCTTTATCGATGGTCAGGATCTCTCCCCGGGTACTATCGCCTGTGGCCCGGATCGTCACCACCACAGTAGTCTTTCCCCCGTGAAGAACGCTTCGAATCGTGCCGCCGTCGGCATGCTTCGTGACCGTATCGAACCTGAACACGCCCTTCTTGAGCGCCGACTGGTAGAACGACAGCACTCTATCCGCCTGATCCCTGGTTTCGAAGTTCAGGGTGCTCTCAGTCCCGCTTCCCCTTTTTTCCGATACCGTGCCCTCCACCGTGGCGTTGGGATAAACCGGAATCCATACGGATCCCACTGCCAGCGACCGGGCTGTATCGGTCGACTGCGCTTCTGGCCGTTTGGGCGCGACGTAGTAGTAAGCCAGGATCGAAAGAATCGTTACGGCGATCACGGCTCCGTACGTCACGCTCGCCAAAACCCATATATTTGGCGGTTTTCGGGCCGATGTTGACATCTTAAGACCCCATCATAACAGCGGGGCTAACGGCGCTCTATTCTCCGCTCTGTTGCAGCAGCTTCGCTACCAGCGCCGTCCACCCCGTCTGGTGGCTCGCGCCCAGGCCCGCGCCATTATCGCCATGGAAGTATTCGTAAAACAATAAATGATCGCGAAAATGCGGATCGGTCTGGAACTTCTCCGCGGCTCCGAACACCGGCCGGCGCCCCTGGGCATCGCGCAGAAACAGCCGCGAAAGCCGCCGTGACAGTTCACCGGCGACCTCGCCGAGAGTTTTCTGCTCGCCCGAGCCGGTCGGAAATTCCACTTTAACGTCGTCGCCGAAGTAGTGGTTGAACTTTTGCAGCGATTCAATCAGCAGGAAGTTCACCGGGAACCACACCGGTCCGCGCCAGTTGGAGTTGCCGCCGAACAGCGCGGTGGTCGAATCCGCCGGCTCGTAATCCACGCGATATTCTTCGCCGTCCACCCGCAAAATAAACGGATGCTCCTGGTGATATTTAGACAGAGCCCGGATGCCGTGCGGCGAGAGAAACTCGGCTTCGCTTAACATCCGTTCCAGCACACGGATCAGCCGCGGCCGCTCCAGCAGGCTAAGCAGGCGCCGTGATTCCATTCCTTCGTGAGTAAGTGAATGGATGTTGCAGCACAGGTCGGGCCGGTTTTTCATGAACCATTCCATGCGCCGCCGGAATCCGGGCAACTGGTCGATCACCTGCGGCTCGATCGTATCCACCGCAAATAGCGGGATCAATCCCACCATCGATCGCACTTTCATGGGAATCAATTGCCCGTTTGGCAGCCGCAGGCGATCGTAGAAGAATCCGTCCGTCTCATCCCACAGTCCACCGTCGCCGAGCCCGTTGATGGCCGCGGCGATGTACAGAAAATGCTCGAAGAACTTGCTGGCTACATCCTCGTAAATCTGGTCGACCTTGGTGGCCAGCTCCAGCGCAATCTTCAGCATGTTCAGGCAGAACATCGCCATCCAGCTCGTGCCGTCGGATTGTTCCAGATGGCCGCCCCCCGGCAACGGTTTGGACCGGTCGAACAGGCCGATGTTGTCCAGCCCCAGGAATCCGCCTTCGAAGATGTTGTTGCCGGTGGAGTCTTTGCGA
This sequence comes from Bryobacterales bacterium, assembly GCA_025463005.1. Lineage (GTDB taxonomy): Bacteria > Acidobacteriota > Terriglobia > Bryobacterales > Bryobacteraceae > Palsa-187. The sequence continues at coordinate 32,717 of JAOAPR010000239.1, read as the reverse complement.
TTCACCCACCAGGTGAAATTCAGCAGTAGCTTGTGAAACACGCTTTCCAGAAACGCGTGATCCGGACGACCCGTGAGTTTGCGATGAATCTGGTACACCCGCCAGCACGCCCAGGCATGCACCGGAGGATTCACATCGCCCAACGCCCATTCATACGCCGGGATCTGTCCATTCGGATGCATGTACCACTCGCGCAGAAACAGCCGCAATTGCCCCATGGCGAATTCGGGATCCACCATCGCTATCGGAATCGTGTGAAACGCCAGATCCCAGGCCGCGTACCAAGGGTATTCCCACTTGTCCGGCATTGAGATCACGTCTTCGTTGTACAAGTGGACCCACTGCGCGTTCCGCCATTTCAGCCTTGTCGCCGGCGGCGGCGGCTGGCCCGGATCCCCTTTGAGCCACGTCTCGACCACGTAATGATAAAACTGCTTGGTCCACAACAGCCCCGCAAAGGCCTGGCGCTGGACTCGTTTGGCATCTTCCGAGAGCGTTCCCGGACAAAAGGAGTAAAATTCGTCGGCTTCGGCGATTCGCTCCGCGAACAGTCCCTCATAGTCCGTCAGTACGTATGGCACCAGCCGCGACGGTTCGATCATCCGCGTCAGCCGTAGACGCACGATTGTGGTTTGCCCCGGCGCGAGATCCAAGGTGTACCAGGCGCAGGCCTTGGTGCCGGTTTGCTCCGGATTCACCGACTCCTGCCGTCCGTGGATGATGCGCTGGTGGAATGAATCCTTGACGTATGGGCGCGCATTTTTCAACCCCCAGAGCGCCTCGGCGTTCGTCTCATTTTCGGTAAATAGCAGCGGCGGAGTTCCATCCAGTGAAAGCCGGTAGGAGCCCAGGTCTTCCTGCTGCACGTCGATTCCCCGTTGTCCGTTCAGGTCTTCGGCGCGGCGCAGGACGGGCTTTTTTACCTTCGGATCCCACGTCCATGTATTGCGGAACCATAGCGTCGGCAGCAGGTGCAGCATGGCGGCCTCGGGTCCGCGATTGGCCACGCTGATCCGGATGAGCATATCGTTGGCGTCGACCTTCGCGTACTCGGCGAAGATGTCGAAGTAGCGGTCCTGATCGAGGATGCCCGTGTCCAGGAGTTCATATTCGGGATCCTGGCGTGTCCGGCGCCGATTTTCCTCGAGGAGCTGTCTGTAAGGAAATTCAGCCTGCGGATACTTGTACAGGCACTTCATGTAGGAATGCGTCGGCGTGGAGTCGAGGTAGTAGTAGTACTCTTTTACGTCCTCGCCGTGATTTCCCTGGTGGCCGCCCAGCCCGAAGAGCCGCTCTTTCAGAATCGGATCGCGGCCGTTCCAGAACGCCAGCGCGAAGCACAGCCGCTGGTGGTTATCGCAGATTCCGGCGATTCCATCCTCGCCCCACCGATACGCCCGCAGGTGCGAGTGCTCGAACGGAAAATACTCCCAGGCTGTTCCGTACTCGCTATAATCCTCGCGAACCGTTCCCCACTCGCGCTCGGCTAAATAAGGACCCCAGCGCCGCCAGTGCTCATCCCGCCGCCAGGCTTCGTGCAGGCGCCGTCTCTCGGCTTCCATGGAACCTTGATTCTAGCGGAATGCCCCTCGCAACAGAATGATTTCGGTGGGCTCGCCCATCACGATGCTCACCACATCGAAGCGTACGTGTTCCCAAGGCGTGTCGGTCTTCCGCGCATACTCGCGCGCTACCCGGATCAGATGGCGCTGTTTTTCCGGGTTCACCGCCCCTTCCGGAGGACCATATTCCGCGCTTTGTCGCGTCTTCACTTCCACGATGACCAGATCCTCGCCCTCGCGCGCAATCAGGTCCGCCTCCGCCTCGCCTGACGCCAAGCGATAATTCCGCGCCACGATCGTGAACCCCTGCCGGCGTAAAAATCGATGCGCCAGATCCTCGCCGCGCCGCCCTGATGCGAGATCGCGATCCCACACCCGCCGCCTGCGGGCGTGACGCATCCAGTCGAGTACAGTCCCAATCATGTCTTAATCACGCGCAGCCGCCATTCGATCACCTTGCCGCGGACCACGTAGCATAAATAATGCTCCCAGAACTTCCGAAAACGCGGGAACGTATTCACCAGCCATTCGAACCCCAGCCACTTCCACAAAGCTAGTAGCTTCACGCGTACGGAATTCTCCCCAAATCGCACCGTAGAGTAATATCCGAATCCGCCGTGATCCTGGCCGAAATATCGCATCGAGAAACTATTCAGATGCCAGCGGTGAGTAGGATCGCAAAAGGAGCTGAAATCGGTGTAATGCGGCGTCACGATATACACCTCACCGCCGCCGCGGACCAGGCGATGAAATTCCTCCATACTGCGGATCACGTCCGAAAGATGCTCGATCACGTGCACCGCTTGAAGTGCGTCAAACGCTGAATCGCGAAACGGGTAGGGAAAACGGTCCAGGTCCGCGATCACGTCCGCCCGCGACGCCGGGTTCCGGTCGACGCCCACCGCCCCCGCTTTTTTGTTGATCCCGCAACCCACATCCAGCACTCGCATGGGGTCAGCTTCGGTTAACGTCCAGGTACTTGATCAGCAGCACTTCGTTTCCGTGCTCGCTGTAAATCAGCTCGTCCACCAGCTCGCGAGTCATCAGGATCCCGAATCCGCCCGGCCGCATTCCGAGCCTCTCCCGCACCTCGGCGTGCTCCACCGGCGAATCCTCAGGATTTGAAACCGCCGCGTGCGCCAGCCGGTCGAAGGAGAATCCCTTGCCTGGATCGCGTACGTAGTACAGCGCGGCGCGTTTGGTTCGAACGTAGGTGATAAAGACTCTCTTATCGGGATCTCCTCCCGCGCCGTGCTCGATCGCGTTCAACAGAATTTCGCGAAACGCAGTGGTCACTTGGTCCTGCTCGACAGCCGGCAAATCCATCCCCAACTCCCGTATGAACTGCACGATGCGGCCCGCGGTTTCCACCTTGCAGCGCAGACGCAGCCCCAGCCAGTTGGGGCGTGCGGACAGCACCTGGATATCATCCTCCGCATCCGATCCGCTGAGCGCCCGATCTACCATCTCGATCACTGCATTCACCGTAAACGGCTTGCTGAAATAACTGAAGGCCCGCTCCCGGATCGCGCGCACGACATTTTCGGGCGTGTTCGCGGCCGTCATCACCACCACCCGCGTAGCCGGCCGCACTTCGCGAATGCGTTCCAGCAGCGTCATTCCATTCAGTTCCAGCATGTTCAGATCGGTCAGCACCAGGTCGTAGGCGGCGTTTCTTATAAGCCGTAAACCGGTGTGACCGTCGTAGGCGCTTTCGATCTTGCGATCGGGCGCGTCCAGCGCCGCACGCAGCGAGCCGTGTACATCCGGATCGTCATCCACAATCAGGATGCGCTTGGGGACCGCCATGTAATGTAGTACGATACCAGAGTCCACAGGCTCTGGACCATCTCCGCGATTATCAGTATGACGATCGAGCTCAATCAAATTGACGACGTTTGCGTGCTCCGCTTTGAGGGCCGCTTCACCACCGGCTCTGATCCCGAGTACCTGCGCGGCAAGTCGGATGAGCTTAAGCAGCTTAGTTGCGGGAAAGTGCTGGTCGATTTCCGCGAAGTAATCTCCATCGGTTCCACTGCGATCGGATTTATCGTCGCCGTATATTCCTCCGTGACCAAGATGCCGGATGGCCGATTCGTGCTGGTAGGCGCGCAGCCGCGCGTGCGCGAGGTGCTCGATCTCACGCGCCTCAGCACCATCCTGCCGATGGCTGGCGATATCGCCTCCGGAATGGCCGCGCTGCGCGGCACCGCCAGCGCCCATGGAAACCGCTAAGGTCGCTGTCGTCACCGGCGCCGGCAGCGGGATCGGCCGCGCCGCGAGCCTCGCGTTGCATTCGGCCGGATACTACGTCGTGCTGGCCGGACGGCGTGCCGAACTCTTGGAGCAAACCTGTATCCTGGGTGCCGAATCCCTGGCTCCGTCCTCGGCTGCTTCGTCCACGGCTCATATGCTCGCGGTGCCCACTGATGTCAGCAAGCCCGATTCGGTCCGCGCGCTTTTCGCCAAAACCAAAGAAATCTTCGGACGGCTGGACGTGCTCTTTAATAACGCGGGCATGGGCGCGCCCGCCGTGCCCATGGAGGAGCTCACGTACGAACAGTGGAACTCCGTGGTGCAGGTGAACCTGACCGGCGCATTTCTCTGCGCCCAGGAGGCCATCCGCATGATGAAGGCGCAGCATCCGCGCGGCGGGCGCATCATCAACAACGGATCGATCTCCGCCCACGTACCTCGCCCGCATTCCGCGCCGTACACCGCCACCAAGCACGCCATCACCGGGTTGACGAAATCGATCTCGCTCGACGGCCGCGATTTCGATATCGCCTGCGTCCAGATCGATATCGGCAACGCTGCCACCGAGCTCACCGAGCGCATGGCCGCCGGCATCGTTCAAGCCAACGGTTCGACTATGGTCGAGCCCCGCATGGATCTGAAGCACGTCGCCGACGCCATCGTGTTCATGGCGAATCTTCCACTCGACGCAAACGTTCAGTTCATGACCATCATGGCGACCAAGATGCCCTTCGTCGGCCGCGGCTAGGCCACCTGATTTTTGGGGACTGCCTCCGAATTTTCGCGAGTGTCAGCTGCGTAAATCTGACTGCGTCGGGCGCGGAATTTCGCGGGCTGTCCCCAGTTGACAGCTCAGTCCATTTCGCTCAGGCTGTTAGGGCAATCCCAGCGCCCTCGCCGGATTCGTTTTCGACATCAGATCGATTTGCGCGTCCGTGAAGCCTTCCTTCTTGAGCGCCGCGAAGTACTCCGCCAGCCCGTCCGGATGCAGCGGATTATTCGGCTGCCCCAAATCGCTCGACAGAATGCAGTAAGCCGGGCCTACTTCGCGGATCGCCTTCGCGTTCGCGGCCATATTCGCGCGATCAAAGACAAATTCGATCATGGCTCCCAGCTTCGCCGCCTCCTGCATCTGCGCCACTGACATCCGAACCGGCGGACGCGTCGCGTGCGTTACGACGACGTGTTCCACACCCTGCCGCCGGGCTTCGCGTACGATCATCAGTCCTTCCTCCGGCGAGGAGTGTCCGGTTTCGAGCAAAAGGCTGTGCCGCTTCACCAGTGTGATCACCTGCTTCACTTCCGGCAGAAGCTCGCCGTTCCTCGCCACCGGCACAAACGGCCGATTCTCTTTGGAATCGCGCACCTGATTCTCGGCGTCGAACGTCGGCATCCACACCACCCGTCCCCATCCGCCCTTCATCATCGTCATGCGCTCCACGGCCGCCGGATTGATGCCGCCCACCGTAAGGTTCAGATCGATCCCGCCGAATACCTCGATCCCGGGCACTTCTTTTCGCACGATGTAGGCGAGCGCAGCAGTCGACTCGTAGTGGTTCTTCAGCACCAGCCCCCGCATCCCGCGCATTTTGGCGAGCTTCGCCAGGTCGATCGCGTCGATCGAGCGCGCCGTGCTGTCCGGATCGCTATGCGCGTGAATATCGATCACGCCGTTCAGCGATTGCGCATACGCGCATGCGGCTAATAGTAGAAACCAGGAAAGCCTCATCTGTTAACCTCCGGCATCAGAAAATCGAAATCGCATCCCAGGTTGGCCTGCGTCACGTGATCCAGAAACAGCCTACCGTAGCCCCGTTCGTAATGCCTCGGGGGTACTTGAAAGCTCGCAAGACGCCCCTCGATCTCGTCTTGCGCCACCGCCAGTTCCAGCTTGCGCGCCCCCACATCCAGCACGATCTCGTCGCCGGTCTTGACCACCGCCAGAGGACCGCCCACCGCCGATTCGGGCGCGACGTGCAGAATCACCGTGCCAAACGAAGTGCCGCTCATCCGTGCATCGGAAATGCGTACCATGTCCGTCACCCCTTGCTGGAGCAACTTGCGCGGCATCGGGATGTGCCCCCATTCCGGAAATCCTGGAGCGCCCTTGGGCCCGCAATTCCGCATCACCAGAACCGTGTTCCGATCCACCGGAAGATCATCGCGATCGATCTCCGCCATCATTTGGTCGCGCGTCTCGAAGACGTACGCGGGCCCACGATGCTGAAGCAGTTCCGCCGATGCGGCCGTCACCTTAATCACAGCCCCGTCGGGAGCCAGGTTGCCGCAGAGCACCGCGATCCCTCCCTCCGCGGATAGCGCTCTATCTCGCGGCCGGATCACGTCGTCATTGGCGGAGTGCGTCGTCGCAATATTCTCGCCAATCGTTTTCCCGTTGACGGTGGCGCAGCCGCCATGCAGGAGCCCCGCGATCCGGTTCATCACCGCCGGGACGCCGCCCGCATGGAAAAGATCCTCCATCAGGTACTCGCCCGAAGGTTTCACATTCACGACGCAGGGCGTCTTCCGTGCAATGCGATCGAAATCATCCAGCGTGAGCCGGATCCCCACGCGTCCCGCGATCGCGATCAAATGCACCACCGCGTTGGTCGATCCACCCAGCGCCATCAGCACCGTGATCGCGTTTTCGAACGCCTCGCGCGTCAATACCCGTGACGGCGTCAGTCCTTTTTCGATCAATTCCACCACCGCGCGCCCGCTCAGCTCCGCGATGGCCATGCGCCGCGAATCCGGCGCAGGAATGCTCGCCGATCCCGGCAGCGTCATCCCTAGCGCTTCCGCCAGGCTGGTCATGGTGGAGGCGGTGCCCATCACCGTGCAGTGCCCCGACGTACGCGCGATACAGCCTTCCACTTCGCTCCACTCTTCATCCGTGAGCCGCCCTGTGCGATACAGATCGAACAGTTTGCGACCATCTGTGCCCGATCCCAGCCGCTGTCCTTGAAACTGGCCCGCCAGCATGGGCCCGCCCGGTACCACAATCGCCGGAATATCCGCGCTGGCCGCCCCCATCAATTGCGCGGGCGTAGTCTTATCGCATCCACACAACAGAACGACTGCATCCAGAGGATTCGCGCGAATCGATTCCTCGACGTCCATCGCCATCAGGTTCCGGAACATCATCGTGGTCGGGAGCATGAACATCTCGCCCAGCGAGATGGTCGGGAATTCGAGCGGTATCCCGCCGGCCGCCAGAACCCCGCGCTTCACCGCCGTCGCCACCTCGCGCAGATGAGCGTTGCAGTTGTTGAGCTCGCTCCAGGAGTTGCAGATCCCGACGATGGGTTTCCCATCGAACACATCCGCCGGATACCCTTCCGACCGCAACCACGCCCGCCGTGCCATCCCGTGATATCCCGGCGTCTGAAACCACTGACTGCTGCGCTTGTTTTTCATACGGCTCGCACTAGGGGACGTTCCATCCACATCACGTCCCAATATCTGTCGAACTTTCGTCCCACCTCGGTGAAAAGTCCAATGCTCATGAACCCGAAGCGCTCATGCAAGGCGTTCGAGGCAGCATTCGGCTGGGCGATACCGGCCACAATGCGATGGATGTCCTGATCCGCGATCGCGTCAAACAGCGCTCGGTAGAGCAGCGTTCCGAGACCTTGCCCTATCCTGTCTGGCCGGCAGGCAACACTCGTTTCAACGGTGGTTTCGTAGGCAGCCTTGCTTCTAAAGCGCCCGGTGCATGTGTAGCCGAGTACACCGCTCTCGGAATCACAGGCCACCAGCAACCTGTATCGTCTGCCGTCCGAATGCTCGTGGAACCACGAGACCCGCTGCCCGGGTCGGTAAGGCTGGACGTCGAAGGTGACCGGGGTATGGATTACGTAGTGATTGTGGATCTCGGTGATGCTCGGCAAGTCTTCCATTGTGGCCGGACGTACCGTGACATCCATCTGTAGATTCTACTAAGCCGGACACCCATAATCTTCATTCGCGTTCATTTGCGGCTAAATCAATAGTCGCAAACAATCTTCAATAGTTTGCGCCGCGAAATCTGCCTGATCTCTGGTGATTACCAGCGGCGGGCATATCCGGATGGCGTTCGGCCCCGCCCCCAGTAGCAGCAGCCCGCGCTCGAAGCACATCTGGACCAGCCGGTCGCGCAGATCCGGCGCGCGCTCCTTGGTGGCCTGATCCCGTACCAGCTCGATGCCGATCATCAGTCCCAGCCCGCGAACATCGCCCACGATCGGAAACCGCTGCGGCAAATCCCGCAGTTTATCCATCAGATATTCTCCAAGCCGCGCAGCGTTCGCCACCAGTTCCTGTTCCAGCAGTTCGATGGTCGCCAGCGACGCCGCCACCGCCACCGGATTTCCCCCGAACGTCGACGCGTGCGCGCCCGGCTTCCAATCCATCAGCTCGGCCCTAGCCACCATCGCCCCCAGCGGCATTCCGCTGGCGATCCCCTTAGCCAGCGCCATTACGTCGGGCTCCAGACCAAAATGCTCGCTCGCGAACATTTTTCCGGTCCGGCCCATGCCGCTTTGAACCTCGTCGGCAACCAGAAGAATCCCGTGCCTGTCTACCAGACGGCGCAGCTCGTCGAAAAACTTTTGGGGCGGCACCACATAACCGCCTTCCCCCTGTACCGGTTCCACGAAAACCGCGGCAACATCTTCCGGCGGCACACTGGTGCGGAACAATTCGCTCTCGATCGCCTTCACGCACTCGACCGCGCAGGTGTCGGGAGACTTCCCATAAGGGCAGCGATAGCAATACGCGTAGGGAACGTGATGCACGCCCGGCATCATCGGAAAGAACCCTTTCTTCTGTACGCTTTTGCTGGCAGTCATGGCTAGCGATCCCATGGTCCTCCCATGGAATGCACCCAAGAACGCCACGAACTGACCCCGACCCGTGTGATACCGCGCCAGCTTGATCGCCGCCTCCACGGCTTCGGTCCCTGAATTGCCAAAGTAAACCCGTCGTGGAACATCTCCGGGAACCAGCGACGCCAGCTTCTCAGCTAGCGCCACCATGTTTTCGTAGTAGAAGTCCGTACCCGACATATGGATCAGCTTGGCGGCCTGCTCCTGGATCGCCTTTACGACGCTGGGATGGCAGTGCCCAGTCGCCACTACGGCAATGCCTGCGGCGAAGTCCAGGAACCGGTTTCCGTCCGGGTCCTCCACAATGGCTCCCTGGCCCCGCTCCGCTACCAGCGGGTAAGACCTTGTATAGGAAGGAGATAGGACTTGCTTGTCGCGCTCGATAATAGCCTTGGCTTTAGGCCCGGGCAGGGACGTTGTCACGATTTTTGGCAGCATCCTAATGGCTCCTTCTACAATCTAACAACAAGACACTAAGATTATTGCATAGCGATATGCTAACATGCTATAGTTTCTTCAAGAGGTCAGCACGTTATGGATTTTAACCGCTTTACGGAAAAACTCCAGGAAGCTTTCCGCGCCGCGCAGTCCCTCGCTGCAGCCCGCGGGAATCAACAAATCGACGTCGAGCATCTGCTGGTCGCCCTTCTAGAGCAACAAGGGGGCCTCGCCCAGTCGATTCTCGCCCGCGCCAATGTGCCGCTCGAAGGCGTTCATCGCCGCCTTATCCAGGAGATCGACAAACTCCCTAAGGTTTCCGGCGCTGGCGCCGGCATGGACCAGATCTACGTTACTGCCCGGCTGCAGAAGCTGATGACCGCGGCCGAGGAAGAAGCCAAGCGCCTCAAAGACGAGTACATCTCGATCGAGCACGTGATGCTGGCCGCCACCGATGAAAAAGTTTTCAGGGAGATGGGCATCACTCGCGACCGCCTGATGCGCGTGCTCCAGGAAGTTCGCGGGACGCAGCGCGTCACCACCCAGAATCCCGAAGCCACTTACGAAGCTCTCGAGAAGTACGGGCGCGATCTTACCCAGTTGGCCGCGCAAAACAAGCTTGACCCGGTCATCGGCCGCGATGAAGAAATCCGGCGCGTCATCCAGGTTCTTTCGCGGCGCACCAAGAACAATCCCGTGCTGATCGGCGAGCCCGGCGTCGGCAAGACCGCCATCGTCGAAGGCTTGGCGCAGCGCATTGTGCGCGGCGACGTGCCCGAAGGATTGAAGGACAAGAAAGTTGTCTCGCTCGACATGGGCGCCCTGATCGCCGGCGCGAAGTTCCGCGGCGAATTCGAGGAGCGCCTCAAAGCGGTCCTCAAGGAGGTCCAGTCTTCCGAAGGCAGGATTATCCTTTTCATCGACGAGCTGCACACCGTCGTCGGCGCTGGTAAAGCCGAAGGCGCCATGGACGCCGGCAACCTGCTCAAGCCCATGCTGGCCCGCGGCGAGCTGCATTGCATTGGCGCAACCACGCTGGACGAATATCGCAAGAACATCGAAAAGGACGCGGCTCTGGAGCGTCGCTTCCAAACCGTCATAGTGGATCAGCCTTCGGTTGAAGACACCATTTCCATTCTGCGCGGCCTCCGCGAGCGCTACGAAATCCATCACGGCGTCCGCATCAAGGATTCGAGCCTGGTAGCTGCGGCAGTGCTCAGCAACCGCTACATTTCCGACCGGTTCCTGCCGGACAAGGCGATCGACCTGGTGGACGAGGCCGCAGCCAAGCTGCGCACCGAGATCGACTCGATGCCTGCCGAGCTCGATGAAGCCACGCGCCGCCAGATGCAGCTTGAAATCGAGCGAGAAGCGCTTAAGAAAGAATCCGATCCGGCCTCGCGCGAGCGCCTCGCCAAAATCGAAAAAGAACTGGCCGAGCTGAAGACCGCCACTGCGACCTTGCGAGCCCAGTGGCAGGCCGATCAGGAAGCTCTTAAGAAGCAGCGCGAAATCCGCGCTCAGATCGATCAGGTAAAAACCGAGATCGAACAGGCGGAACGCGCCTACGACCTCAACAAAGCCGCCGAGCTTAAGTACGGCAAGCTGACCGCGCTCGAGAAACAACTGCAAGAAGCTGCACATGCGCCTAGCCTGCTCAAAGAGGAAGTCGACGAAGAAGACATTGCGCAGGTGGTCAGCCGCTGGACCGGAATTCCCCTTTCGAAGCTCCTGGAAGGCGAGGTTCAAAAACTTTTGCACCTTCCTGAAGAGCTCCACAAGCGCGTGATAGGCCAGGACGAAGCCGTCGCCGCGGTGGCGGACGCGGTAATGCGGGCGCGCGGCGGGTTGAAAGATCCCAAGCGGCCCATCGGCAGCTTCATCTTCCTGGGACCCACCGGCGTTGGCAAAACCGAGCTGGCCCGTGCACTCGCGGCTTATTTGTTCGACGACGAACACTCCATGATCCGTATCGATATGTCCGAGTACCAGGAAAAGCACACGGTGTCCCGCTTAGTGGGAGCGCCTCCCGGGTACATCGGCTACGAAGAAGGCGGCCAGTTGACCGAAGCCGTCCGCCGCCGCCCGTATTCCGTAATTTTGCTGGACGAAATCGAGAAAGCCCACAGCGACGTTTTCCACGTCCTGCTACAGGTCCTCGATGACGGCCGGCTGACCGACGGCCAGGGACGCACGGTTGACTTCAAGAACACCATCGTGATCATGACCTCGAACGCTCAGAGGGACGAGCTCACCAGACTGTTCCGGCCCGAGTTCCTCAACCGCGTCGACGAAATCATCACTTTCCACCGGTTGACGGAAGCCGAACTCAAGCAGATAGTCGATATCCAACTGGAGACGTTGCGGGCGCGCCTGGCTGAGCGCCACATCGACCTCCAGCTTACCGGCGCCGCCCGCGAACATCTGGTTCGCGTGGGGTACGATCCTACCTACGGCGCGCGACCGCTCAAGCGAGCTATTCAGAAGGAAGTCGAGACGCCGCTGGCCCGTATGTTAGTGGCCGGCGAAGTTCGCGACGGAAAGAAAGTACTCTTGGATTTCAGAAACGATGGACTGGTATTTGAAGTCGAGTCGTTGGAGGCGGTCCAAGCATCATAAACATGAAAGACACAAATATGGCAGACGAAGAAAGAATCCGAACCTTGCCCCTGTTGGCACTGAAGAACTCCGTGTTGTTTCCCGGACTTCTGATGCCGCTCAGTGTGGGCCGCCCTGCGTCCCTGGCCGCTGTCGAAGCGGCGCTGGCGACGGAAGACAAGGAAGTAATTGTCGTCGCGCAAAAGGACCCCTCAGTGGATACGCCCGGCGCGGCAGATTTGTATACCATTGGCACTCGCGCGGTGATCCGTAAGTCCGGCCGCCCGCGCCCCGGCCACATCGACCTGTTTGTTCAGGGTCTCGAGCGCGTGGTCATCGTCAAAGTGGAGGAAAACGGCTACCTGAAAGCGCGTGTCCGGCCACTGCCGCTGCCCGACGATTCGAGCCGCGAGCTGGAGGCATTATCCCTCTCGGTTATCGAGATGGCGTCGAAGTACGTCAACCTGATGCAGGGCCAGCCTGCGCAGGAGATCGCCCAGGCGTTCGCCGCCCAAAACGATCCACTGCAACTTGCGTTCCTGGTCGGGTCGGTGATGAACCTGGACGTGGAGAAAGAGCAATCGCTGCTCGAGACCTCGTCCCGGATCGAAGCCCTGCGCATGGTGCTGGGCTGGCTGTCGCACGAAGTCGAAGTGGCCGAGCTGCGCGCCAAAGTCACCGAAAAAGCTAAATCCGAAATGTCGAAGGAGCAGCGCGATTACGTGCTGCGCCAGCAGAAAAAGGCCATTGAGCAGGAACTCGGCGAAGGGAGAACCGACGAGGCCGAGGCGGAAAACCTGCGCGAGCGTCTGGCTAAAGCCGATCTCCCCGAGGATGTCCGCAAGGAAGCCGACCGCGAGCTGGAACGCCTGGAAAAAATCAACTCAGCTTCGCCCGAGCACAACGTGATCCGCACCTGGCTCGAATACGTGATCGAGTTGCCATGGAAGAAGCGGAGCGAAGACAATCTGGATCTCAAGCGGGCCCGCGAGGTTCTCGATGAGGACCACTACGGAATCGCGAAAGTGAAAGAGCGCATTGTCGAGCAGCTCGCCGTGCTCAAGCTGAATCCGGAAGCGAAAGCTCCGATTCTGTGCTTTGTGGGCGCGCCGGGCGTCGGCAAAACGTCGCTGGGTCAATCCATTGCCCGCGAGCTGGGACGCATGTACGAGCGTATGAGCCTGGGTGGCCTCCACGACGAAGCCGAGCTGCGTGGCCACCGCCGGACTTACATCGGGGCGCTGCCGGGCCGCTTGATTCAAGCCATGCGACGCGCGGGATTCATGAATCCCGTGCTGATGCTGGACGAAGTGGACAAGCTCGGGCGCGACTTCCGCGGCGATCCCGCGGCGGCGTTGCTCGAAATCCTGGATCCGGAGCAGAACAAAACATTCCGGGACAACTACCTGGACCTGCCCTTCGACCTGTCGAAGGTGCTATTCATTACCACGGCGAACACTCTGGATACGATCCCCGCGCCGCTGCTGGACCGCATGGAAATCCTGCGTCTCTCCGGCTACAGCGAGGAGGAGAAAACTCAGATCGCCAAGCGCTACCTGCTGCCCAAGCAGTTGCAGCATACCGGCCTGACCGCCGAGCAGTGCGTGATCACTGAGGAAGCGCTTCAGAAGATCATCACATCGTACACGCGGGAAGCCGGCGTGCGTCGTCTCGAGCAGATGCTCGGGCGCGTGATCCGCAAGGTCGCTGTCCGATTCGCAGAAGGCGAAACGGGCCCGGTCGTTGTGAACGCCGACGATGTTCCCGAGCTGCTGGGTCCTGAAGCGATCCTGCCGGATCAAGCCCGCAAGGAGCTCCCGGCTGGCGTCGCCACGGGGCTGGCCTGGACCGAAACCGGCGGCGACGTGCTCTACATCGAAGCCGCCCTCCTGCCCGATGGCAAGGAGGTCACAATCACGGGTCAACTGGGTGAAGTGATGCAGGAATCGGCCAAAACCGCTCGCAGTTATCTGTGGAGCCATGCGGCCGAATACGGCCTGGATCCGAGCTTGTTCCTCAAGAGCGGTCTCCACATCCACGTCCCGGCCGGCGCCATCCCCAAAGATGGACCATCGGCGGGCGTGACGATGACCACGGCCTTGGCTTCGCTCTACTCCGGCCAGCCGGCTCGCAATGACACCGCCATGACCGGCGAGGTCACGCTGACCGGCCTGGTGTTGCCGATCGGCGGCGTGAAGGAGAAGGTGCTGGCGGCTCGTCGTGCCGGTCTCCGGCGCGTGATCCTCCCGCGCGGGAATCAGAAAGACCTGCGTGATCTGCCGGATGATGTCCGCGGCGAGATGGAGTTCATCTTTGCCGACCGCGTCCGCGACGTGCTGGCCGATATGCTCCCGCAGGTGGTGCCGGCAACGCCCGCCAAGCCGGAAGCGCCCGCCAAAGCGGCGTAATAGTTAGAAAGCTGGAGGCGGCCGTGTTCGCCTCCAGTGATTACGTCTGCGGATTCCCGAACGGAATCACGTCGATCAATCTCACTCCTACATGAAACTTCTCGTCGGCGGGGCGGCAGTGGCGAACCTCCGCAAAAGCCATGGTGTCCGTGAGCTGCACTTGAAGTTCTACGCCGGGTTCCACCGGGACAGCCATTTCCAGGAGTAACCCACTCTTCGAAGTCTCGAGAATACGGGCTTCTCCGCGAGGGCCGACTTCCGGACGCAGGATCCGTACGAATGCCTGATCATTGGCCGGCATCCGGACCTCGCGCCGGCGTTCCTCAGTCAACGCTTGCTGGCGACGCGCAAGTTCGCCGATTTGCTCAGTGAAGGAGCTCACTTCCCGAAGCCTCTCCCGGCAATAATCGCACGCCTCCAAGTGCGATTTCAGGTCGGGCGTCTTTGACGGGTGCAGCCGTCCGAAGGCGTACAACTCTAAGTCTTCCTCCAAAATGTGGAGGTTTCCTTCCGACTTGCTTTGGTCCGATGCGGGCAACTCGCACCTCCATTTCGACAATAGCATTCGACTGAGGTTGGCCACCTGCGCCATAACCGCCCGATTGCACCCCCCTCGACTTACCCGTCCTCAACACGCTATGATGTGAAGCCTTGGAGGTTTCTGATGCGCGTGATTAAAATCCTGGTGGCGTTACTCGCTACCGTTGTGTTCTTTGTGCTTCTGGCACAGACCGATGCCGACTATCAAGGTTGGATGAAGGCGGCCGTAGCAAGCAAGGGCAAGGTGGCGAAGGGAATCGCGGCCAAGGATGGTCCAGGCACCGCGGCGGAGGCCAAGGCGATGGAATCCTCATTCAAGCAGATCGAGGACTATTGGACCAAGAAAGGCGCGTCTGATGCCGTCGGCTTTGCAAAGCAAGCCCGGACCGCGTCCGCCGATGTCGCCAAAGCCGCTTCGGCTGGCGATTTCGATGCTGCCAATACCGCGATGATGTCTCTGGGGGGCGCCTGCGGGGGCTGCCACATGAGCCATCGCGCCAAAGGCGGCGACGGATCATTCCAAATTAAGTAATACTGGCGCGACGCTCCCTGCTCGAAACGCAGATAGCCGGAAGTGTGTCTCCACGTTTTAACTCGGGGTGCCGTCTAGCGTTCTGAAAGGAACGCCATGCGCACCCTCACGATTGCACTCTCCGTCACCGCCTTGTTGGTTTGCCGGGGCTCGGGGCAGAGCCCCGACAAAAGCGACCAGCGGGATCGGGTCTTTTTCCTCACCCACACGCCCACGGTCCAGCAGTTTCTAGAGGTCGCGACCGTGATCCGCACGATGACGGATATCCGCCAGGTCTCAACGGACAACGATCAAAAGAGCGTTACGGTGCACGCCGCGGCCGGTCAGATCGCTATGGCGGAGTGGCTGTTCAATGAGCTGGATAATCCGGCCGTCCAGACTTCCGTCCTGCACGAGTACCGCGTCCCGGGCAGCAACGACGACGTGGTCCGGCTGTTTTATCTCACCCATACCGCCACTGTTCAGGATTTTCAGGAGGTCGCCACACTGGTGCGAACCATTGCCGATTTTAGACGGGCGTTTACCAATAATGAGCTCCGGGCGTTTGCAGTTCGCGGAACGGCGGCGCAGATCGGCCTGGCCGAATTCCTGGTGAAGCAACTTGAGCCGGCGACCACTCCTGCCAGCCGCGAATACCGCATGCCGGGCGGCAATGACGATGTGGTGCGAGTCCTGTATCTCACCCACACTGGCGACATCCAGAGCTTCCAGAAGGCCGCTACCCAGCTCCGCACCGCGACGCAAATCAAACGCGTGTTTACCTATAACACTCCGAAAGCCGTGGCCCTGCGCGGGACCGCCGACCAGATCGCTATGGCCGAGCGCGTCGCAAAGGAAGTCGATAAGCCCTAAAACGAGTTCACGGCGGCGATGACCCCCGCGACCTCTTCGTCGTTGAGGTACGGATGTATCGGCAGGCTGACCTCGCTGGCGCACAGGCGTCTCGCGTTTTCGCACGCGTGGGGCTCTTCAAACGGCGCCTCGCTTAGCGCCTTTTGGTCGGGAATCGCGACCGGGTAATGGATCCCCATGTTGAGGTGCCGCATGAAAGCCTCACGTGATTCGGGCTCAATCCACACTGGAAACAAATGCCAGGACGGGTCTGAGCCATCGGGAGGCGTCGGCAAGCGCACGGCGGGGTTCCGGATCCCCTGTAGATAAGCCGCTGCGATTTCCCGGCGGCGCGAGATCCAATGTTCCAGCCGCGGCAGGCAGGCCCGCCGGAGGAATGCCGCCTGCAGTTCATCCAGCCGGCTGTTGCACCCGATGATGTCATGTCGATACTTGGCAGTCTGGCCGTAGTCGCGTAGCGCGCGAACGCGTGCGTCCAGCGCGGCGTCTCGCAAGAGTATCGCCCCGCCATCGCCCATCGCACCGAGATTCTTGGTCGGATAGAAGCTGGTTGCCGCGAGCTGTCCTACCGCCCCTGTTGGTTCTCCGCGAAAGCGCGCGCCGATCGACTGTGCGCAGTCCTCTACCACCATCAGCCCATGCTCATCGCGGAGCTGCCGCAGCGCGTTTGGAGCCAGCGCGAATCCGTAGAGATGAACCGGGACGAAGAACCGAATATCACCTCTCTGTTTCAATAGTTCGTGGCATCGCTGTAGATCAATGAGCCCCATCCCGTCGGTATCGACGAACACCGGCGTCGCTCCGGTCTTGACGATCGCCAGCGTGGTCGCAAAGGCCGAAAGCGGCGTGGTGAGCACACGGTCCCCGGGCCCACAGCCTAGAGCTCGCAGCGAGATCTCGATCGCATCCAGCCCGCTGGCGACTCCGGCTACATGGGTAAACCCCCAGAGCGCCCCCAGTGCTTCTTCAAAGGTCCGCACCTCCTCGCCGAGGACGTACCGGCCGCAGGACCCCACCGCTTCGAAAGCAGCCAATGCGTCTTCTCGAAGATCCTGCCACTGGCGGCGGAAATCGTTCGCCTGAATCAAGAACTACAGTGCAGATCCGCGGGGGATTATCTCGATTTTGCTTGACTCACCGTGAGAATCACAATCTCCGGCGGCACGCCGAAACGCACCGGGATGATGCTTGTTCCGATGCCCGTGGTCACGAACAAATGACGACCCTGTTCTACGATTTCACCGGCTCCATAGCCGCGTTCCGACACGGTCACGACCCGGCCGAACAAAGGCAGGTTGACCTGGCCCCCGTGCGTATGCCCGGCGAGCGTCAGGCTCACGCGCGGCGGGACTTCGGGAAAGAGGTCCGGATTGTGCGTGATCAATACCACCGGATCGTCGCCATCCACTTGCCGGAGCGTTCCGGGGATGTCCGCATGGCGCGTCCACAGGTCTCCGATACCGCCCAGCCAGAACGCCGGGCCGTGAGCATCGCCACCCATCCGGACTGCTTGATTTTCGAGCACGCGAATGCCGGCGCTGGTGAGCGCTCGCCTGACATGTTCGCCGTCAACCCACCAATCGTGATTGCCCAGCACCGCGAACACGCCGAAAGGCGCGCGCAGCTTCTTCAGTTCGTCGGCAATCTGTTCCGGCTCCACGAAGTTGCCGACGCCTCCATGGCCTCCCGGACCGCCGATCACAAAATCGCCCAGAAGGACGATTACCGCAGGGTTTTCCGCGTTGGTGCGCTGCACAATGCGCCGGAGCTGATCTAGCCCAACGTGCGGCGCGCCCACGTGCAGATCGCTCATAACCGCGATTCGCAGGTCGGATCGCCACCCCGGAAGCTCGATGCGCTGATGGCGGACGACTAACCTGGCGGGCTCGATTTCAAAAGCCCACAAGCAGATCAGCAGGGGCGCCAATAGGAACGCGATCGCGGTGATTCTGATCCAGGTTTTGGCGCACCCCAACTTACAGGATATCGGGTAGTGTCCTAATAGTGCGGTGCTAGCCGGGCTTTGTCGATAGCACCAAGTTCTTTGGATCTAATTCAAGGAGTCTAGTAAGAATGTCGCGAGCGTCCTTCTCCGGGGTGGTTTGTTGCGGTATCTGGATATCCCACAGGCAGTTCTGGAAGGACACGTTTTCAAGATCTAGCTTGCCACCCCGATAGATAACGACTGAATTAACGAACCTGTGGCCTATTATCTTTCTTCCATCCAGTCCGACTGTGCAGTCTGCATGAAGCATCGGACCCAACAGGGGCGGGGTGGTAACCTTGCCGGTTTTTCCATCCTTGATTTTCGTCTTTCCCGGCTCTACGAACACGTCTACCAATTCGCAAGGGGGCAGGAATTGAGAAACCGTAGATCCATCGGATGCCCGGTAACTCACAAAGGAGGCCACTGTTTGCCAGTAGGATGGAGCATCGGTAGAAATGGCCCTAAGGCGTTCCCGCAACCCGGACGCATAATCAGCCGACGGAATCTTAGTGGTTTTTGCCACATCGATAGCCGCTTTTAGTTCAGGCAATTCGGCGGCGAATGCTTTGGCCGGGAGTGCCGCAGCATCTTTTAATGTGCGTCTGGCAGCCGGTTTAACGAGCAGAAAGAAATCGTCCAGCCTTGTGCTGATCCGCGCCACGTCAACCCTAAGATCCTCCAAGGTTTTGGTAGGGGATTTTAGCTTGGTATCAATTCTGCCATCGATAGTAGTCTCAAGGTCCTTTGCTGAGTGGGTACTCCATTGAGGTTGAACCCAGGCGACAACGGCTATCACAAGCGCGGCA
This sequence comes from Bryobacterales bacterium, assembly GCA_025463005.1. Lineage (GTDB taxonomy): Bacteria > Acidobacteriota > Terriglobia > Bryobacterales > Bryobacteraceae > Palsa-187. The sequence continues at coordinate 13,873 of JAOAPR010000239.1, read as the reverse complement.
GGAGCTGAGATTCGTACCACCCATTGCCAGAATCCGATTCCAGCCGAAGGCGTGGATGAAACGGCTGGTAGCGGATTATCGCCCGAGAGCTTACCTTTAATCGCAGTAATTTCCTTGGCTTGGTTTTTGACGAGTCGCGCCAACTCGCTTATTCTGTGGTCTGCCATCTCGTCTGCCTGCTTGTAGGCGACTATTTCCGTAGAAAGACAGTCCATCCCCGTGCCTCCTCGTGGTAACCTTCGAGCAGGCCGTGAGAGATTCCCTATAGCGCTGACACGCCTTCGGGGGTGACGCCAACAGTTCCTGAACCGTCCACACACGGTCTGTGATTCCGGCTTGCATGGCCGGAGTCACCCGCAGAGATTTGTGGACCCGGCAGAAATTATACCAAGCGAAGTGCAGGCACAACGCAGCCCAGAGGTTGTCCAGCTTCTTGCTGAAGCCGTTCGTTAACCGTGTAAGCCTGCGGATCTGCATACGCATAGTAAGGTTCTGGCGTTCGACAATCGACGTGCAAATTCTTTTGGGATCGGGGTTACCGATGACTGTGATACGCTCCGTCGAGGTTACTTCGGCGGGGCTGTAGCGGGCTTCACCCTCTTGTGATGCCCGGTAAACCTTGATGAGTTGGGCAAAATCGCAGCGGTCACTGAGGGTGGCGTCGATGGCAGACGGATAAGTTCCGAGACCATCGGCGGTCAACTGAAACGGTTTCGCCGCCGTCGCAATTCGTAAGCCTTCGATGAATGCGTTTGTGGTGGTCTGATCGCGCTGGCCAAGGCTGAAGTTTAAAACCAACTTGGTGTGTCGCTCGATTGCAACGAACGTCCAGCAATCCCCGAAAGTCGGATCGTCGCCAGGCCGGAGCGCACGCTGTTTCTTACCGCAGTAACCCCACAGCTCATCCAGTTCTACATCCTGGACCGGAACGTTGCGGATCTTGTCGCCCAGGAGCTTCTCGCAGCGTTGGCCTGCCAACACGAGCAACCGAAGTATTGTATCGCGGTGAACGTCAGTTAGTCGCTCTGCGGACGCTTACGCCTTCACAGAGCATCTTCAGAATCATCTCGGCTTTCGCTAGGGGCAGCCGCATTTCGTCCAAGGGCCGCTCGTGGGCCTCCGTAAAGGTCTTCGAGCACTGGGAGCATTTGAACCGATGGAGGCCGTTCCTGTGCTTTCCGGAGCGCTTACATTCGGTCTTACAGTTGTGGCAGGTCACCGTGGAATCTCCCTTGAGATCGCACGATGGAAAGCCGATAATGGGAGTGGAAGGTCTGTACGGCTACCACCGTGCGGATTTTAGCCCCGGCAGGGATTGGCGTCTCTGCCGGGGCGCTAACTACATGGCTATATTGGTGGCGGTCGCATAAGGCGGTCACCTCCTGAATTGAGATAAGGCCCTTGGTGGGTTCAGCGCCTTGGGCCTTCTGCTTTTGGGGCAGGCTGTTCTCAATCGCCACGTCCCAACGTTATCACGGCACAGAACAGTAAGCAACAGTAAACTACTGCTTGACTCCACCTTTCGATACACAGTAGAATATGGCAGTAGGGAGGTGCGCGGATGACAAAGCAGGCAGGGCCGCCGGTTAAGAGGCACAGAAGCCCGAACTACCCCACGGTCGGACTAAAAGAGGCGATTGACCGGGTGCGGAACCTTTACAACAAAGACGGCAAGGCCGGTGCTCCCGCCGAGATCGCGGCGGTTCATATTGGATTTGGCAAGCCGCACGGCCAAGCAATGAGTGTGTTGGCCGCCCTAAAGAGATTCGGACTGGTGGCTGAGTCCAACGGTAGGATCGCACCCACGCAACGTGCGATTGAGATACTTAACTTACCTCCGACTGATCCGCGCTGCCAAAAAGCCCTTCGGGACGCAGTTCTGGAGCCTGCCCTCTATCGAGAACTTATTGAACAGCATAAGGATACCGGCTGGCCCGCTGACGACGTTCTCGCTAGCGAGTTAGTGACCTATAAGAACTTCAACCCTAGGGCTGTAGAAGGCTTTGTGAGGGATTTTAAGGACAGTGTAGTTATAGCTGGTTTATCAGAAGAAGGTGCGTTAGAATCGGAAGAGGAGGCCGATCCCAACGTGCCTGAAACAGATCATCAGCCGACTAAGGCCAATATTGTGAATCTTGGCGGATCATCCTCAGGGAAAGCAGGGGCAGGATCGAAGTTATCACAGACCCACCTTTTTTCTTGGCCCTTATCAAAGGGTGTAACCGCCGAAGTTCGCTTTTTGATCGGACCCGAGGCAGATTTGTCTACCACTCACCTTGAACGCCTGCGCCAGTATCTTGAACTGGTCAAGATGGGATGGGAAGAAACGCGCGGGGAGTAAAAGGGTTGAGATGTGTTTTCCCTGCCCAATCGCCTAGCACCGCACTATAGGACACTACCGGATATCGGGTCCCGCGCAAGCGGGTTATCATTCCTTTATGCGAACGCTGATCTCATGCGTGCTTTTCCGCGTAAGTCTCCTGGCGGCTCTGCTGGTCCTGGCCGGCTGCGGTCAATCCAAGCCCGGCGCCGGGGACGCCAAGAAGTTTCTCGAAGACGCGGAGCAGAAGCTGAATAGTCTCGGGGTTGAGTCCGGCCGAGCTTCCTGGGTCCAGGAAAACTTCATCACCGACGACACTGAGGCCCTTTCCGCCGCCTCCGGCCAGCGCGCCGGCGATGAAGCCGTTCGCCTTGCCAAGCAGGCCAAGCAGTTCGATGGCGTTCAGGTTTCCGCCGACGACGCCCGCAAGTTGAACCTTCTGAAAATCGGATTCACGCTCGCCCCACCGTCTGACCCGAAGGAAAGCGCCGAAGTGAGCAAACTCGCGGCTTCGCTCGACGCCACCTACGGCAAAGGCAAATACTGCAAGGATGGCCAGGGGAGCGCCCCGGCGACCTGCCTCGATATCAACGACATCACCAAGATAATGGCCAACAGCACCAATCCGGCCGAGCTGCTGGATGTCTGGAAGGGCTGGCACACCATTTCATTGCCCATGCGCAAGGATTTCACCCGCTTCGTCGAGCTCTCGAACAAGGGCGCCGCGGAGCTGGGCTTCAAAGACACCGGCGCGATGTGGCGATCCAAATACGACATGTCCGCCGACGACTTCTCCAAGGAGCTCGACCGGCTGTGGGAACAGGTTCGGCCGCTGTATGTCTCGCTGCACGCCTACGTGCGCGCCCGGCTGCATCAGAAATATGGCAATCTGGTCCCCGAAAACGGCCCCCTGCCGGCGCACTTGATGGGGAACATCTGGGCGCAGGACTGGTCGAACGTCTATAAGCTGGTGGCGCCCGCGGACGCCGATCCCGGCTACGATCTGACGCAGATTCTCAAATCGCGCAAGACGGATCCGATCCAGATGGTCAAGTATGGCGAAGGATTCTTCAAGTCGCTGGGGTTCGATCCTCTGCCCGAGACTTTTTGGAAGCGCAGCCTGTTCGTAAAGCCGCGCGATCGCGAAGTGGTGTGCCACGCCAGTGCGTGGGACGTGGATAACGTCAACGATCTCCGCATAAAGATGTGCATCGACATCACGGAAGAAGATTTCACTACGATTCACCACGAGCTGGGTCACAATTTTTATCAGCGCGCGTACAATACCCAGCCCATCCTGTTCCGCGACAGCGCCAACGACGGCTTCCACGAAGCTATCGGCGATACCATCGCCCTCTCGGTCACGCCGGAGTATCTGGTGAAGCTGGGATTCCTGCCCAAGGCTCCCGACGCCTCGAAGGATATGGGCCTGCTCCTGAAAAAGGCCCTGGAGAAGATCGCATTTCTGCCGTTCGGCTTGATGATCGACCAGTGGCGCTGGCGCGTTTTTTCGGGTGAGATTCCGCCCGATAAGTACAACGAAGCCTGGTGGCAGTTACGGCTGAAATACCAGGGCATCGCTCCGCCGGAGCCGCGGTCGGATGAATTTTTCGATCCCGGCGCGAAATACCACGTGCCCGCGAACGTGCCCTACACGCGCTACTTCCTCGCCGATATTCTTCAGTTCCAGTTCCACCGGGCTTTGGCGGAAGCGGCCGGTTGCCCTGGCCAGAGCAGCACCCCGCTGCATCGCTGCTCGATTTACGAGAGCAAGGAAGCCGGCACCAAGCTGAACAGGATGCTCGCCATGGGATTGAGCAAGCCTTGGCAGGACGCGCTTCAGGAAATCACGGGCAAGCGGGAGATGGACGCAACAGCCATCCGCGATTACTTCGCTCCGCTCCAAAAATGGCTCGACGAGCAGAACAAAGGCAAGCCGGTCGGCTGGTAGCGCTAGGCGCTCATAGCACTGCTAAGTTTACGCAGCATTGCTGCGCCATTACCCCGGAAGGCGCTTCCGTGCATGCAGGCGAGCACCTCGGGGTTGAGCGAAGCCAGGCGTTCCAGAATCGCGCCGGTCCCCTTGGCGTGGGCAAAGTAGTCCAGCGGTCCCCGAAACAACTCGCTGGGATCGCAGATATCGTCTTCCGTGACCGGCGGGCACTTCGATCCGCCCTGCGTAAACAAGTCCCCGCAGAACAGTGTTTTGGTGGTGTGGTCGAACAATACGCCGCAGTCCCACCCGTGTGGCACATGGGGCGTATAGATCCACTCCAGCCGATGCGATCCGGTCGAGAACTGCTCGCCATCAGCCAGGCCGCGGCCCGGACGGTCGGCGACGTCATTCACCGAAACCATGGCCCCGATATCGCTCGAAAACGGCGCGGCTTGTGGTGCGATCGCCAGAAAGTCATTCAATGCGCCGGATTCATCGGCCTCGAAGTGCGAAAACCCGACATGGCGCAGCTTTTCTGCGGGAAGCACCGCCGAGATCGCCTCGCGAACCAGCGGAAACATCCTCCGAAGCCCGGAATGAAACAGCAGCGGCTCGTCGTCCACCAACAAGTACTGATTGAAGCTGAAACCGCCCGGCAACGCGGGAATCTCGACCGGCGTGCTGATGCGATAGATCCCGGCCCCGACCTCATCGATTCTGGTTCCGGATTGTTGGTTCGTAATCATCCTTAAAGTGTAACGTGTGAACTGACCATGGTCCATGACCATGGTACATTTGATTTGTGGAAGAAATCGCGATCTCCAAGTTCAAGGCTACCTGTCTGTCAGTCATGGAGCGGGTCCGTAAAACCCGCAAACCGATCCTGGTCACGCGCTTCGGCAAGCCCATTGCCGAGGTCGTCCCTCCCTCGCCCCCGCCTCGCCCGGCCAACTGGATGGGATCGATGGCAGGTACGGTGGAAATTCTGGGTGATATCGTGGGCCCGATCTCCACTGAAGAGGACTGGGCCCCACTTCGAAAATGAAGCTTCTGCTCGACACGCACATTTTTGTCTGGACCATTGCGAACCCATCGCGACTCTCTCGTAGAGCTGCCAAGGTCATCGGGGATTCGCGCAATGAACTGTGGATTTCCCCGGTCACCACCTGGGAGATTCTATTCCTTAACCGCAAAGGGCGTTTGAAGCTGAAGGACGGACCTGCGTCATGGTTTTCTGCCGCATTAAGCCGGATGCCTTTCCGTGAGGCGACACTCACGCATGAAGTCGCCCTGGCCTCGGATGCAGTTGTGCTCCCTCACCGGGATCCAGCGGATACCTTCCTGGCCGCTACTGCGAAAGTCTACGATCTTACGCTGGTCACCGCGGATAACAACCTCTTGAACGGCAAAGGCTACTCCGTCCTCGTGGCACAATAAAACTACCAATGACAGGATCGCAGATCCGCCAGAAGTTTCTCGATTATTTCGCCGCCCGCGAGCACCGCGTCGTCCGCAGCTCGTCGCTGGTGCCCGGCAACGATCCGACGCTGCTGTTTACCAATGCCGGGATGAACCAGTTCAAGGACGTGTTCCTGGGCCAGGAAAAGCGCGATTACACGCGCGCCGCGTCCTCGCAGAAGTGCGTCCGCGCCGGCGGCAAGCATAACGATCTGGATAATGTCGGCTACACTCGTCGGCATCACACGTTTTTCGAAATGCTGGGGAATTTTTCCTTCGGCGACTATTTCAAGCGCGACGCTATCGCCTACGCCTGGGAACTGATTACCAAGGAGTACGGCCTCCCTAAGGACCGCCTCTACATCTCGGTGTTTCGCGAGGACGACGACGCTGAAAGACTGTGGCAGGAGGTCGCGGGCGTTCCGAAAGACCGCATCTTCCGGCTGGACGAAAAAGACAACTTCTGGCAGATGGGCGAGACCGGTCCGTGCGGCCCGTGCTCGGAGATTTACTACGATTTCGGTCCCGAGGCGGGTCCCGGCCCCTTCCCTGACAACCCCGGAGACAGATTCGTCGAGATCTGGAACCTGGTTTTCATGCAGTACGATCGGGACGCCAGCGGCAAGATGGCTCCGCTGCCGCGCCCTTCGATCGATACAGGGATGGGGCTCGAGCGCATCGCCGCGGTGCTCCAGGGGAAGCTGTCGAACTACGATACTGACCTGCTGCGGCCTATCATCGACCGGGCCGGCGAGCTGTTTAGAAAATCCTACGGTGAAGACGAGCGTTCGGATACGGTCCTCCGGATTAATGCGGATCACGCCCGCGCAACGGCGTTTCTGATCAACGACGGGGTGCTGCCGTCGAACGAAGGCCGCGGATACGTGCTGCGCAAGATCATGCGGCGCGCGATGCGCAACGCCCGCATGTTGGGTGTTTCCGATCCCTACCTGTACCAACTGACAGGCTTCGTCGCGGAGCTCATGCGCGACGCGTATCCCGAAATGATGGAAAGCGTGCAACGGGTCGCCCGCGTCGTGAAGGACGAGGAACATCGCTACGCCACCACGTTCCAGGTGGCCGAGAAATTCTTCCAGGACGAAGCCCAACGTGGAGCAACGACCGGCGCAATCTCGGGAGCTGCCAGCTTCAAGCTGTACGATACATACGGCCTCGCTCTTGAAGAGCAGGAGGACATGGCGCGCGAGCTGGGCATCTCGATCGATGCGGAAGGCTTCGCAGCGGAGATGGAAAAGCAGCGCGCCCGCGCTCGTGCGAGCTGGAAGGGAGCGGAGAAAGCCCAGGTCAATCCCGTCTACCAGGCTCTCCCGAAGACCGAGTTTGTCGGGCGCGAGCTTCTGGAAACTGAGGCGACTGTAGTGGCGGTACAAGGCGACGAAGTGGTCCTCGATCGCACGCCGTTTTATGCAGAGGCCGGCGGCCAGGTTGGCGATAAAGGAATGCTGACGCTGAAGCCCGCTGGATCCCTCGTAATCGTGGATACCGCCGTTTCACCGGCCCCTGGAAAGATTGTTCACCGGGTGCAGGGCTCCGGCCCTCTGAAACCAGGTGACACGGTAATCGCTATTGTGGACCGCGGTCTGCGCGAAGCCACTAAGCGCAACCATACCGCGACTCATCTCCTTCATGCCGCTCTGCGTACGGTGCTCGGCACACACGTCAAGCAGGCAGGCAGCGTCGTCGACCCATCGCGATTGCGATTCGACTTCACCCACTACACCGCAATGGACCAGGATGAGCTGGCCGAAGTCGAGCGGCTGATGAATGAGCAGATCCTGGCGAACCGCGAAGTTCAAACCGACGTGATGGATCTCGATCAGGCTCTACAGACAGGTGCGATGGCCCTGTTCGGCGAAAAATACGGCGATCGCGTGCGAGTAGTGCATATAGATAGTTTCAGCAGAGAGCTTTGCGGCGGCACGCACGTCACTCGCACAGGCGATATCGGCATCTGCAAAATCGTTTACGAAGGCTCGATTTCCGCCGGGGTGCGCCGCATCGAAGCGATTACCGGCGAAGGTGCGCTCAAGCGATTCCAGGAGACTCAGGCGCAACTCGCGAAGTACGCAGGCGTCGACCTGGAAAAGCTGGTGGCCCGCGAGAAAGCGCTCGAGCACGAGCTTCAGCAGCTCAAGACCAAATTCGCACAGAGCCAGGCCGGCGACCTCGAATCGCAGGCTCGCGACCTGAAGGGCGTAAGAGTACTCTCCGCGCAAGTGAACGGATTCGACCGCCCGCAGCTTCGCACGCTCGTGGACTCCCTCCGTAACAAGTGGAAGACTGCTGTGGTGGCGCTCGCGAGCACCGAGGGCTCGGACGTATCGATTGTCATCGGCGTCACGAAAGACCTGACGGGCAAGGTCCACGCCGGCAAGCTCGTAGGTGCGATCGCGCAGGCTGTCGGCGGAAAAGGCGGCGGGCGTCCCGATATGGCGGAGGCGGGCGGGAAGGATCCGTCGGCGCTGGCGAAGGCGCTGGCCGACGTGTATACCAGCGTCGAAGGGATGTTGTAGTGGAAAGTTTCGACGTCGTGATCGTGGGCGCTGGGCCCACCGGCCTGGCGTGCGGCATCGAGCTGAAGCGGCGCGACGTGCGTGCTGTGCTGATCGACAAGGGCTGCGTAGTCAACTCGCTCTACAATTACCCCACCAACATGGTGTTTTTCACCACGCCCGAGCTGCTCGAAATCGGCGATATTCCGATGACTTCGCTGAATGAGAAGCCGGTGCGGACCGAAGCACTCAAGTATTACCGCCGAGTCGCCGATCACTACAAGCTCGATATCCGCCAGTATGAACGCGTGGAGGGAATCACCGGCGAGGACGGCGCGTTCGTTACCCACGCCGTGGACGCGCACGGCTGCCCGCGCCAGTACGAATCGAAAAAAGTGATCCTGTCGATGGGTTATTACGACGTGCCCAATCGGCTGAACGTGCCGGGCGAGGATCTGCCCAAGGTGATCCACTATTACAAAGAGGCGCATCCCTATTACAATCACGACGTCCTGGTGGTCGGCGCGAAAAACTCCGCGGCCATCTCAGCGCTGGAGCTGTGGTGGACCGGAGCGCGCGTAACCCTGGTGCATCGCGGCCCGGGGATCCACGACAACGTCAAGTACTGGATCAAACCGAACATCGAGAATCGCATCAAGAACGGAGAGATCCCTGCCTACTTCCGCTCCATCGTGCTCGAGATCGGCGAAACGTTCGTGCGCATCCAGACTCCCGAAGGTGAAAAGCTGCTCAACAACGATTTCGTGTTCGCGATGACCGGCTATCGGCCCGACCTGGAGTTTCTGGAAAAACACGGAATTCGTTTCGATGCCGAGAGCGGGCGGCCGAACACGCATCCGGAAACTCTCGAGAGTGATCGCAAGGGAATGTATCTGGCGGGCGTGCTCGTGGCGGGAATGCACACCAACGAGATTTTTATCGAAAACGGCCGGTTTCACGGGCGCAAGATCGCGGAAGCAATCGCAGCCGCGCTGTAGGGCAGGTCTCCAGACCTGCGGCGGGCTTTAGCCCGCCCACATAGACTAGCTGGTCTTCTTGTCGACCGCCTTCTTAGCAGGAGCTTTGGATGGCGCGGACGACTTAGCCGGAGCGCCCTCATCCAGCAGTTCTCCCAGGTATTTCCGCAAGTAACCTTCAGTCTGCAGGTCCGCGCTCCCTTGCGCGTTGCTTTGCGCCCGGACCATTCCCTTGCGGTCGATGACCACGATTTGCGGAACTACCCAGCGCTCCACATCGGAAAGCCCCAGATAACTCATCATGCTGTAGCGAGGCGCGTATCCGACCGGGAAACCGACCTCGAACTGGTTCACAAAGCTGGCGGTCACCTGCGAGTTGGTGGCGGTGCTCGGCGTGTTCACTTCGTCATTGAAGGCCACACCCACCGCCTGGAATCCGCGCGGCCCTAGTTCGTTCTGCAGCTTGGTGATGATCTTTGAGAGAGCCTGGCAATGAGGGCAGGTAGTGAACATGCACGCCATCAGCACCACCTTGCCGCGATAGCTCGAAAGCAGGCTTTGCTTCCCGGACGGCAGAGTAATCGTAAATTCCTTGCTCTGCCGTGGAACGGGCGCGGCTGCCTGGAGCGCCAAAGTAGACGCGAGCAGCACGGAAACAGTGGCGATGCGCATGGTTCGTGTTTTCCTTATTCGCTGGCTTTCTTCTCGGCTGTTTTCTTCGCAGTCCCGCTCTTGGCGGGAGCCTTCGGTGCCCCGCCTTCGGCGAGCAGGGTCTCGATCAGCGGCCGAAGGTGTCCCACGTCACCCAGCGGTCCGCCTCCCTGCGGGGTGCTCTGTTCGCGGATCTGGCCCTTGCGGTCGATTACGACGATCTGGGGGACACCGATGCGCTCGAGCTCCGAAATTCCCAGGTAACTCAACACCGGTCCGCGCGATGAGATACCGACCGGGAATCCCGCGTATTGCTGAGCGTAAGCCACGGCCTTGTCCTTCAACGGCATCTTCGGATCATCATCGTCAAAGGCTACGCCCAACGCCTGGAATCCGCGAGGGCCGTATTCGGCGTTGAGCTGCGTCAGCACTTTGGAGAAAGCCTGGCAATGCGGGCACCAGGTAAATAGAAACTGGACTACCGTGACCTTGCCTTTCAGGCTGGAAAGCAGAATCTGTTGACCCTGCGGCGTGGTGACGGTGAATTCCTTGGAAGGACGGGGCACGGGTGAAGCGGCCTGAACCGAAAGCCCCACAGCGAGCCCCAACGCTAGAATGTTAGCCGACATGGCATGACGCATAAGAGACAGTCTACCGCACCCTTTCCGGAGATTGAATCCCCTCGATACTCTGGACGGTGACGCCGTCCAAATGTAATGAAAACCGCCCATTATCACCCGAGCCGCTGACTTGTGTGGGCGAAGAAGAGGCGATGTCCAGCTTCTTCCATTTCGCTCGCAGGACCCGCTGGTAGAGTTCGAAGAAGGTGCGCGCGGCCTCGGGCGAGTCCCACTCGGAGGAGTGGGTCAGGACCGGATACTTCGCGTGTTTGTGCTCGTAGAGACGATACACCCCGCCGCGCCAATGCGCCGCGGCTTCTCGCCCTTCCGTTTCGCCGATGAACTGCCGCAGCAGCACCGAGTAATCGAACTCACCCACATCCCCGTCCGCCAACATTCGAAAACTCCGGGCGTCTTCCAGGCGGGGCGGGGCAGGCATTGTCGGAATGCGGGACGCCAGGTAAGTCTGGGGATGCAAAATGTGCTGCGTGCTGCGCGGGGGATCGCGAAAGATGCGCTCGAAGGCAGCCGGGCCCAGCTCACGATACACAGCGTCCTGAAAGCGCATGCCTTCGGTGTAGGGAAAGGTGAGGGACTCGCGAATATACAAGGGAGCTTGGGAAAAGACAGGAAAGTCCTCTCCTGAAGCGCCCGCGCCCTCGGCCAGCTTATCGACCAGCGCCTTTGGGACCTCACCGCGCCCGCCGGATTTCTTAGAAAGATAGGCCCAGCTCAGCCAGGTGGCTTGGCCTTCGATGACCGACTGCCGCGCTGTGGCGGGTTCGTCGCTATCGGCGTCTTTGATGAATTTTCGCAGCGGGTGCTGCTGATCGGCCAGCGCATGAGCCAGTTCATGGGCTAGCGCGATGAGCTGTTCATTATCGGTCCGGGTGGAATCGAGGACGAACAGCCGTTTCTTCTTGTAATCGTAGAACGCGGCGGCTTGTTCGGCGAGTAGATCCCCTGACTCCCTGGCCAGGTTGAAATCCTGGGGAACCAGGCCGAACATCTTCAGCGCGATTTCGGCCGCGCGGGTCTCCTTGTTGGTCTCGGCGTCTTTAACTCCTTCTTCCACCATCTTGCGAAAGTTGTCCCTGGAGAGGATTTCGGCCGGGACGGTTCGCTGGACCTTCCAGCCGGTGATATCCGAAAGGGTCCGCAGCACCTCGTCGACCTGCGAGAAGAGCGAGGTGGAGGGTTGCGCGAAAGTGACACCGGCGAAGGCCAGGGACAGGAGGAAGCGGACGAACATCTGAAGTGAGCGTAACATGACAGGGTACAATGGAATCTCACTATGGCAGACGATAAGCTCTATAAAGCCGTATCAATGGGCAGCGGGACGTTTCTGATCACCAAGCCCAAGCGCAAGGCGCGCAAGCGCCGGCAAACCAACTTGAAGAGTCCGCAGCGCGGCGCCCGCAAATCCTGATGGCAAACCCCTTTGTACACGTCGAACTGAACACCACGGACGTGGATAAGGCCAAAGCTTTCTACGGAAAACTTTTCGATTGGACCCTCGAAGATGTCCCGATGGGGGATCTCGCCTATACGCTGATCAAAGTCGGAAAAGGAACCGGCGGTGGGATCATGAAACAGCTCATCCCTGGCGCTGGTTCGGCCTGGCTTCCGTACGTGGAAGTCCAGGAGATTAAGTCGGCCACCAAGAATGCTCAGGCCTTAGGTGCGAAGATCATGAAGGACGTCACCGAAGTCATGGGCATGGGCTGGCTAAGCATCATCGTCGACCCGACCGGCGCAATGCTCGGCCTCTGGCAGACGAAGCCTCAGGCTTAAGAGCTCGGGGCAAACCGGGCAAACGGGGACTGCCTCCGAATTTCCGCGACCGGAAACTTCGAACAAACCCTGACCCCGTTGAGCACGGAAATTCGCGGGCTGTCCCAGGTTTGCCATCTCTCACCGTTGGATCTGATGATGAAGGTGTGTCGCGGGCAGCACGTAGTGGAACTGGTCGACTAGAGACTGAATGGGGCTAAATGGTGTCAGACGACACTAGGTCGAGTACGGACGTTCTTCGGACCCATCCTCCCTTATCGGAAGTGATCCCCGCGTCACACTCCCGCTGCCACTAATATTCCCCCTCATCTTCACAACTTCGCGCTAAACCTCGCCGCATCACGAAGCACCCACCCCTTAACTTCAAATCAAGGAGTTCGCGCGCTCGTCCGCTGGAGAGCCGAACCGGCCAGGAAACAGCATTCTAGATTCTGCTGTGGAGGGCCTGCGTATCAGTGGATGTTGCCGGCACAGAGACCGGACTCCCGCCGTGGGGAGTAAAACCAGCGGCATGGGGGACCCCCAGAAAGTAAAAGGGCCGGAGCGTGATGCCCGGCCCTTTTCGTTAAGCGAGACTAATGAGATACGGTTCAGTCGCCGCCGATCTAATCGCCGAACGACCCGACTTCTTCCTGAGCCACAGCCGGCTTCGGCGCCGGGGCGATCGCGGTAAGCGGCACCACATCGGTCTGCGGTTTTTCGCCGAGCACCACTTCGCGATACATCTTCATCATCTCGGCGTCCTTGGCCTTTTGGTCGCGAGCTCGCTTCTTCTCTTCGCGCGCGGTCTTGGCGATGCCGAGCTTGTCCAGATCGTGCTGCAACCCGTGATTGACGTCCTCCGCGCGCAACACCAGAGTGTGGTCCTTGCTCGGGAGGTTAACGGCCTTGCCGCCGGCGATGATTTCATGCCGTCCATGCTCTTCGTACCACTTGGTGAGCGTCGCGGTCATGTGCATTTTCTCGACGATGTTACGCCAGCCCACGCCGGTGTTATACGCGCAGAAGCTGATCTCGCCTTCCTGCGTCGCGTAGGGAATGATGCACTGCTCGGTGCGGCGGAAATCGTAATTGAACAGATCCTGGAACCACATACCCGCGATGAACAGGAAGTTCCACCGGTCGCGGCGGCGCTGTTCGATATCGTCCATCGTGCGGTCCTTACCGACTTTGCCGTAGCTCTTGCCGGTGGCCCCGAACGTCTTATCGAACTTCTTCATCATGTCGCTGAGTTTGAAGTGCGTGGGCGACTGGAACGAATCGTAGTTGCGAGCCACCGCCAGCGCCATGCCGGCGATCGACAGCCACTTGCCGCGCGCGGCATCGTTGACGCGAGCCACGTCCTTGGCCAATTGATCCGCCTTCAAAAACGCGGTCACCGGCACTTTTTCCTTGGTTTCCTTGTCCACCATGACGGCCATGCCCACGCCGCAGTTCGGGTGGCAGCCGCAGCTCAACTGGCCCCAGCCGGCCTGCGGCCCATGAACCAGGTCGCTCCAGTCGCTGAAAGTCGACATGAAAGAAATCGGGAACCAGTCGCGGGCAGGGACGCCGAGGCCGGTCTGATTCTTTACGTCATGCGCCAGATGGCTCAACGTATAACG